>NZ_JBMDIY010000005.1:0-208894 GCF_057808895.1 Flavobacterium sp. FG68
ACCCACGACCTGCTGATTACAAATCAGCTGCTCTAGCCAGCTGAGCTACATCGGCCTCATTACGGGTGCAAATATAAAGCGGTTTTTCGTTTTCCCAAAATAAATTTGCACTTTTTTACACTTTTTTTTGCTTACAATGCGTTGATTTTTTCAATCAATTGATTAGCAGTTTGTTCTAATTCAACATTGATTTGTTTGAAGTGTGCTTTTTTATTTTCAACGTTTTTAGCGTTAACTTTTGTAATCAAAGTATCAAATGCAGCGATAGCTTCATCGATTAAAGCATTCGTTTCCGGAGTAGGATTTCCTGTTGTAGACATCTCAAACAAATAAACTGCCTCAATAATATCTCCTAATACAAAATTGATGTCTTTCTTTAAATTCTTAACGTTTGCCATTTTTATTATAATTTTAATTTGCGTCTGCAAAAATACACATAATCTTTAGATTAAGTGCTATGAAATGTAAATTTCTAAAATTGAAGCTTTTCCGTTTAAATTAAATGCATTTATCGCAGCTGGAACTAAAACAGTATCTCCTTTTATATAAGTATGTTTGAATCCGTCGTATTCTATTTCAAAACTTCCCTCAATACACATATAAACCGTAAATGTTTCTCCAGATTTAGAAACTTCTACTTTATCTTCTAACGGAATAAGGTTTGTCGTGAAATAAGGACAATCAACAACTACGTTTGATGTGTTTGCTTTTGTATCATATTTCTTTTGTGTATCGACTTTATTGTAGTTAATTGCATCAAGTGCTAAATCTACATGAAGTTCTCTTTTATTTCCCTGAGCATCTACACGATCAAAATCATATAAACGATACGTAATATCAGATGTCTGCTGAATTTCGGCAACCACTAAACCGGCACCAATTGCGTGGACCGTTCCTGTTTCTAAAAAGAAAACGTCTCCGGCTTTTGCCTTTACACCATCTAAAATAGAAACTAATGTATTATCATGTAAATGTTTTAAATATTCCTCTTTACTGGAGTTTTCTTTAAAACCTACAATAATTCTGGAATCAGTATCAGCCTGCATTACGTACCACATTTCGGTTTTACCAAATGAATTATGACGTTCTTTTGCTAATTTATCGTTAGGATGAACCTGAATTGAAAGGTCTTCGCGTGCATCTAAATATTTAAAAAGTAATGGAAATTGTTTTCCGAAACGCTCGTAAACTCTTGTTCCTAAAATTTCATTTGGAGTTTCATCAATAAGCTCCATTAACGATTTTCCTTTTAAGTCTCCGTTAGCAACAGTACTTACATCGTCTTCTACTGTAGACAATTCCCAGCTTTCACCAGTAATTTTAGAAGTGATTGGTTTGTTTAATAATGTTTTTAATTTCTCTCCACCCCATATTCTTTCTTTAAGGATTGGTTCAAATTGAAGCGGATATAATTTTTCTGGTTTCATAATTTTTTAAGTTTTTCGGCTAATATTATTATTAATTAAACAATGATGTAATACTATTTTCTAAATCTACAATACTAATTCTTTTATTATTTCCAGCGCTTTCGGAATATGTTTTGCGGCATTCATACTGTCAAAAATATAAATAACCACTCCATTTCTGTCAATAATAAAAGTTACTCTTCCCGGAAAAAGTCCGAATAGATTATTTTTCACACCAAAAAGCTGTCTCAATCTTTTATCCTGATCAGAAAGCAAAATGAATGGCAGATTATGTTTATTAGCAAATTTATGATGCGATTTTACACTATCGGCACTTATACCAATTACTTCTGCACCTAATGCTGAAAAATCTTCGTATTGATCTCTAAAGCTGCAAGCTTCTGTTGTACAGCCTGGTGTATTATCTTTTGGGTAAAAATAAATCACTAAAGGTTTTCGTCCTAAAACACTTTTGCTTTCAAAAACTTCTCCGTGACTATCTTTTGCAGTAAAATTCGGAACTATATCTCCTATTTTTAATGACATTTATTATTCTCCTTTATAAGTTACAAAATTGCGGTCTGTTTCATAAAGCACGATTTCTAAATCAAAATCGGGCTGAATTCTTTTTCTAATTTTATTCCATATCACAACCGCAATATTTTCTGCAGTTGGATTCAAATCCTGAAATTCCGGAACGTCCAGATTCAGGTTTTTGTGATCAAACGGAATTTCTACTTCTTCCAGTATAATATCCGCTAATACTTTCACATCTAAAACAAAACCAGTTTCCGGGTCAATTTTTCCTGTAACACTTACTGTTAAACCATAATTATGACCATGAAAATTGGGATTATTGCATTTTCCAAAAACGGCATTGTTTTTTTCTAATGACCAATCTTTCCTATGCAATCGATGTGCAGCATTAAAATGCGCTTTTCTTGATATGGTTACTCTCATTTAGGTCTTTGGTTGGTTTGGTTATAATTTATGGTCTTCGAGATAATGATCAAATTCATCAAAAATTATCTTAAACCATACGGTATAAATTTCGGGCTGTTTTTCAATATCTGCTTTAACATCTTCAATACTCATCCATTTCCAGTCTTCTACTTCATCCAGATTTATATTGGGTTCTTCATTATAATAGCCAATCATAACGTGATCTAATTCATGCTCTGTTAAACCATTGTCAAAAGGAGCTTTATAAATAAAATGAAACAGCTCTTTTAACTCTGCTTTAAAACCCATTTCTTCAAATAATCTTCGGCTTCCTGCCTCAATGTTCGTTTCACCTTCGCGTTGATGACTGCAGCAAGTATTTGTCCACAGTAAAGGAGAATGGTATTTATGATGAGCACGCTGCTGCAGCATAATTTCATTTTTGTTGTTTAAAATAAAAACCGAAAAGGCACGGTGCAAAACTGCTTTTTCGTGTGCTTCTAATTTTGGCATTAAGCCAATTTGTTCATCGTTTTGATTAACTAATATTACGTTTTCTTCTGTCATAAGGCGTATTGATAAAACAAAAATACGAAAAAAGAAATGGCTATAAAATCCTAGAAAACATTGTGAAAAGTTTAACTACTGATTACTTTTTATAATATTTTGATTTACAACAATCTATGTTTTATTTCAGAACAAAAATCCACTAAAAATAAGATATAAAAACTACAGCTGTTGGTTTTACGTAAATAATAAAAAGTTAAAACATACTTAAATATATCTGAATTGTAATTTAGGCGACATTTCTAAGCAAAATCTCATCGTATCTTTGAAATTCAGATAAATGATCCAAAAATTTATGAAATCGAAAAACTTAATTTTTAGCCTTTGCTTTTTAATTCCGCTCTTTATTTTACAGGCATGCGGACAAAACACAAAAAAAGAACCTGCAAAAACGGTTACTATGGAAAACAAAATAAGTAAACCCGGAAATCCTTATTATTCAAACACTGATACGACAAAACTAAATGTAAGCAACGCCGAATGGAAAAAGGTTTTGCCCGAAGATGTGTATGCCGTAATGCGTGAGGCAGATACCGAAAGGCCTTTTACCGGAAAATACTGGAACACGGATGAAAAAGGAACTTACTACTGCGCTTCTTGCGGAAACTTACTTTTTAGATCGACCGCTAAATTTTCGAGCAGCTGCGGATGGCCTAGTTTTTTTGAACAAGACAACAAAAAAAGTGTGGTTTATAAAAATGATAATTCACTTGGAATGGAAAGAATCGAAGCGCTTTGCGGACGCTGCGGCGGACATTTAGGCCACTTGTTTGATGACGGACCAGAACCAACCGGAAAACGTTACTGCATGAATTCGATTGCTCTTGATTTTATTCCTGATAATAAATAATATACAAATGAAAAATATACTTTTAATCTGCCTTTTTGCTTTATCAATAAGCGGTTTTTCGCAAAATAGAAAACCAGATTACGAAACTATTACACTTGGCGGAGGATGCTATTGGTGCGTTGAAGCTGTTTACGAAAATCTGGACGGAGTAAAATCTGTTGTTTCGGGATTTTCTGGAGGAAAAACTGTAAATCCATCTTACGAGGAAGTCTGTACGGGAGAAACCGGTCACGCCGAAGTTGTACAAATTACGTATGACAAAAACGTAACAGATCTTAATGAAATCTTTAAAGTCTTTTTTACTGTTCACGACCCAACAACATTAAACCGTCAGGGCGCTGATGTTGGAACGCAGTACCGTTCTGTAATTTTCTACAAAAATGCCGAACAGAAAAAAGCTGCCGAAAGCATTATTGCCGAATTAAACAAAGCAAAAGTGTACAGTAATCCGGTTGTGACAAAAATCGAACCTTTTAAAGCTTTTTATAAAGCCGAAGATTATCATCAAAATTATTATGCAAACAATAAAAATCAGCCGTATTGCAGAATGGTGATTCAGCCTAAAATAGAAAAATTTGAAAAGGTTTTTAAAGACAAACTGAAAAAGAAACAAAACAACAGTTAATAAAAAAGGGGAAATGAATCATTTCCCCTTTTCTTATATTATAGATTTTAAAACTATTGTTTAGCCACTTTTTTAAATCGCATTACCGGAATTTTGTCCTGAATTAAATTTAGTTTTCCATCTTTATCAATAGAATAGCTTGTAACATTTTTAATTTGCTTTAAAAATTGCTGTTCTCCGCCGCCTTCACAAAACATCATTGTAGTTGGCCCTGCTTCTCCAAAGCTTAAAGATTTTCCATTTAAAGTATAAGGTGCACTGTAACCGTTACATCCGTTATTTCCATAAACCCTTTTTTCTTTTTCATCAAAAGTAAGCTGCGGTTTTTTATTTGGATACAATCCCTCAAAAGCAATTCTTGGCCCCGAAATATATTCTAATTCCCAAGTTGTATCATAAATATTAGCTGTGCCTTTTGTATCTTTTGACGCCATACACGAAGTTATTAATAAGGTTAAAACCGATACGATTGCAATAGTATACTTTTTCATAAAATTTACTTTTAAAAAATTAATATATTTTGTTTTTTGAAGATTAAAATTATCCTGCAATATCTCTTTCTCAATATTCATGCCTTCTTAGAAACTTTAGCCGAAAAAAGTTTATTTCACTTTCAGCCAAATTGTAATATTCTGATCTCTAATTTACGCCATTTTATTTAAACCATTATCAACCAAACTCTTAAATTATAATAGGTGATTCTATTTTTTTCGTAATTTGCATCATTCAAAAAACCAAAAATCATCAATAAAAAATCAAAAAAATGAAGCGATTTCTTTTACTCTTTACCTTCTTAATTAGTGCATTCCAAATTCAGGCACAAGAAAACCTTCCAACAGATTATCTTTCGAAAGAATTTCACAAAGGCCGCCGCGAAGCTTTTAGAAACCTAATGCCGGCTAATTCAGTAGCTATAGTTTTTTCTTATCCGGAAAGAGTTTTTTCAAAAGACGTTAATTACAATTACCACGCAAATCCAGATATGTATTATTTGGCCGGCTATAAAGAACCAGATGCCGTTTTATTGATTTTTAAAGAAGAACAGGGAACCGAAAAATACAATGAAGTGCTGTTTGTGAGAGAACGAAATGCCAACAGAGAAATGTGGACAGGAAGACGTTTAGGAGTTGAAGGCGCAAAATCTAAATTAGGCTTTACAACAGTTTACAACGGAAAAGATTTCAACGATTTTGCTATTGATTTTAAAAAATTCGACAAAATCATTTACGACAACATCCCAACAGATGTTGAAAGCAGTAAAAATATCGACAACTTATATTCCTTATTACAATCTTTCAAAACTAAAGCTGGAATTGAAAAAGAAAATGAAGCTTCTGTATCATTGTTTACTAATATCACCAATTCACTTCGCGAAATAAAAACTCCCGAAGAAATGGTATTAATGCGCAAAACAGTAAAGCTTTCATGTGTTGCACATAACGAAGTGATGAAAGCAGTTGGGCCGGATATGAGTGAAAACGAAGCCGATGGAATTCACGCTTATATTCACAGAAAATATGGTGCCGAAGGTGAAGGTTATCCGCCAATTGTTGGTGCCGGAGCAAACGGATGTATTTTACATTATGGAGAAAACAACGCCGTAAAAATCGACAATCAATTATTGTTAATGGATGTTGGCTCTGAATACCACGGTTATTCTGCCGATGTTACAAGAACAGTTCCGGCAAACGGAAAATTTACCGAAGAGCAAAAAGCAATTTATCAAATCGTTTATGATGCTCAGGAAGAAGTTTTTAAACTTTGTAAAGAAGGAACTCCAATTCAGGATTTAACTAAAAGATCGAGAGAAGTCGTAGCCGCAGGATTAATTAAGTTAGGCATTATTACAGATCCTAAAGATGCCAGAATTTATTACCCGCACGGTTGTTCTCACTTTCTTGGTTTAGATGTTCATGACAAAGGAAATTATATGGGAACGCTGAAAGAAAACATGATTCTGACAGTTGAACCTGGAATTTATATTCCGGCAAACAGCAAGTGTGATAAAAAATGGTGGAATATTGGTGTTCGCATCGAAGATGACATTTTAATCAAAAAAGATTCCTACGAAAACCTTTCTGCAGAATCTCCAAGAAAATGGCAGGATGTTGAAGCTTTGGCAAAACAAAAAAGCACTTTTAATGATATGAAATTTCCTAAGATATAATTTATTTTTTGCCACAGATTAAAAGGATTTTCACAGATTATATTTTAGTTTCGAACTTAAAAAATCTTAATAATCCTTTTAATCTGTGGCAAAAAAAAGAAATCGATAAGCCTCATTTAACTTTTTAAGTGAGGCTTATTTTTTGATTTTTACCGTACTTTGTATTCTAAATTAATTAAAAATGAAAGCACTTACCTTCTCCACTTTTGGAGATTCAAATGTTTTAGAATATATCGAAATCCCAAATCCGCAATTAAAAAACGATGAAATTTTAGTCGAGATGAAAGCCATCGGATTAAATTTTGCTGACGTTTACAGACGAAAAGGAAATTATCATTTAAAAGGAAATCCGCCTTTTATCGCCGGTTACGAAGGCGCAGGAATTGTTGTAGATGCTAATAATCATCCTGAATATAAAGTGGGTGATCGTGTGGCTTTTGCCGATGCCCCTTTTGCCAATGCAGAATTGGTTGCCGTAAATATAAATCACGTTCTTCCCTTACCCGAAAATATTTCGTTTGAAACTGCAGCTTCTGTTTTATTACAGGGTTTAACAGCACATTATTTAGCAACAGACAGTCATAAAACTACAAAAGGCGAAACGGTTTTAATTCACGCAGTTGCTGGCGGTGTTGGACAGATTCTAACACAAATCAGCAAACTTCTGGGTGCAACTGTAATTGGCTTAACCTCATCTGCTGAAAAAGCAAAAGTTGGTTTTGATCAAGGCGCAGACCATGTTTTTCTTTATAATGACGATTGGAAATCACAGGTTTTTAAAGTTGTTTCAAATGGTGTTGATGCTGTTTATGATAGTATCGGAAGTACTTTAAAGGAAAGCTTCGAAGTCACAAAAGAATGCGGGCAAGTTGTTTTCTTCGGAATGGCGGGCGGCGATCCTGAACCTGTAGACCCAAGAATGTTAATGGACGGTTCGAAAACTTTAACCGGAGGCGATTTATGGAGTTATTTAAATTCTAAAGAAGAAAGAATCAAACGTGCCACACAATTATTCAATTGGATTATTGAAGGAAAAATTAAACTTTCTGAACCAACATCATTTAAATTATCAGAAGGAAAACTGGCACATGATTTTCTGGAAAGCAGAAAAAGTACCGGGAAAATTATTTTGATTCCGTAAATAATAATCTGGGCGTGCCACCAATATAAAAAGGGGCTGACTATGCAATACGCTTAGTCGCCCCTTTTTATATTGCTGTCGGGCTATCCGCGCTACTTCGGTAGCTTGCTCCTATCCCTCACGCAAAACCTAATTTTGTGTGTAAAAAATGTATAGTCCCTATGGGACATTTGAAATCCTTTGAAATATCTTTTTCTACCGATATTTAACTCCTAACGGAGTTTTGATTAAAAGAATAAATTATCAGGATAATATCTCGTAGAGATTTCATATCGGTAACAAAAAAGAAAACACACTGCACATTTGTCCCGTAGGGACTACACATGTCACATCACCGAATTATTTATCAAATTCTACAACTTATCAATCTCAATTTTAGTCAATTCTGATAATTCTAAAATCCTGCCAACATCTTCTTTATTAGCAACAAAAAACAAATAATTATCACCATTTGTATTATAACTCATCAATTCAAAACCACGCTTTTCTAATGCCGATTGAATGTATGGAAACAAATCGTGGCTATAAGTCTCTTCTGGATATTCAAAATTCAAATCTTCAGCAATCATTTCAGAAATAAAATACTCAGCATCTTCGGGATCAAATTTCCAGTCGCTGTTCCAAGCATTTATGTTTTCGAAGAAATCAAAATGTCCTTCAACAATGGTGTGATATTCACTAGAATCTTTTTGGTAATTTTTGAAAAGTTTTTTTGATAGCTTTTTAAGTTCTTTATCTTCGATATTTTCTCTTGAAACTAATTTGACAAACTCTTCAAACGTTTTTATTGTAACTTCTTCATTCTCTATTAAATTTTCTGATGAAGGAAGTTCAACACTTTGCGGAATTTCAATATTTAAATACTGGCAGATTCCCTGCAATACTATTTTCAAATCTTTAACTGCAATTTGCTGACTTTCATTCTTTGGATTATTAAAATCTAAAAGCTCACTTTCGAGCAAACCTTTTGTATAATCGAAGAAATGTGTTCCTGAATACAGAATTTTAAAATCATTGATTTCTAAACTATTCGTACCGCAAAAAAAGATAATGAAATTTTTTATGGAACGTTTAAAGAACTTTTTTTCATCAGAAGTAGGCTCAGAATAAAACTGAATGTGTATAAAATCATACTCTAATCCTTCCTGAATCATTTCATCAGAAAGAATACCAATATTCATTTTTTTATAAAGTTCATTTAAAACTTCATAAGAATTATTGAAACCTGCTTTTTTAATTTCCAATTGGACCTCTTCATGATCTAATGAACCGGGAAAATAAAATAAATTAACAGAGACATTATCCTGAATTCCTTTTACTTTAAATTCAAGATTGGATTTTTCATTATATAAATAAGAATAAATTGGATCTATAACATCAAAAGAAATAATCGATTTTGGATCGTTATTTCTATTAAATAGATTGGAGAAAAAGTTTTTCATTGGGCATATAATTATTAAAACTAAATATATTACAAATTTTAATAATTAGAAAGCCAAATGACAAGTTACTTCAAAGATTCAGCAATCATTAAAGCACATTTTTCACCATCAATTGCTGCAGAAATAATTCCTCCCGCATAACCCGCTCCTTCTCCACACGGATATAAACCTTTTATCTGCAAATGCTCTAAAGTATAAGCATCTCTCGGAATTCTAACTGGCGACGAAGTTCTGCTTTCCGGGGCATGTAAAATGGCTTCATTAGTTAAATAACCGCGCATTGATTTACCAAATTCCTTGAAACCTTCACGTAAAATCTGTGATAAAAATCCCGGAAAAACCTGTCCCATTTCAACCGAAGTTGTTCCCGGAACATAAGATGTTTTTGGAATATCAGCCGAAACTTTATTTTGGGTAAAATCGATCATTCTTTGAGCCGGAACTTTTTGGGTTCTTCCAGCCAAATGCCACGCTTTTTGTTCGATACTTTTTTGGAATTCAACTCCGGCCAAAGCACCAAATTTTGCAAAAGGTTTAAAATCTTCTAATTTCAACTCAATCACAATTCCGGAATTTGCCGTTGCCTGATCTCTTTTAGATGGCGACCAGCCGTTTGTAACCACTTCGCCCGGACTTGTCGCGCAAGGCGCAATTACACCCCCCGGACACATACAGAATGAATACATTCCGCGTCCATTTACTTGTTTTACAATTGAATATGGCGCTGGCGGCAAATGTTCGCCACGATAATCACAACTGTATTGAATACTATCAATTAATTCCTGCGAATGTTCTGCACGAACTCCCAATGCAAAAGGTTTGGCTTCGATTAAAATTTTCTTTTTATCCAATAATTCAAAAATATCACGAGCCGAATGTCCAGTAGCTAAAATCAATTTATTAGCCAGGATCTTATCTCCGTTTTGAGTTACGATTCCTTCAACTTCATTATTCTTCACCAAAATATCAGTAACTCTGGTATCAAACAAAACCTGACCACCAAACTCAATGATTTTATTTCGAATATCTTCAATAATTTTCGGAAGTTTATTAGTTCCGATATGTGGATGCGCTTCAACCAAAATATCTTCGGAAGCGCCAAAAGCTACTAAAAGTTCTAAAATTCTAGTTACATCGCCGCGTTTTTTAGAACGCGTATATAATTTCCCATCAGAATACGTTCCGGCTCCGCCTTCTCCAAAACAATAATTAGAATCTTCGTTTACGATATGTTCACGATTTATTGCTTTTAAATCACGTCGGCGTCCGCGAACATCTTTTCCGCGTTCGATTACAATGGGCTTTAAGCCTAATTCAATTAATTGCAAAGCAGCAAAAAGTCCGGCCGGACCTGCGCCAACAACAATGACTTCCTGCGCAGAAGAAACATCTTTATAAACAGGAAGTTCTATTTTAGTTTCCTGAAAAGGTTCTCCTTTTAAATATATAATAACTTTCAAATTGATTTTAATCGCTTTTTGACGCGCATCAATCGAACGTTTTAAAATGGTAATATGCTGAATTTCCTGCGGAGAAACTTTTATTTGTTTAGACAAATAATCTTTAAGCAGCGATTCGTTTGCTGCAATTTCCGGCGTTACCTGAAGTAAAAGTTCTCTTGGCATTGTATCTTTTTTATTCTATTAGCTTTTCTTTCTATGAAAAGAAGATGCAAAAGTACTATTTTGAAATGAGATTTTATGTTTAGTGCAAAATTTGGCCACAGATTTACACAGATCTAAACAGATTATACTTAACATCTTTCTGATCTTTGTTCTTTTTTTGCCACAGATTATTTGGATTAGAAAAGATTTCTTTTAAGAGTTAGACGCACTGCAATGCGTCTCTACAGAAAAAAAACTCAGAACCTTAGTATCGAACCTTTTTTTAAAACTAACCTTTGTACCTTTGCTCCTTTGAACCTTTGCACCTATAAAAAAATGTCTAGAAAAATAAAACTGATTTGGGATTTCCGTGGTCCGGTTGCTGCAAAAACTGCAGAACATCACGAAATTCACCTAAAAGAATATATCGCAATTGAAAAATTACCTTTAAATATTACGGGTTTTACAATCATAAATGAAATGCAGGCAATCGCTTTTGTGGTTGTAACTGATGAAAATATGATTCAGGTAAGAGATGCTTTGAAACCGCATCGCGGGGAAGTTTATACTGAGTAAAATTCCAAACTTGAAGAAATTCCAATAAAAAAATTCCAAATTCCAATGCTTTAGATTGCTTGGAATTTGGAATTTATATTTTTTAATATTCTATTATTTTTGGAATTTGGAATTTAATTAGCGACCTCACTAATAAATTTAATACGCATTAATCGTAATTCGTCAATATCATAATCGCCGTCGAATTCTTTTAAAGCATCTTCGATTTTATCTGATTCTGATTCCATGAAATAATCGTGAATTTCTTCCTGCTGATCATCGTCTAGCATATCGTCAATCCAGTATTTGATGTTTAATTTTGTTCCAGCATATACGATTTGCTCCATTTCTTTGATTAAAGCATCCATCGTTAATCCTTTTGCGGAAGCGATATCACTCAATGGCAATTTTCTATCGATATTTTGAATGATGTATAATTTATTCGCAGAGTTTACTCCGGTAGATTTTACAACTAAATCGTCTGGACGAATAATGTCGTTGTCTTCAACATATCTGCTGATAAGCGTGACGAATTCACCGCCATATTTTTTAGCTTTTCCTTCACCAACACCATGAATATTATATAATTCTTGTAATGTTATAGGATATTTTAAAGCCATGTCTTCAAGAGAAGGATCCTGAAAAACAACAAATGGAGGAACGCCTAATTTTTTGGCTACTTTTTTACGAAGTTCGCGCAGCATTCCCATTAAAAGTTCATCGGCAGTTCCAGTTGATTTTGCTGACGCTACTATTGCTTCGTCATCGGCTTCGCTGTATTCATGATCTTCAGACATCATAAATGAAACCGGTTTTTTGATAAAATCTAAACCTTCTTGTGTAATTTTGATCACACCGTATGTTTCGATATCTTTTGATAAATATCCGGTTACGAGAACTTGTCTCAATAAAGCCATCCAGTATTTTTCGTCATGGTCTGAACCTGAACCAAAATAAGGCTGTATATCTGTTTTGTGTGCTTTAATTACCGCATTGATTCGGCCAATTAAAGTGAACACGATTTCTTTTGATTTATAAATATGTTTGGTGTCGCGAACAATTTCAAGTAATTTGACCACTTGCTCTTTAGCTTCAATTTTATTTTTTGGGTTACGAACGTTATCGTCCATATCTGCACCTTCTCCGGTTTCGCTGTCGAATTCTTCTCCGAAATAATGCAGAAGAAATTTTCTACGCGACATTGAGGTTTCGGCGTAAGCCACAACTTCCTGTAAAAGGGCAAAACCAATTTCCTGTTCTGCAACTGGTTTTCCAGACATGAATTTCTCTAACTTTTCTACATCTTTATAAGAGTAATAAGCCAAACAATGTCCTTCTCCTCCATCACGACCGGCACGACCCGTTTCCTGATAGTAACTTTCTAATGATTTTGGAATATCGTGGTGAATTACAAAACGAACGTCTGGTTTATCGATTCCCATTCCGAAAGCGATTGTTGCTACAACGACATCAACATCTTCCATAAGGAACATATCCTGATGTTTTGCTCTCGTTTTTGCATCTAAACCTGCGTGGTAAGGAACCGCGCTGATTCCGTTTACTTGTAAAACTTCGGCAATCGATTCTACTTTTTTACGGCTTAAGCAATAAATAATTCCAGATTTGCCTTTATGTTGTTTGATAAACCGAATAATATCTGATTCGATATTTTTGGTTTTCGTACGTACTTCGTAATATAAATTTGGTCTGTTAAATGATGCTTTAAAAGTATTTGCATCAGACATGTCCAGATTTTTAAGAATATCTTCCTGAACTTTTGGGGTTGCAGTAGCGGTAAGACCAATAATTGGCACTTTACCTAATTGTTTAATAATACTTCTCAGGTTTCTGTATTCCGGCCTAAAATCATGTCCCCATTCTGAAATACAGTGTGCTTCGTCAATCGCAACAAAAGAAATAGGTACACTTTGTAAAAAGGCTACATATTCTTCTTTCGTTAAAGATTCGGGAGCAACATATAAAAGTTTGGTTAAACCAGAACTAATGTCTTTTTTTACTTGTGCAATTTCTGTTTTGGTAAGAGAGGAATTCAGCACATGCGCAATTCCGGTTTCTGAAGAAAGGCTTCGAATCGCATCTACCTGATTTTTCATCAAAGCAATTAAAGGAGAAACAACAATAGCTGTTCCGTCCTGAATTAAAGCGGGTAATTGATAACAAAGAGACTTACCGCCGCCCGTAGGCATAATTACGAAAGTATTCGTTTTACCTAAAATACTCGTAATGACTTGCTCCTGCAAGCCTTTAAATTGGCTAAAGCCGAAATACTTCTTTAATTCCTTGTGTATTTCAATTTCGTTTGAATTCATTCTTTATTTAAATGGATATTTTTGTATAAATTTGCAACACATAAAGATACAACTTTCTTTTATACATACAAATTTTAAATATTCTGTTTTGATCTCAAAAGAAAATATACTGGCAATCGCCAAAAAAACCATACTCTCTGAAAGTGAAGCAATTATAAAGTTAATTGATTTTCTGGACGAAAATTTCTTCGAAGCAACACAACGTATTTACGAAACTAAAGGCCGATTGATCGTTACCGGTATAGGAAAAAGCGCCATAATTGCTCAAAAAATGGTGGCTACTTTTAACTCTACAGGAACACCTTCAATGTTTTTGCATGCTGCAGAAGCAATTCACGGTGATTTAGGAATGATACAAAATGACGATATCATTATCTGTATTTCAAAAAGCGGTAACAGTCCGGAGATCAAAGTTTTGGTTCCGTTATTAAAACGTTTTGGGAATACCTTAATTGCTATTACCGGAAATGTAACTTCATTTTTAGCTAAAGGTTCTGATTATGTTTTAAACACAACAGTTGACACAGAAGCCTGTCCTATAAATTTAGCACCAACAAACAGTACAACAGCACAACTTGTAATGGGCGACGCCCTTGCAGTTTGTTTAATGGAAATGCGCGATTTTAAACCAGAGGATTTTGCGGTTTATCATCCGGGAGGTGCTTTAGGAAAAAAACTTTTGCTTCGTGTAAAAGATATGATCGAGCATTCGTTAAAACCAGCTGTTTCTCCAGATACTTCAATCAAAAAAGCAATTTTCGAAATTTCTGAAAAAAGATTAGGTGTAACTGCGGTAATTGAAGACAATAAAATTATCGGAATTATTACAGATGGAGACATCCGAAGAATGCTAAATGACGTAGATACTATTGCGGATTTAACTGCAAGAGATATTATGTCTAAAAATCCTAAATTAGTGTCTTCAGAAACTATGGCGGTTGATGCTTTAAATATTTTAGAAGATTTTTCTATTACACAGCTTATCGTGGCTGACAACGGCGAGTACAAAGGAGTATTACATTTACATGACATTTTAAAAGAAGGAATCGTATAATGGCAAAGAAAAACCTTGGCGAGATGTCATTTTTAGACCATCTTGAAGAACTAAGATGGTTATTAGTTAGAAGTACAATTGCAATATGCATTATGGCATTTGTTACTTATTTTATCAGTGATTATTTATTTGATCAAATTATTTTAGGACCTACAAGACCTAGTTTTTTTACTTATGTCTGGTTTTGTGATTTATCACATCAATTAGGCTTTGCAGATAGTATTTGCATTACCAAACTAAACTTTATCATTCAAAATACTGAAATGGAAGGGCAGGTAAATATATTTGTCTGGATGTGTCTTTTGGCTGGATTTATTTTAAGTTTCCCTTACATTTTATGGGAACTTTGGAAATTTATCAGCCCTGCACTTTATGAGAAAGAAAGAAAAAATGCTAAAGTGTTTATATTCACTTCTTCACTTCTTTTCTTTTTAGGAGTAATATTTGGTTATTATGTGGTAATACCAATGTCTGTGAATTTCGTTGCTACTTTTTCTATCAGTGAAATGGTAATCAACCAATTTACTTTAGACTCTTACATGGGAATGGTAAAAACGAGTATCCTGGCCAGCGGATTGTTTTTTGAACTGCCAATTATCATTTATTTCTTAACTAAATTAGGATTAGTAACTCCTGATTTTTTAAGAAAATATTGGAAATATGCTGTTGTAATTATCTTAATTATTGCTGCAATTGTGACTCCGCCAGATGTGGTGAGCCAGACTATTGTTGCAATACCAATGTTACTTATCTACGAAGTAAGTATCCTGATTTCAAGGATTGTTTATAGAAATAAATTAAAAGAAAATGTCTGAATTAATTCAAGAATTTAACGACTATCGTTCTAAAATGAACGAAAAACTATTAGCTGACAATAACAAAATTGTAAAGCGAATTTTTAACCTTGACACTAATGCTTATGCAGAAGGAGCTCTTGATGTAAAAACAAAAGAACTTTTAGGTTTAGTTGCATCGACAGTTTTGCGTTGTGACGACTGTGTAAAATACCATTTAGAAACGAGTTATAAAGAAGGTGTTTCTAAAGAAGAAATGATGGAAGCAATGGGAATCGCAACTCTTGTTGGAGGAACAATCGTAATTCCACATTTAAGAAGAGCTTACGAATTCTGGGAAGCTTTAGAAGAACAAGGCAAATAAGATAATTTGATAATTATTCAATTAGATAATTTCTTGACAATATGTTAATTCATTTATTCTATTGATTTATTTTCCTTTATTTTGCCCATTGGAGATACAATTATCTCATTATCAAATTGACACATTATCTAATTAAACCAAATGAAGCTAAGAGCCGATAATTTAATAAAAACTTACAAAGGCCGAAGTGTTGTAAAAGGAATTTCTGTTGAAGTAAATCAGGGAGAAATCGTTGGACTTTTGGGACCGAATGGTGCCGGAAAAACAACATCTTTTTATATGATCGTAGGATTGGTAAAACCAAATTCAGGAAACATTTATCTTGACGATTTAAATATTACCGATTATCCTATGTACAAACGTGCACAGCAAGGAATTGGTTATTTGGCACAGGAAGCTTCTGTTTTTAGAAAATTAAGTATTGAAGATAATATTTTAAGTGTTTTACAATTAACTAAACTTTCTAAAGAAGAGCAGATTGCTAAAATGGAAAGTTTGATTGAAGAATTCAGTTTAGAACATATTCGCACTAACCGCGGAGATTTACTTTCTGGAGGAGAACGTCGTCGTACGGAAATTGCCCGTGCCTTAGCAACAGATCCAAAATTTATTTTATTGGATGAGCCTTTCGCCGGAGTTGACCCAGTTGCAGTTGAAGATATTCAGAGAATTGTAGCGCAGTTAAAAAACAAAAATATCGGAATCCTGATTACAGATCACAACGTTCAGGAAACTTTAGCAATTACAGATAAAACATACTTAATGTTTGAGGGAGGAATCCTGAAAGCAGGAGTTCCTGAAGAATTGGTTGAAGATGAAATGGTTCGCCGTGTTTATCTTGGACAAAACTTCGAACTTCGTAAGAAGAAATTGGAGTTTTAAAAAAAGTGGTCAGTGTTCAGTTTTTTTTAAGTAATCAGTTTTTTGACTGAACACTAAAAAACTGAACACTGATCACTAATCTAAAATACGATGAATTCAGAAAAACCAACTCAGGAAGATTACGACAATTGGCACAAAGATCCAAACAATTGGTATTTGGGATGTTTTTATTATAATCCGAAAGACAAACGATTGCTTCCGCCAAAAAGAATTCAATGGATGGGATATACGGTAAATTTTGCGAATCCTTATTCAGTTTTAATTTTTCTAGCTTTTATTGCCTTAATTCCACTAGCGCTTTTATTTTCAAAATAAGCATTAAAAAGTATTCAATCTCAATTTTCATTCTCGGCAAACTGAAAACTGCGACTGTGACTGAAAACTACTCCACAGTAATAAACTGCAATTGTTCTAAATCGCCATTGTAAATATTAACATCAACTCGATGTTTAATTCCGGGCAGAGAAGCTTTTTCTGTAAACTG
Source organism: Flavobacterium sp. FG68 (assembly GCF_057808895.1). Lineage (NCBI taxonomy): Bacteria > Pseudomonadati > Bacteroidota > Flavobacteriia > Flavobacteriales > Flavobacteriaceae > Flavobacterium > Flavobacterium sp. FG68. The sequence goes on from NZ_JBMDIY010000005.1 coordinate 17,208, forward strand.
CCAAAAGAGCCAGTCATCTTCGATTTTTTCTCTGTAGAAATTGTAATTGGCAATCCAAAACAAATATTCTCCAAATTCTTCTTTTAAGAAATCAGAATAATATCTTTCTCCTGAATAAATTATCGGGCGTACCTGATAATGTTTTTCTACTTTAGTTAACCAACGCTTTAAGCCTTTTTTTAAACTGTCCAAAGGCTGATTTTTTGGTAATTTCTCTATATCTAAAACCGGAGGTAAATCTCCCTTTTGCAACTTTACGGTTTTAATAAAAAGATTGGCCTGTTCTATTGAGTTTTCATTTGGACGATAATAATGATATGCACCGCGCATGATTTTATTTTCTTTAGCACCTTCCCAATTACGTTTAAACTGACCATCAACACGATCGTTTCCGGCAGTTGCACGAATGAATACAAATTGTACAGGATATTTTTCGTCCAGAATTTCAACTTCATCCCAATCGACTTTTCCTTGAAATTCAGACACATCAATTCCAACCACTTTTCCTTTGTGATTTTCGAGAACACGAATATTTCTCACATCAGAAAGATGTTTGTCTACCTCATCTTCATCTAAAACTTTTTCTGATCTAAATCCTAAATAATAAGCTAGTCCTTTTCGATAATGATAAACAATTCCAATGAAAAGAAGCGCAAAGAAAATTAATAAAAGAGATCGAAAAAGCCTACTTAGCAATGATCTTCCTGCGGGTTTTCTGGAATATGTTTTACGATAAGTCGTTTTTCTTGCCATTCGAATAAAACTACTTTTTTTTCAAAAACAAATTATTTACGATCGATAGTAAAACGTAAAAAATGATGATTAACGGAACGGCTCCGAAATGGAATAATAAAAGTAAAACAAAAGAAATCAAAAGAAATACGATCTGTAAAGCATTATCTTTTAAATTAAACTTCTTAACTTTTAAAGAAAACAACGGGATTTCGGCATTCAAAATATAGGCACTGCATAAAGTGATTGCTAATAAAACGTATTGGTTTGTCAGGATTTCAAGTAATAATAAAGAATCTGAAAACTTTAAAACCAACGGAAGGCTTAAAATAAAAAGTGAATTTGCCGGAGTTGGCAATCCTATAAATGAATCTGTCTGACGTGTATCAATATTAAAATTAGCTAAACGATAACAAGAACCTAAAGTCACGATAAATCCTAAAAACGGAATAAAAGCATTTGTTCCTAATTCGTGTGCGCTGTTTGTAAACAAACTGTACATAACATAACCTGGAGCAACTCCGCTAGTTACCATATCTGCCAAAGAATCTAACTGCAATCCAAGCGGGCTTGAAACTTTGAATAATCTGGCGAAAAAACCATCAAAAAAATCAAAAAAGATTCCTAAACAAACCATGTAAAAAGCCATTTCGTAGTTGGCTTCAGAAATAAAAACTATTGCAATGCAGCCACAAAAAAGATTAATTAATGTAATTAAATTCGGAATGTGTTTTTTGATATTCATGTTTTATAAATTTTGATAATCTTGGAGAACAAATTTAGCATAATATGCACATGAAAAACGTGTTTTCGCAATTGTTTTTTATTTGAAATTTTAACTTTCGCAATATTTCTAAAAAGGAAGAAATTAGATGGGTAAAATATTATATTTTTGATGAAAATTAAAAACAGGCATTAGTCTGCAAAAAAACAGCTTTTGAAAAAACTTTCTGCGTTTTTATTATTTTGGAGTTTTACTTCGCAATATGCACAAACCGTTCGAAAATATTCGAATGAGTTTATGAATATTGGTGTCGATGCGGCAGCGTTAGGAATGTCTAGTGCTGTGACGGCTTCTACAAATGATGTGAATGCTGTTTACTGGAATCCGGCTGGTTTAACGCATCTGGAAGATCATCAAGTTTCGTTAATGCACGCCAGTTATTTTGCTAATATTGCGCAATACGACTTTATTGGGTACGCAAGTCCTATTGATGATCGAAGTGCCTGGGGAATTTCGATGATTCGTTTTGGTGTCGATGACATTATGGATACGACGCAATTAATCGACAGTCAGGGAAATATTGATTATAACAGAATTCGTCTATTTTCTACTGCCGATTATGGTTTTACTTTTTCATACGCAAGAAAACTTCCTGTTGAAGGATTTCAATATGGTGTAAATGCCAAAATCATTCGAAGAGTGATTGGAAAATTTGCCAATTCATGGGGTTTTGGTTTTGATGTCGGACTTCAGTTTGAACATAATGACTGGAAATTCGGATTAATGCTTCGCGATATTACAACAACTTATAATGTTTGGAATATTGATGAGGAAGAATATGCCAAAATCGCCAATGCGATTCCGGGAGAAAACAATGAATTACCAGAAAGTACTGAAATCACTTTGCCAAAGGCACAATTAGGAGTTTCTAAAAAATTCGAATTTCATGATGATTACAGTCTTTTGGCAGCAGGAAATTTAAACATGCGTTTTGAGCAGACAAACGATATTATTTCGTCTAAAGTTGTGAGTGTTGATCCTGCACTTGGTTTTGAATTTGGCTATACAGATATTGTTTTTTTAAGAGCCGGAGCTGGAAATTTTCAAAATGTGATGCAGTTGGATAATACTGAAAAATTAAGTTTTCAGCCTAATATTGGTCTTGGTTTTAAATACAAAGGCATTCAAATTGATTATGCTTTGACTGATTTAGGAAATCAAAGTGCTGCTTTGTATTCGAATATTTTTTCTATAAAAGTTGATCTTGGTATTTTTAGATAATAAACTTCTTAAAATTTTAAATTATGAAAAAAGTCCTTTTACAAAAAACACTTTTTAGTTTACTATTATTACTAAGTTTTACCATTGGCTTTGCTCAAAATATCCCATTATCAAAATATGCCAAAATAAGTGTCATTACCTGCGGATTAGGAAATGAAACGTATTCTTATTTTGGACATACTGCGATTCGTGTTGCAGACCCAATAAACAATCTTGACGTAGTTTACAATTACGGTGCTTTTGATTTTAGAACGCCAAATTTTGTTGCTAAATTTACAAAAGGTGACTTGCAGTATTTTGTAGTTGCTCATTCGTTTGCAGATTTTATAAATGATTACACTTATGAAAAAAGAAGTGTTTTTGAGCAGGAATTGCTTCTTTCTCCTGAATTAAAACAAAAGCTTTTTGATAAATTAAATACTGTTTTATTATCTGAAGAACGTTACTACACTTATAAGTTTATTGATAAAAATTGTACATCGATGGTTGTTGATATTATCAATTCAACTTTAGGCGGAAATGTAATTGTAAAAAAGAATGATACTGATAAAACTTATCGCTCTGTTTTGTTTCCTTATTTTAAAGGACATTTTTATGATCAATTAGGGACGAGTATTATTTTTGGAACTAAAGTTGACCAATTGGCTACCAGAATTTTTCTTCCTTTCGACTTAAAAAATAGTTTAGACGAAACGACTTTTCAAGGTCATCTTTTAGCAGGAAAAAGTAAAACACTTTTAAGCTTTGAAAAAGAAACTCCAACTTCTTGGTGGAATAACATTTATACTTATTTGTTTATTTTAGGGTTTGTGGTTGTTGTACACAATAAAGTTGTAGACAAAATCTATCTTTTGATTTTCTCTTTAATGGGAATCTTTTTTGTTTCGGTTGGATTTTATTCTTTTCACCAAGAACTGGCGATGAATTATAATGTGTTATTGTTTAGTCCGCTTTTGCTGCTTTTGATTTTCTTTTCGATTGCAAAAAACAAAAGATGGACTTATAGGTTTGCTGTTTTACATTTAATCTTTCTAGTTGTTTACAGCTTATTTATGATCAATAAGGCGCATTTTTTAATTGTACTGCCAATGATAATTACAAGTGGTTTTGTCTTGGTAAGGGTTGTGATACGAAACGTAAAACGTATACCAATAATAATCTAATATTTATTGGCCTCTGTAAAATAAAACCGTCGTAATTGTTTTAAAAGTAATACTTAAATCAAGGAAAACACTTCTATGTTTGATGTAGTATAAATCGTATTGTAGTTTTATCAAACTTTCATCAATCGATTCTCCGTATGAATAATTTACCTGTGCCCAGCCGGTAAGTCCGGGTTTTATTACATGTCGAGTTTCGTAAAAAGGCATTACTCTGGCTATTTCCTCCACAAAAAATGGTCTTTCGGGTCTTGGGCCTATTACAGCCATATCGCCTTTTAAAACATTATAAAATTGCGGTAATTCGTCTATTCTGGATTTACGCATGAATTTGCCAAAGGGTGTGATTCTTTTATCATTAAAAACGGCAAAAACGGCACCGTTTGTTTCAGAAGCTTCAATCATGGTTCTGAATTTATAAATCTTAAAAACATTGCCATTTTTTCCAACACGATCTTGCGTATAAAAAAGACGGCCTTTGTTTCCGATAAGATTGGCGATAAAAATAAAGGGAATAAAAACCATACAGATTATTAAACCTGTAATAGAAAACAAGAGTTCTATGAAACGTATTAAAAACAAATACAATTTATTGTTATTACTACGGCTAAAAGGAAAGAAACGATAAAAATCGCGAGCTATATAATGTACAGGAATACGCTGTGTTTTACTTTCATAAACCTGCGTATATTCTCTAATAACATTTCCGGATTCTAGTAAATGAAGTAATTGCTGGTATAAATCGGCAGTGATTCCATCAGTTTTTTGAGAGGCAATTACAATTTCAGAAACACTGTTTTTGATTACAAAATCTTCTAATTCACTTTTATCAATTTCTTTTACATAATGAAAATCAGAATTTGTTGTAGAAAGAGAATCAGAATTGACAAATCCGATAATTTTATAATGCGGATCAACGTTTTCTAATCCCAAAACCAATTCTTCGACCTGATCCTGATCACATATCAAAACCACATTTTGAGAGAAACGATGTGATGCCAGAAATAATGCATAAAAGGAACGCCATAATAGAACTGTAAAAACTAATGTGAGATAAAAGATTAATATTACCAGCCTCTGCTTTGGCAATCCTGGTGACAAAACCGGTGTAAGAAGATATACTAAGACTGTTGAAGATACTGAAAGAACAACACTTTTAAGTATTTGAAACTGGTTACTTGCAACCTGCAGATTATACATTTCGAAAATTGTTCCAAAAATATATAAATACCCAACAAGGATTATAGGTCGATAAACAGTCTGAATTTCGAAAGCAAAATAGTGATAATTAAAAAAAACATTTAAGAAATATAATGCAGACAAAACAAAAACTGCATCAAAAGCAAAAAGCAAAACTTTTCGTTCTGAAATTTCAAAATGCATTTTATTAGTTGAACGCATATTATGGTAGGTTTAGGGGCTTAAACTTAGGGCAAATGTATTATAAAAAACCAAACTACACTCTTAACTTTGTGTTTTTGTTGGTAATTTAATTTGAACCGAAAGAAGTGTAAGCGCATAAACAAATGCAGGTGCCGCAGTTCTCATAGCTGCATGATTTATTGTTAACAGCCAAAAAAGATAAAAGGATAAAAAATAGAGATGCTGTCGATTATTTATATACAATACAAAAGGTACTATTAAAAGCATTAATAAACCAATTATGCCAAATAAACCATGTTCACTTAACATACGGGAAATTTCATTATGAGCGGCTACTTCTTCTCCTAATGAATCTTTTCTTAATTCTTTTCCCATTCCTGCTCCAACACCTAAAATTGGATTATCAAGAAATAATTTAAGATCTGCATCTATGATAGCTTCTCTACCTCCTAATCGGTCTTTTTTCTCCCTCCCTTTGGCATCCTTATTAGCGTATCTTTTCTCTATCATTCCTCTCGTCTGAAGTGAGGTATAGCTCCAAATTCCCAATGCAAGGAAACCCATCAAAATAAAAATCAGACCTATTTTATTTTTACCCATTGAATTAGAAAAATAGTAGAGCAGAATTAATAAGCAAATGATCATTATTATTCCTGCAATAACACCTCCTCTGGAAAAAGTGACTATCGCCCTATAACTAATACAAATTAGCAAAACCCCATTTATAATCATTTCTTTTTTTGATTTTGAAAACAAAACCAATTGCGAAAAGAAAACAAACATCCCTAAGCCTAAGATTGTAGAAACCTGATTCGGGCCAAATCCTCCTGAAGTTTCAAAATTGGATTGAGTACCGGTAACGACATCTTTTACACTTGGATTATATAAAAACAAATAAACGGTGGTTGTTATAATGGGAATTCCCATCGCTAATACAATATTTTGCAGATCAGAAAAAACAATTCTCCTATTAAACATATATATTGCACATATGCATAAACATAATGGTCCTGATAAATTAAAAACCAGCGCTTTTTTTATATCCATATCAAAATCTGCCACATCCATTGTTACAAGAATTCCAGGAATCAATAAAAGCAAAAAGAATGTATAAATAAATGCATTTGATGAAAAATTGCTATATATCATTCCTACTAACATGAAAAAAATAACAGCTACTTTTACATATTCATTATTAAAATTACCTCCTGTCATTCGTAAAAAAACTTCTACTCCAACTAAATAAGCTGCAACTAAAAGTGCCTCATTATTTTTATTTTTGCTTCGATACACTATAAAAAAACCAATTACTGGAATTAATAATGCATAGATTTTTGACAAAAAAGGTATCACAAAAACTACTATTGCAATTATTGCATGTAATATAAGCAGAGAGATATATGGAATTTTATTGTTTTTCATTATAAACTTTAGACGACAAAGTTAATTAAAGAATTCAACCATGAAATATACTTTTCAATAACTGATTCTTCGCTGTAATTTAGTTTTATTACTTTATTTAGTTCTAAACCTATTGCTTTTCTATAAATATCATCTTCAATTAATTTTTGGATTGCATTTGTAAATTGTTGCAAATCATTTGACGGGACAATTAATCCTATATCTTCCGAAGTAATTATTTTTGATATTTCGCCAACGTTTGTTGCTACAACGGGCATTTTATATAACCCATACTCTAATAAGGCCAATGGAAGCCCTTCTGAAAGTGATGAAAGTACTGCAATCTCACATTGTTTTAAAACTGAAGCAACATTATTAGTTGTTCCATAAAAAAAGACATTCTCTGTAAGTTTTAAATCTTTGACTTTATTCTTCAAGCCTTGAGAATGTGTGTCTTCAAAATTTTTTCCGATTAAATGAAAAGTCCAGTCAGGAAATTTATTTCGAATTATATTTGCCGCGTTAATCAAAAGTTCGTGATTTTTTTGAGGCCGAAGATTTGCTACGCAGACAATTCGTTTTCCGTCTAATCCTTTTAAAGAAGCCTCAGCATTTAAATTAACATCATCTTCAATAAAATTTGGCAAATAAATAACCTTTTTACACCACAAATAATCCTGAGCCCATTCTTTTAGTGCTGAATTAACTGAGATAATTCCAGTAAAAAAAAGGGATCCAAATTTTAAACTTAAATTTTTTCTTGATTTTAAATCTTGCGAAATCCCATAATGATCATGCCATATTATTTTAACTTTAAAAAAAATCAATTTCACTAAAACAGCAATAAAAAAAGAAGAACTGTGAGCGTGAATAAAATCTACTTTATTCTTTTTTACATAATTTCTCAGCTGAAATATAGACTTAAAATCAATTCGCTTTTTTTTATCTAAAAATAAATAATCGACATTACTATTAATTTGTTCTAAAAGCAATCCTTGTTTTCGAGTTGCAATTAATCCTGAAAACTCTATTTTTTTAGATAAAGCATTCGCATAATTAACGGCCATTTTTTCTGCACCGCCCGCTTCAAGTGAATCTATAATTTGAATGATTCTCATTTACTTTTTCTTCAGCAAAATATTGATACTTCCAGCCATTAATTCCTGATCACTATATTTTTGAAAATCCTTATGAATCTTTAATTCTTTAAATTTTTTAAAGCTCTTCGATTCCACATTTATTTTATCATGCTCAAAAAAAAGTATTTCAAATTTATCTTTAAAAATCTCTAAATATTGAGGAAGTCTCAATCTATTGTGATAATCAAATTTAGTTTGAATATTGTTCCACTCTTCTTCGCTGTACTTTAAAAAATCTTGTAATGAAAGTGATGAATCACTATATGCACGGTGGTCGCTTGGAGAAATTAAATGCAAAATATGACTTCCGGATTCTAAATTGGAATAAAGAAAATCATGAATTTTAATAATTTCATTTGGAGGAACATGTTCCAGAACAAATCTGGATAATACTAAATTTATGCCTTTTAAATTTCCATCACAAATATCTGTTTTAGGAAAATAGTTAACTCCTTTTGCTAAAGAATATTTCTTTTTTTCATTTGTTTTAAAATCGTATTGTTTACTAAAATATTCATTGAGCTTTAAAATTTCTTTTTCATTGTAATGTTCATTTATATCATATGTATCAACACATTTTGCATTTCCTTCAAAAATTAATTGATACGGAAAAACAGGAACCCATCCCGATCCTAATTCTGTAATTTTCGAATTCTGAAGCGTAATATCATTTTTTAACAAAATTCTTTTTACAGTTTCAAAAGTATTGTTTGTAGACTGAATTTTATTTTCAAGGGTTATTTTACTTCCAATGTTCTGCAAAAAGTGATATAAAAAATATCCTAAGCGATCTGGCAATAAAGAAATTGTTTTAAATATTTTGGTTTTTACTGTATGTTTCAAGGTTTTAGTATTTTTTCTATTTCTGATTCAAATAGATCAGTTGTATATTTTTGTGACCAATGTGTCGATAACTTGCTTTTAATGTCAAAGACATTTTGCTGTTCTAAAATATCTAGTATTCGGGAAATATCTTTTTCTATATTCATTTCTAATAAAATGCCGCGAATACCAAAATCTAACATAAAAGGAATGCATGAAACTTTTGTGGCAATAGGAACACATCCCCAAAACATTCCTTCTGCAATTGCTTTTGGCCATCCTTCGCTTTTTGATGGCAAGATAACGAAATGACTTTTTTTGTAAGCGTTTTTCAATGTTTCACCATTTTGATTTCCATGCAGGAAAACAAAATTTCCAAGTTTATTTTCTTTGATATACTTTTCTAAAGAAGCCTTTTCATTACCATTTCCGTACAAATTCAAAGCTACGTTTTTTCCGCTTTCGGCTAATTTTTGAACTAGTTTTATGGCATAAACTGGATTTTTACCTTCAACTAAACTTCCAACAAAAATAAATTCTATCCCTGAATCAATAGTCCTTTTTTCAACTGTTTCTTTTTCAGATTCTGAATAAGTAGCCGTAAAAAAAGGTTTTACATTTTTAGACTGATTCTCCCAATCTCCGTAAACCAGAATTTGAATATTTTTGGTAAAGAATGTATTGCTTAAGATTTTCTTTTGCAGTTTATATGTCCAGGGTTGTTTACTTTTTGGATCCCAATTTCCCGCATATTTTGCAGATTTTATTTTGCTTGGAAAAAAGATCTGAACAAAACTTCCCAGCAAACCAATATTTCCCGGACATCGCAAATGAATGTGATCTGCATTATACATCGCTTTAAAGATAATCAGCGTATTTAGGATAGAGCAAAAAAAGCTTCTTATGATATTACTGAAACTATTTAAATTAAAGTCAATTAATTTATAGTGTTTACTGAATTTGAAGGGAATTTCATCAATCAATAATCCATTCTCATTTTTCCATACCGGACAGCAAAAAGCAATTTCATCTGCATATTTTTCCCAAATTACTAATTCTTTTACATAAGGACTGTAAGCATAGCATTTTCCATCTTTAAATATAAATGGAGCCGAGGAAAGAATTAGTAACTTCATTAAATGTAACCTTTAGATCCGTTTTGAGATATTATAACTGCAGGAACTCCCAAAACTACCGAATTATCTTCAACAGAAGTATTTACCATAGAACAAGCTCCAATTAAAACTCCGTTTCCGATATTAATATTTCCAGTTACAACTGCATTTGCTCCAATATACACTTCATCACCAATCACAGGAACTCCTCTTTTTTCACCGCGCCCAGACACACCAATTGTTACTCCCTGAGAAATATTACAATTATTACCTATAATCGCATTTGCATTAATAATAATGCCTCCAAAATGTCCAATATAAAATGAATGTCCAATTTTTGAAGATGCCGAAATTGATATCCCCGTTACAATTTCAATAAATTTTTGATTGATAAGCATCATGAACAACCCTAAAAATCGAAATGGTTGCCACTTTATTTTTGAATAAATAAAATGAGCAATTCTATATTGAAAAATAGCCCAAAATCCCTGAGTTAAAAATATAATCCCAAAGAAACTGCCTCCATATTTTTTATATTTCCTGTAATCTGATTTTATGAGTTGAAATAAATTCATCTTTTGATTTTTTTAGTCTTCAGATTTAATTAGTGATGTATAAAAAACAATATTTTGATCAATAATAGTATTCAGTCCATATTTTTGAACCACAAATTTTCTTGCTGATTTTTCTATTATTTCTTTTTCTTCTTTGTTTGAAAGAAACCAAATAATTTTTTCAGCTATATCTTTTGGATTATAAGGATCACATAATAATCCGGTTTTATAATCTTCCACAGCTTCGGGTCCTGGCCCTAGTTTTGTAAAAACAACGGCTTTTTCCATAGACATTGCTTCTGGTGCAACTAAACCTTGTGTTTCCATATGTGATGGAAATACACATACTGCAGCTTGCGAATATGCATTGGGAATATCATTAAATGAAATTGCGCCTTTAAAATAAACATCTGCTGCTGCTTTTTCTATTTTTGGCAATTCTTTTTCTTTCAACATCTTAATATATGATGTTCCATCTGGAAAAAACCAGTCACGACCATAAATTTCTAATACAGCATCAGGAATTTCTTTTTTTACAAATGGGAAGGCTTGGATCAATTGTCTAATTCCTTTTTTTTCACAAACTGTTCCTGCAAAAACAATCTTGTTATCAGATTGATTTTTGCCTATTGGCGTAAAAAAATCTGTATTAATAGGATTACTTATATAGGCTATTGGTTTGTTATTGTAACTTAAATATTGTTCGGTATGTTTTTTTACAAATTGAGAAACGGCAATAAAAGCATCTGCTTTACTAAAAGATCTTTTTTCCTGAAATCCTTTCCATTTATTGATTTTCCTGTTTTCACTTTCAGCAAAAAAATGATGGCCTCCATGCAAACGAATGATATGTTTTATATCTTTTATTTTAGAGAGGAAAGCAAGTCCAAGTTCTGCAGATTCAATGATATGTATCGGGTTTTCTTTATGAAGCTGCTTTATTTTTTCATTAACTACCTTCGAATTAAAATACCAGGAAAATCCTTTTATGGTGCTTTTTTTTAATCTATAAATATTTATTCCTTCTACAATTTCAGATTCATTATTTGGAGTATAGTTAATTCCGATAACTGATATTTGAAAACCTTTTTTAACCAACGAAATTGCCAGCGTTTTAACAAAGCTGCCAATTCCTCCATGTGGAAAACCTTCTTTTGGAAATTCGTTAGTTATAAAACAGATGTGCATATTTACCTAATCTATTATTTTCCGAATATTATTAGATGCATTTTTATAATCTCCAAGTATTATTTCTTTCCAATTAACCATATCAAGATTATTATTCGTCTGCATGACAACTTTTTGAGCAATTTCATCTTTACTATTTAACCAAATAATTGATTTTTTATTTGGCATACTTCTAAAATGTTGAAATTGATAAATTGTTTTTACAGACCAATCTTTTACATTTTTATTTGGCTGATCATAATTAATAAATATGCAGGGTTTATTAAACATTGCAAAATCAAAAGCCATTGTAGATCCAACATTCACAACAATGTCAGAATAAAATGCCGTACTTACTAATAACTTTACATCTTCAAAAGTTGGATAAACTGTATTCCATTCTTTTGATTTACTGAAATACCATAAGGGCGGTGCTTCTTTAATTAAATCTTTATATTGGTCTACGATCTTATCAAATCTTCCTGAGAAATCAACCGGGCATCTTCTTAATAAAATTTGATATTCATTCTGCAAATTTGCCTTGATAATTTCCTCGGCTATATCTTTCAAATAACTTGGATCGTCTGGTGAAGTTTTAGTGTCATCTCCAGAAAAGCAAATAATTCTTTTGTTTAAATCTAAATTATATTTCTCATAGAAAATTTCTTTATCAATTATATTTTTTGGTTCATCATAAAACTCAAACTGTGGAGTTCCTGTTATATGAATATTTTCTGCTGGAATTTCAGAATAGAATTCTTTTAATTCATTTTTCATATAATCAGACCAAACTAAGTAATTATCTGCTCGCAAAGCTAAACGAGCTTTTGGCAAATTATCCCATGAATAAATTACGGTACTGGTTTTAATTCCCAAATCAGTCGCTGCGGCAAAAATCGTTGCAGCATTTAGTGCTCTTTGATGTGAACAGAATAAATGACTTACTTTTGTGTCGCTCAAAATATTTTTTACTTGATAGTAAAAAGGATTTTGACGAATAGCTTTCTGATACATTTTTTCAAGTTTTAAGATACTTGAATAAGCTTTAAAAAAGATAGATGAAAGTTCTATTACTTTGTAGAATATCTTTTTTGACAGTCCTTTTTGTTTCCAATTCCAATTGGTTAGCAAAGTTAGATTGTTAACTTTAGAATTATTATAATGTAATCTTGAAAGACAAATTAACTCTCTTAAAAATTTTTCTTTTGCAGATTCTTTATAAATTGGAATTACAATATCATCAACAATCGAAGAATCTTCCTTAATTGAAGTTATGGTTTGGGGATCAAAACTATGAAACAGGATTAAATCTTCTGATCTATAATTATTGAATGTATTAGAAAAGAGATAATTTCTAATTCCAACACCATCCGGGAACAATAATAAAATCTTATTTTTTGTCATTTTATTTGTTGAAAAAATCTTTTAAAATTCTTGCCGTAAATATTTTTGCGCCAGCATCATTCATGTGCCCACAAGAAGAAAAGTATTTATCTTCTATTACTATATTTTCATAATTATGAATTTCCGGATAAACCTTTTTGACTTTTTCAAAATAATTCATTCCAGTAGTATTTTCACACATTGGGGTCATAACCGGAATGAAATTAATATTATGTGCTTTACAAAGGTTTTTAATTTCTTCGTAATATTTATTGTGTTTTAATGGGTTTAAATTGACAATATTATTTTTCATATTGCCATTTTTATGCTTTACCAAAGGATAGTAACCCAAATTATCTAAAGCATTTGTTTTTTTATCAATTGAAATAAAAAAAGTTTCTCTAAATCCTATTTTGCCATCATATTTAATATATCTATAAAAAGGAATATAATAGAGTTCATTAAAATCTGCTTCATTTGAGAAATGATCTTTTATCACTTCTGAATTATGAATATAAGGCAGGAATCTTGCAGAAATCCCTTCAGCCTGATGTTCATTTGAAAGATTCAAATCGGCTTCGAGAATGACATTTTTGATTTCGTATTTTCTTTCAATCATCAATTTTAACATCAAAGAAGCTTCAAATAAATGCCCGCCGCTCATTCCGTAATTGAATGCTTTTAGTCCTTTGTCTTCAAACATTTGTGCCACAAAATGATTATTCGCTCTTGAAGATCCTAAAAAAACAACATCGTATTCCTGGGCTTTTGAATTAAAAACCTTCTCAATTTTTCCTCTGTTATTAGAATGCATAAAAATATAGGTATACAAGCCATCTAATAGAAATGCTATTAAAACAGTTACTACACTAATTTTAGCTATATAAATTAAAAACTTTTTCATTAAAACTGAAAATATATAAATTCTTTATAATCTGAAAAAGTTCCAAAAGCCATAATAGCTAAGATTGCCAAAGCTACTTTTAAGGTGCTCCATTTTCCAGAAAGTGGTTCTACTTTGCTGCGATTATTCCATTCGATTAAAACAAATATTCCAATCATAAGCAGCAGTTCATAACTGTAGCGTTCGTTGTCTAGATACTGAAAACTAAAATCTTTACTGGTAATAATTCGCTTTAAATATAAAACCGCATCTGTAATTGTTTTAGCTCTAAAAAATACCCACGCAATACAAGTTAATGCAAAGGTGTAAAGTATGCTTAAAAACACTTTTACAGAATCAAAATTAAATTTGAGCTGAATTGTGTCCATGTTATTTCGATTACTATTTGAAAGAAGCAATGGCAGGAAATAAACTGCATTTATGAAGCCCCAAGCTAAGTATGTCCAATTTGCACCGTGCCAAAAACCACTCACAACAAAAATGATGAATGTGTTTCTGATTTTCATCCAAAGTCCGCCTTTACTTCCTCCTAATGGGATATATAAATAATCTCTAAACCAGGAAGAAAGTGAAATATGCCAGCGACGCCAAAACTCTGCTATATCTCTTGAGAAATAAGGATAATTGAAGTTTCGTAATAAATCTAAACCAAACAATTTGGATACTCCAAGTGCAATATCTGAATATCCTGAAAAATCTCCATAAATTTGAAAAGCAAAATATATAGCTCCTAAAATAAGCGAGAAGGAATTCATTGAAGTATAATTATCAAAAACAGCATTGGCATAAGGTGCACAAGTATCCGCAATAATTACCTTTTTTACTAAACCCCAAATAATTTGATAAATCCCTTGTTTTGCATTTTCTAAGTCAAACTCTCGCTTAACTTTTATCTCTGGTAATAAATGCGTTGCTCTTTCTATGGGGCCGGCAACCAGCAGCGGAAAATAACTCACAAATAAGGAATAATCTACAAAATTATATTCGGCTTTTATTCTTTTAAAATAAATATCAATGACATAAGAAAGTCCGTGGAAAGTATAAAATGAAATTCCGACAGGCAAAATAACATTCAGTAAAAATGGACTTGCTTTTATTCCAGCTGAATTTAATAATTCTGAAAAAGAAGAAGCAAAGAAATTATAATATTTGAAAACACCTAAAAATCCCAGATTGACCAAAATACTTAACCAAAACCAAAATTTTCGGCTTTTCTCTGACTTTCCTTTTTCAATTTGAATTCCTGTGTAATAATCCAGAAAAGTGGAGAAAACTAATAAAAATAGAAATCTCCAATCCCAACAAGAATAAAAATAATAACTGGCAATGATTAATAAAGCATTTTGGGTGCTTTTGTTTTTATTAAAAACAAACCAATACAGAAAAAAAACGATTGGCAAAAAGATAGCAAATGCTATGGAGTTAAAAAACATAAGTATTTACAATGGTATTATCAAAGGGATATTATATATCTCTAAATTGTTTTTGGTGATTCAGCTGCCAAATATCGTTTTTCTTTAATGATTGTAAAAACAATTCGTTACTATTTCCTTCTCCAAAGTCATTATCTGAAATCTGAACTTTATGTGAACCTATTTTAGAAAGTGCTTCTTTTATGTTTTTACCTGAATAATCAACATTGATTATATCTGCATTAATTGCCCTATTTTGCTGGCGTGTTCCTATATTAATTATTGGAATCCCATAATAAGGAGCTTCACGAATTCCGGCACTGCTGTTACCAATTATAAATTGGCTGTTTTTTAATAATGTTAGAAAATACTCAAATCTAAGAGATGGGCAAATGCGGAATCTTTCATTAGCATCTAATCTTTCAAATTCTTCTATTATAAATTGACTTCCTAAGTCATTGTTTGGAAAAATAACAATATAGTTACGATTATCCTGCAATAAGCAGTCAACAAAAGTAATTGCATACTCTTTCATTGATTTAAATTCTGTAGTAACGGGATGAAACATGACAATAGCATAATGATCAAACAGAATCTCATAATATTTCTTAGCAGTTTCAAGAGATGGCAAACTATTAGAAAACATAATATCAATGTCAGGAGAGCCAATTGTAAAAATCGATTCTTTTATTTCTCCCATTTGAATCAGTCTCTTTGCCGCTTCTTTATTCGATACAAAATGTATATGACTTAGTTTACTAACGCTATGACGAATCAGCTCATCAACTGTTCCTGAAATTTCTCCGCCTTCAATATGAGCAACTAATATGTTGTTTAAAGAGCCTACAATAGCACCGGCAAGTGTTTCCACTCTATCGCCGTGAACTACAATCATATCCGGATTTATGGTTTTACAGTAATTCGACAAACCTTCAATGGTTTTTGCCAATGTCAAATCCATCGTGGTTTCGTGCGTATGATTTTCGAATGTAAAAACATTTTTAAATTTACAGCGTTCTATCTCGAGAAGTGTATATCCATAAAGTTCCTGCAGATGCATTCCCGTAACAAAAACAAAAGCTTCAAAATCCTGCTGTTCTTCGAGGGTTTGAATAAGGGATTTTATTTTCCCAAAATCAGCACGAGTTCCGGTAAGAAATAATATTTTTTTTGGAGAATTACTCAAAATCAGTAAAATCTAATTGTTCGTCATTTTCAATATCTCTCACAGCAGTTTTACCAATTAAATCATTAAAGTGCTCTGCTAAAATTTTACCAGTTCCAGGACGTTTAACCCAAATATTTTCTTTAGATAAAATCTCTCCTTTTTTAATTGATTTAATAGCGCAAACAGTAGCAAAAGCAAAATCAATTGTAACTTGTTCTTCTAGAGCTGGTTTTTTAGTTCCACCTCGCATTAAGGCAATTTCTGCACTTGAAACTATTAATTCTGCGCATGCTTTTTCATCCATACTGCAAACAATATCCGGACCTGTACGCTGCATATGATCTGTAAAATGTCTTTCTAAAATACTTGCTCCAAGCGCTACAGCTCCTAAACAAGCATTATTATTTAGAGTGTGATCACTTAATCCAAATACTTTATCCGGAAAAGCTTCGTGAAGTTCTAGCATCGCTCCAAAACGAACTAAATGAATTGGTGTTGGATATAAATTTGTTGTATGTAACAAAGCAACCGGAATGTTATGTTTATCGAAAATTGCAACCGCCTTTTGAATACTTTCTATTGTATTCATTCCTGTGCTTAAAATTACAGGTTTTCCAAATGAAGCAATATGCTCTAGCAAAGGATAATTATTACATTCTCCCGAACCAATTTTATAAGCTGGAATATCAAATTTCTTTAATCTTTCGGCAGCTGCTCTTGAAAAAGGTGTCGAAATAAAAATCATGCCTTTGCTTTCGACATAGTTTTTTAGTTCTAATTCGTCAGCTTCGTTTAGTGAGCATCTTTCCATAATTTCATAAATAGAAACATCTGCATTTCCCGGAATCACTTTTTTTGCTGCGCCAGACATTTCATCTTCTACAATATGAGTCTGATGTTTTACTACCTCAACTCCGGCACGATGTGCAGCATCAACCATTTCTTTTGCTACTTTCAAAGAGCCTTCGTGATTGATTCCGATTTCGGCAATAACTAATGGCGGAAAATCTGGTCCAATTTTACGACCTGCAATTTCTATGTATGGATTCATTTGTTTAAAATTTGGGGTTTTATTATTTTTGATAAAGGTATCTCGCATAATCTAAATCATCCGGAGTATCGATATCAACTTGTGCAAAAATATGATTTACTTCGAATGGAAAAGCATTTTCTGAAATAATAATATCATTCAGAATTAAGGAAGCTTTTGTGATATAAAGCAGGCCATTTTCAAAAAAAAGCGGTTCTAAATCCTGACTTCTCTGCCCGATAGTGTAATTAAAAGGCTGGAATTTATTATTTACAATTTTTCCAAATTTTTGATGATTTCTTGAAACTGTAAATATGCTGTCTAAATTATCTTCTTGATATTTTTCAAAAACTTCTTTTAATAAATTTTGAGGACGCAAAGGATTTGTAACCTGTAATAAAACAACATTTTCAACATTTGAATTAATGGATTCTAAAACGTGTTTTAATGCCGAAACTGTTGGCTCTAAATCTCCTGAAAGAGAAACGGGACGATCAATAACTTTTGCTCCAAATTGCACTGCTATTTTTTTTATTTCAGCATCATTAGTTGAAACGTAAATATCCTCTATTATATCACTATTTTCCTGTGCATATAATATGGAATGAGCAAGCAGAGGTAATTCTCCTAAAAACTGAATATTTTTTTCAGGTATACGTTTGGAACCTCCACGGGCAGGGATTATAGCAATGGTTTTCATTTCTTTTATTTTATTAAGCTGGTTTTTCAATCATAGCAGTCATTTTCTTTTTTGCTCTTATTTTATCCTGAAGTGGTTTTTCAATATATACATAAGTTAATGAAGAAAGAATTATTAGAATAACAAGCCTCAGAAAAAAAACAATCGTGGGATCGCTTAGATGCAAATGTTTATTAACGCTATAAGCACTTACTAAGGAATAAACAGGGAATTGTAAAATATAAATTCCAAAACTGATTTCCCCTAAAAAAACGAATGGCTTTTTCTGAAATAATGTTGTTAAGAATCCATTATTTAAAGAAATCAAAACTATTAATGGAATAAAAAATACAGCAAGCATACCATTATGAAAATTTAAGTTTAATGGAAATTTTAAAGCTAAAAGTATTATACCAATAACTACTAGAATTAAAAAATCATAGTTTCCTTTTTTATTTTGCCATTTTTTGATGAACATGTAACCGGCTAAGCTTCCTATTAAAAATGCATTTAAATGCATTAAAGGATTATACATCAATATATCTTTCATGCTGCTTAATTCATTTCCTGCATATAATGAAAAAAGTGTTTGAAATAAAACCTGGCTTACAATCCAAAATATGATGATAGCTGCTCCGATTTTTTTAAGATTATCACTCTTCAGGAACATATTAAAAATAAGAGGAAAAACTGCATAAAATAAAAACTCAACTGATAGTGACCAACCTGGAGGATTAAAAGTTAATGCCTGGCCGGGAATCCAGCTTTGAATCATAAAAATGTTTAAAAACAAACCTAATAAGTCTATTTTTTGTGTTCTTATCTGTAAAAACAGAACCATAAGTATAGCAAAAAAATAGAGTGGATAAATTCTCGCAAATCTATTTTTAAAATAGTCTTTTGTCGAAAAATCTGTCTTGTTTCCGTACGCAATCATCATTACAAAACCAGACAGAATAAAAAAGTAACTCACACAAACGTTTGCATTAAAAAATATAAAATTGACAATGTTATTATTAAAAATGAAACTTTTTTTACCATAGTGGAAAACCACAATTGAAATTGCTGCTAAAAATCTGGTAAATGTTAACTGGTTTATCTTCATAATTTAACTTAGTTATTTTGCAAATCTTAATTTTACTTGTTCTATAATTTTATTCATACCGATGTTCCATTTTTCTGAAGAATACAAATCGTTTGGTACATCTGGAATTTCGAATTTCCCTTCTAAAAAATCATTTACAGCTTGTTCCCATTCTGAAATAAAATGTGGATTTTCGATTAATTTCCCGTATTTCCCGTATTGTAATACTTCTGGAACACCTCCCAATGCTGACGCAATGCAATAACTTCCACAATGTAAAGCCTCGATAAGACTGAGTCCAAATCCTTCTTGACATAATGTTGGAAACAGATAGCAATCTGAAATTTGATAATATTTTGGTAAATCGTTATTTGGTATTTTACCCAAAAACATAACGCCATGCATTGCTTCTCTTGGATTACAGCCTATCACTAATAATACTATATTTTTTTGCGAAGCATATATTCTTCTCCAAACTTCCAAAATTATATGCAATCCTTTTTTGGGTCTATCCTGCGAGCACCAAACGAAGACTTTTTTATCTTTAAAGCCTAATTCATCTTTTAACTTAGCTTTTTCTGAACTAGAAATTTTACTGAATTTTTTAATGTTAATTCCATTTGGCAAAATGGAAATATAATTGGGCAGTACATTAATCTTTTTTTTGTGCTCAATATAACTATCATTTGTAAGCAAAATAATTTCATCTATAATCTCATAGAAATTTTGTGCTGAATCTCCATAATCATGTGGCGGATAACCATGATAAAAGAATTGAATGTAACATTGCTTATCAATTCCTTTTGATACAAGATAATTTTTGAGCGGTTTTACCATTCCATAGTTATCAACGATCTGGATTATATATTTTTCATCAGGATTTATAATTTTATCCAGAGCCTGAAAATATTCAAGATTTTTTTTCTTTAAAAATTTTCGCTGAATTTTATGCCAAAACGTAAAGTTGATGTAACTGTATTTTACGGTGTCATATTTTTTATCTGACTTTGGACAAACGATGTAATCTATTTTATGATCTTCCTCTAAATAATTATTATAGAGTGTTGTCCAGCTTCCTATTTTTGAAAAGGGCAGCGGCACTTGAGAAAGCAGTATTACTTTAGAAGACTTACTCATTTTTTTGGATATATTTTAATGCCTCACTTTTAGAAAGTCCTTTTATTTTAAGGCAATAATACCATATTATTTGTCTGGTAAGAATTTTTGAAAATAACTTGTGCTTAACTATAAATCCTATTCTTGAAAATTTAATTTTTTGCAAAGTAATTGGGCTGTCTGGAAAAAAATTATTTGGTTTTATTTTTTCTAAAGTTTCTTCCATCCATTTTTCTTCAATATTACCTAAATGTAATGCAAAATTTTCTTCTGTTGAAAGCCGCCACATTCCCTTTTCTACAACCGGAAAATCTAGTAATTTTGCTTCACTATCTCCACCAAGCATAAAATTCGAATACTTAATTCTGTTATTTTCAAAAACTTCTTTTCTATAAGTGGTAATAAAATGCCCTGCACCAACAACCGCTCTGAAATTATCTTTTGAAACTGTCAGGTATTTTTCGAGGTGAATATCCTGATACATATTTGGATTTTGGACACTTTCTGCGAATGCTTGTAAGGCAGCTGGATTTTTAACTTTTGTAAATTGAAGTGATTTTGAAAATAATAAATCGAACCAAATGTTAAACGTATAATTTTTTAAAGATTTTGAAGATGGTGTTGGACAAACTGCCCCTGTTTTTGGAAATTTCTCAAAAACATTATAAGTTTCTCTCTGCCAGTTTTCTAAAAAAAGCACATCGGCGTCACTAATGGTAATAAAAGTAAAATTATGCCCCGAAATACCTTTTATGATGGCATTTAATTTCCCAATATTTGTCGTGTTAATGATCTCATGTATTTTTCCTGTTCTTTGAAGTTCAGTTAAATAATCTTCAAGTTCAATACAACTTCCGTTATTAACAATTGTAATGTATGTTTTTGGGTGAATTGTTTTAAATAAAGATGTAAGGCAATATTCTAAAATTTTTAGACTGTCTTTAAAATAACCTTCATTGTTTGGTATATAAACAGGAATAACAACCTGATGAAAAAAATCATTAGGTTCTTGTTTTTTATCTTTATTTGGGTTGTAGCCTATTCTCAATTTATCTTTTTATTAAAATAAAAATAAATAATTTTAAATTTTTCCAGTTGAGAAACCAAAAAGAATCTAATTTATTTAAGATGCCTAAACTTTTAAAATAGTTTAATTTAAACATCTTTATTTGATTGTGTACCAGCTTCTGGATATATTTGGGATAGTCTTTTTTTGGAATAATTCCTTTGTTTTTATATTCAGTTATAAACTCTTTATTGAAGAGGTTTAATTTTAAATATTCTTTTTCGTTAATCTTTGAATTGTTTGAAGAATGTATACGATATTTTGTGAGTGGCAAATCAACGTAATAAAATTTCGTGAAAAATGAGGCTCTGTTCCAATATTCAACATCTTCACCAGCTGCAATCATTTTTTCATTAAAAAAGCCCACTTTTCTAATAATTTCTGCCCGAGTAAGAGGATAATCACTAACTGTGTAGTTTCCAATCATTTTCATTGATATATCACCATGTTTGTCTTCAATTTTACCCGGCTTACCTACATATCGATTTAATTCATTATCATTTTCATCGATTAATTTACAGTAATGATGTGCTAATCCAAATGATGGATTTTTTATTAATACATCAAGAAGTATTTCTATTTTATTAGGTTCCCAAAGATCATCATCGTCTAAAAAAATGATATATTCTCCTTTTGAAATCTTTATACCCACATTTCTAGGTTTACAAGGACCACCGGAATTTTTGATTTTTAGATAGGTAATAAACTCATATTTCGAACATAATTTCTGATTTTCATCTCCAATACTTCCATCATCAACTACTATAACATCTAAGTTTTTATAAGTCTGATTAAAAACCGAGTCTATAGCTTTTTTTAAGTAATAAGTCCTGTTGTAAGTTGTAATAATAACCGATACTAAGGGAGAAATACTCATTTTCTAAAAAGTTTAAATACTGTGAAACGAATTAATTCAAGAAAGTATAACAGCCTTAAGTTTTTATCAATTTGTATTTTTCGAACGCTCGAAGTGTTTAAAAAATCTTTTTTATGACTCCAGATATAGTATTTAATATAATGATTAATAAACTGGCGGTATTTCTGCGTTTGCTTAAAAAGATTCAGGTATTTAGCATTTTCATGATAAATACTCTCCAATTTATGTTTTTGTAAAAATGTAGATGTTGACCCAACATGCCTTCTAAAATAATTTAGGTTTTTATTTAAAAATGCAAACGAATTATTTTCTAATAAATACGACCATAAAAAAATATCAGAACATTGTTTGTTTGTAAATATTGTATCGGGTATAGTTACGTTTGGTTTTTTAAATACAACTGAACTTCCATTTGTTATATAAGTATCAAATGGCATTCTGTTAAAGAAAACACTTTTATCTATTACTTTATATTCGTTTTTATTAACGTTTAAATCTTTTGTTCTGTTTGATGAATCGTAGGTGATTTTATTGTTTTCAACATAATGACTGGCAGAAAAAGCCAAAGAAACTTCTTCATTCGATTCTAAAACAGAGACTAATTCTTCCAGAAAAGTTACATCAGAATAATCGTCTGTCTCGGCTATCCAGATATATTTTGTTTCGGCCATTTCGATACCTTTTTTCCAAGAATTGTAACCACTTCCTGAATTATTCTCATTTACAATAAAATACTTGATATTAAAATCAGGATTGTTTTTAAGAAATTTTTCAATTATTGCTACGCTGTCATCTGTTGATTTATCGTCAATAATAATTGCTTCCCAATCTTTGTATGTTTGATTATAAATAGTTTCTAATCTTTCGATTAAAAATTCGCCATGGTTATAGCTTGGTATAATTATAGTAAGTTTAGCCATTATTTTTTTTAAATCGAAGTATTGTTTTAAAAAAAGATCTTGAAACGTTTAACAGCCCCATTTTTTTTAGAATCTTTTTAATCATTAAGCCTGTTTGATAAGCATTTGAGCTTCTAACTTCTTTCAGTCTTTTTTTAACCTCTTCATTTGACTGGTAAATTCTTGAAATCAAAGTAAAAGTAAATTTGTAGAATTCATCATAAGTAAGAATAGATTTAAAACTTTCTAAAACTTTTACTTTATTGTCATCAATACCAAGGGTTGACATCCTGCTGTTAGGATTAATTCTATAATATGCTAATGGTTTATCAATAAAAACTGCCTCACATCCCGTCTTAAATAAACTTACCCAAACAACCCAGTCTTCTTGTGCTGATAAACTCTCAGAAAAACGAATATCTTTGAACAATAAAGCATCAAAAAAACCGCATTGCATTTGAATAGAAAATGATTTATTCCATTCATATAAAAATCCTTCAAGATTAAAATATACAGGATTTAAAACACAAAACGGAGGAGATGAAGCTTTAACATCGTCTGTAAACATTCTAAAATTAGATATGACAATTTGAGCATTTTTATCTAGCTCCAATTCTTTGGTTGACAATTCTAGTTTCTTAACATCTAAAACATCATCACAATCTAAAAACTGAATATATTGTCCATTTGCATTTTCTAATCCCAAATTTCTTGTACTGCTGACTCCGCCATTCTCTTTAAAGAAATAGACAAAACGGGAATCTTTATCAACAAAGGATTTCGCAATTTCAGCCGTGTTATCGATGCTTCCGTCATCAATAATTAAACATTCCCAATTCGTAAAAGTTTGATTATATATTGACTCGAGTGCTTCAGTCAAATACTGACTCTGATTATAGCAGGGAACAATTATAGAAACTAATGGATCCATTTAATTATTTATCAATTTGGTAAAAAAAGTATCATATTGTGCTGCAATAATACTGGCTTTAAATCTTTCTTTTTTTTCTAAATAATCTTTAGTCTTAAAAAAAGCTTTTTGATCTAAAGCTTTTACAGCATCAATGACTTCTTTATAATTTTTCTTTTGCAAATCTAGTAATGGAAGATTAAAATAATTTGCCGTTTCTGTCAAATTCCCCACTTTTGGAATTATCATTGGTTTGTCAAAACTTAGCCCCAAATACAGATTTCCTGAGTTTAAATTTTTTAATCTTGGAATAACAACTAATGATGAATTCTTAACTAAATCAACCATATAGTTATAATCTATAAATTTAAAATTAAAAAAATATTGCTCTTTCCGAAGTGGAAAACAAAACAAAAACTCTTCAATTCTTCTATATATATTTCTAAATCGGTATGGGAAAAATTTTGGCAGTTTCATGAATAGAAACATATTAGGAACAATCAAAAACTTATTTTTGTGCGGAATTTTATTGAAAACTTTAAAAATAAGATTTACTTCTTCCATTGACCTTATATCTCCAATTACAGAAACAACATATTTATCTTTTAAATCCAATTGAAATTTTTCCTGAAAGTCTGCAATTGCAAAATCTTGAATTAAACTTTCATATAAAGGATGATAAATAACAGTATGCTGGCAATTTACAGAAAAAAGATGCTTATATTTTTCTAATGAATAATTCCCTAAATGAATTACTCCATCTGCATGTTTTTGTATTAATTTAAATAAATCAGCAAATTTATTTTCATCGTCATAATGCGACTTGATATCGTTTAGAGTGTAAACTATTTTTGAATGTCTTTTCCAGTCTAAGATTTTTTGTTCAAGATCATTTAGCTGTTCATCAGTTGGAACAATCCAATCGAAAATAGCTTCTGGAAAATGAATATTTACAATTTTATAAGTGTTTTTATAACTATTAAAATCGCTAAAAATAAATTTACAATCTGAAAAATAAATAATTTCATCAAAGTAAATATTTCTATCCTTTAGGTGCGGTACAAATACTTCCATAAATTTTTTATTTTTTTTCTCTTAATACGGTCAAAAATAAACTCGAGGATAATTATATCTGCTAATTTAAATTTGAACTTAAAAAATTCTTTTCTTAAAATTTTAATTTTTATAAAATCTGATATGTTACCAAAAAAATTAATTAATTGCGCATGAGTATAATCTTTTAGCCTTTTACGTTCAATCTTAAAATTGACTTGTACGAAATACATAAACAAAAAAAGACTTCTTATTTTTAACTGAATATTTTTCTCTGTAGATACAATAGAAGATATGTTGCTCTGGCTAAGTCTCCAATATACAATGGCCTTTTTTATATAAAAAACTCCTGTGTTTTTACTAAATACCAACCATGTAGCGTAATCTGAAAACCATGCAAGCGGAAATTCCACAAATCCATTATTTTGATCATAAACGTCTCGGCTAAAAATAAATTCACTCGCGGTTATTGTTTCTTTCATTGAAAACATTTGATCTAGTAATTTTTCAGATGCTTCATGAACTTCATGATCAAATGGTTCACTTTTTAATTCTCCATTCTCATCAATAACGTTAAGATTAAACCTAATTAGATCAATCTCTTTATCATTTGATTCTATAAAATTATAAAACTCTTCAACAACATTATTTCCTAAAATATCATCGTCTCCTAAGAGCATTAACCATTTTTCGTTTTTTGAAAGTTCTATACAGCGTTCCCATTGCTGAATTAATGAAATACTTCCTAAATTAGATTCAAAACTATGGTATACTAAAT
The DNA here is from genome assembly GCF_057808895.1 of Flavobacterium sp. FG68. Classification (NCBI taxonomy): domain Bacteria; kingdom Pseudomonadati; phylum Bacteroidota; class Flavobacteriia; order Flavobacteriales; family Flavobacteriaceae; genus Flavobacterium; species Flavobacterium sp. FG68. Next base: position 43,045 of record NZ_JBMDIY010000005.1, read on the forward strand.
CTATTTGTTGTTTGTACTTTTTTATTAAATCTGAACAATCTTGCGGACTGGCATCATTACCAATATAAACTTTAAACTGTTTATTCGTTTGATTGGCAAGCGACAGTAATGTTTCTTCAAAAAATTCAAGCTTGAAATAGGGAATTATTATTGCCAGCATTTTTTAAATCAATTTTATAAATTCTCTTAAAAAATATCTATGAAACTTGTTTTTGGGATGTTTTAAAAAAAACTTAAACCAAATACGAAATGCTAAATAAGGCCTTTTATATGTAAAAGCCAGATAAATCATTTTTTTAAAGTTTTCAAAATCGATACTTTCTAATTCATCTTCACTTAAATTATTCTCTACTGTAAGCGGTAAAATTTTGTTATAGTGATTATGTATTTTCAATGTCGATTTGACCCAGTTTCCATCTACTTGTCCTTCAGAAAAATGCTCTAATAGAATTTGATTGGTTACAACTATTTTTTTACCACTCTTTTTAACCTTAAATGAGATATCTAAATCATAGTTATGAAAACCTCTGAATTTTTCAGAAAAAGATATTTTTTCATTTTTAGGCATTGCCATAAAAACACCATCTATAGCTACAACTTCTTCGATAGAATTATTTTTCCAGCCCCTATTCCATTTTTCACTTCCCCCTGAATTAAGATGCTGAATTATATTCATTACTCTATATTCTTCAGGACAATCCCACCATCCAGATACCATTTTGCCTTTAACTTTAGTTCCGGCGATACCAATTAGTCCAATTTGTAAATCAGATTGAAAAATAGATATTAATGCTTTTCCCCAATCTATTGTAAGAAATCTTATATCATCATGAATAAAACACAAATAAGCTCCGTTACTTTTTTTAATTCCGAGATTGTAGGCTTCAAAAATTGAAAATCTATTTTCTGAATTATCTATCGCAATTATTTCATGATCACTGCCAATTGTATTTTTTATATTCTCATGAAACTCCTCAGAAATTTGTTTTGTTCTGGAGCAAATAATTATTGAAAGCATTTATTTGATCTTTAAGAACTTCCTTTTTATTCTATTAAAAAACATTTTTGGGTTTTTATAATAAATAAGAAGCGTTTTAATTTTAATAAAAATAAAATGACGTGATACAAAAGCATCTCTATAATTTGATTCTAACGTTTCTTTACAATTAGATTCTATCATTTTGTAATGTTCAGTCACTACTCTAATCTGCTTATCCAGAATAATTTTCTTAATATTCTCATTCTTAAGATATCCAATCATGCATGAATACATTTTGACATTGTTATTCGCAATATCTATGTTTGACATTTTAGAAATAACTCCAACGTCAAATCTGTAGACGGACATTTTATCTTCTAAATATTTTATTTTTCCAAATTCAGCAAGAATTATATAAAGAAAATAATCTCCTATTGGAGTTAGTCTAAATTCAAAAGGAAGACTGGTTATAACTTTTCTAAAAACTACAGAAGGCGTGTGAATATAATTTCCAAGTTTTGCTAAAGTCTCTAGTGTCTCATAATTCTCCGGAATTTTTGTAATGAAATCATCCACAATTTCCCCGTCTTTTTTTAAAATATTTATGGGATGAAAACATAAAACATAATCAGGATTGGCTTCTAAAAAATCAACTTGTTTTTGCAGTTTTAATGGATCTATCCAATAATCGTCTCCTTCACACAGAGCCATATATTTTCCTGTACATTGATTAAAAGCAAAAATGCCATTTTCCTGCATTCCTATATTTTCTTTATGCCTAAAATATTTTATTTTATTGCCTTGAGGATGATTTTTTATTATGTCATTAATTATTTCCGGTGTAGGGTCTGGCGAACAATCATCTGCAATAATTAACTCGAAATCAAAATTCGTTTGCTGCATTAAAACACCTTCTATAGCTTGTTTTATATAGTGTTCATGCTTATAAGTAATCATGTTGACTGAAACAACGAAATCTTCATTTACCATTTATAATAGTTGAAATTCACTTAGATATTGAGATTATATCTAATAATAAAGTTATTATTTATTAATATTTTTTCCCCAAGCAAACTTTGGTTTGATATAACCAGGCTCGCGTCCCATATAAACTCCCAGTTCGCGGCTGCCGTCTACAATAGTAAATGAGAGAATATCTTTTTCAATAAAAGCAGCTTCTCTTTCGTCTTTTATTAAAAAAAGAGATAAATAATATTGTCCAGATTGAAAAAATGAGGCTGGAAATGTACAAGTCAATTCGTTAGTTCCATATTCAAGAGCGACTTGATGTTTAGGATGCGTAAAAGAAAAAAGAGCCTCACCCATTTCATTATATAAATGGTACGTTATATGGTAACTTTGAGCATTTTCATTTTTAATAATTATGGAAGTATTTAAATCTATTTCGTCACTTTCAGAAAGTGGTTCTTTAAAACTTTTTCCTTTGCCATTTATTGAAATTTTCTCCAGTTTAAATTCTAAATTTTCATGATCACTTCCAAATATTTTTTGATTAGCGATCTCAGAATCTCCACTTAAATAATAGCTTACGGCATGTTCAATGTCTCCATCAAACTTAACCTGTCCATGCTCCAAAACAATTCCTCTACTGCATAAACTTTTTACTGCGGCCATATTATGACTCACAAATAAAACTGTTCTTCCTTCTCCTTTAGAGATATCCTGCATTTTTCCAATTGCCTTCTTTTGAAACTCGGCATCACCAACGGCCAAAACCTCATCGATAACCAAAATTTCCGGTTCTAAAAAGGCTGCTACTGCAAATGCAAGACGAACGGTCATTCCACTGCTATATCTTTTTACTGGAGTATCTATATAACGTTCACAACCTGAAAATTCAATAATCTCATCAAGTTTAGAGGAAATTTCTTTTTTGGTCATTCCGAGAATAGCACCATTTAAAAAGATATTTTCGCGACCTGTCATTTCTCCATGAAATCCAGTTCCTACTTCTAATAATGACGCAATTCTACCTCGAGATTTTATTATTCCGGTTGTTGGCGCCGTTACTTTTGAAAGTATTTTTAAAAGTGTTGATTTTCCCGCACCATTCTTACCAATGATTCCTAAAACTTCTCCTCGTACTACTTCAAAATTAATATCCTGAATAGCCCAAACATACTCTGAAGTTGCTTTTGTAGAACGATCATTTGTATCACCAATCTTTAAATATGGATCTTCTTTACCACGAATTTGATGCCACCATCTATTCAAATCATGATTTAATGTACCAGTACCTACTTCTCCTAAGCGATATTGTTTAGAGATACTTTCGGTTTTTAAAATAATATCTTTTTCCAATTATAATTCTTAATTGTTATTTATCTAAATATGAATTACAAAAATATTGATTTTAAACTGTATCAATAAAACTTTTTTCTGTCTTGTTAAAAATTAAAAGACCCAGAAAAAATATTATTATAGTAATAGCTACAGTAAAACTTAATCCTATTATCGAAATTTCCCCAACATTTAGGAGCATATAACGTGCAGATTCAATAATATAGGCAAGTGGATTATATTCTACGATCCAACCGTAAGCCGGTAATTTTGCTTTGATAAGTTCCATTGGGTACATTACAGCAGACAAGTACATTAGCAATTGTATTCCAAAGGTTACTAAATAACTAAAGTCTCGATATTTAGTAACCATTGAAGAAATCAACATTCCCAATCCCAATCCTAGAATCCCCATGATTATGATCAAAAAAGGAAAAAAGAATAAGGAACCATTAATAGTTAAATTATCTCCTTGAAAATAATAGAAAATATAAAATGCAATAAAAATTACAAGTTGAATTCCCAGTTTAATCAAATTTGAAATTACAACTGAAAGAGGTGTAATTATTCTCGGAAAATAAACTTTACCAAATATACTGGCATTAGTTTTGAATGTATCTGAAGTCCCATTTAAACATGCAGTGAAATAATTCCAAACAGTAATTCCTGCTAAATTGAACAAAAATGGACGAACCGTTCCCGTATCGATACCGGCAACATTATTAAATATTATAGTAAAAGTTATTGAAGTAAATAAAGGCTGAATTAAATACCAGAGCGGCCCTAATACTGTTTGTTTATATACAGTAATTATATCTCTTTTTACAAAAAGGAATAAGAGATCTCTGTATTGCCATACTTCTTTAAAATTTAATGAAAAGAACTTATTTTTTGGCGTGATTTCAAACAGCCAATTATTAGAATTATCATTCATTTATATTTCTATAATTTTTGTTTTATTGTGTTCGAATATTTTACAATATCTCAAATTCTAAACACTTTGATTTAACAAGATTTTTAGTCGTTTATTATTTAATTAAAAAGCAAAAAGGCGTTTTAAAAAAACACCTTTTTGATTACAATTTAAATTTATATTGTAGAAAAATTATTTATCCAGAACTTCAAAAGCTGAGTTCATACTTTTAAATTCGGGAACAATTTTCTTCATTTTTGCCACTATATCTTCATTATCATAAAAATCTGCAATTCCAATTAATTCATCTATATCTGTGTGCAGGTTTTCATATTCATCTTGTATTTCTTGAGCGATCATAATTTTATTATGATATGTTGGTAACGTTTTAGAAGTATCATTTAATAATTCTTCATATAATTTCTCACCAGGTCGTAATCCAACTATTTTTATTTTGATTTCCTTGTCTGGTATAAATCCCGCAAGTTTAATCATTTTTTTAGCTAAATCGATAATTCTTACTGGTTTACCCATATCAAAAATATAGATTTCACCACCATTACCCATTGCTCCTGCCTCTAGAACTAGCTGACAAGCTTCTGGAATAGTCATAAAATATCGAATAATATCCTGATGTGTAATTGTTACTGGGCCTCCTTCTGCAATTTGTTTAGTAAACAAAGGAACAACAGAACCGTTGGACCCTAAAACATTACCAAAACGTGTAGTAATAAACTTCGTAACTCCAGGTATATTCTCTTTTTGATTTTTCAAATATAAAGACTGAACGTATTTCTCTGCAATTCGTTTACTGGCTCCCATAACATTACTTGGATTCACAGCTTTGTCGGTAGAAACCATTACGAATTTTTTCACATGATATTTACATGCTAAGTCTGCTAAATTTTTGGTTCCTTTGATATTAGTCAAAATAGCTTGCGATGGATTTTCTTCCATTAAAGGAACATGCTTATAAGCAGCCGCATGAAAAACAACATGCGGGTTGTAATTTTTAAATACCTTCTCTAATGCTTTTTTACTTTTTACATCTGTAATAACTGCCACAATTTTTGCAGTTGTATCCATGCTTAATGTTTCTAAACATAAATTATGTAATGGAGTTTCAGCATGATCTAAAATAATAACTGTTTTTGGATTAAATCCAAGAACCTGTCTTACTATTTCACTACCTATTGACCCAGCAGCTCCCGTAATAAGGATTGTTTTATCTTTCAATTGTTTAGAAATCGACTTACTGTCTAAAACTATCGGTTTTCTTTCTAATAAATCTTCAATTTGAATATTTTTTACTTTTTGAGAAATCTCTTTTTGATTTTCCCAGTCTGAAATCAAAGGAACTGTATATACTCTGTAATTAAATTCAAGACATTGATCAACTATAATTAATTGTTCATCTTTTGATAAGCTTTTATCCGCAATGATTACTCCTTCTGCAGCAACAGAACGCATTAGAGCAGGAAGTTTTTTTCTTAAAATCAAAATTGGTAAATCCAGCATTCTCTTCGATGCATTTTGATTATTTTTATCTACAAAACCAACAATTTTAAATCGAGACGGAGTTTCAAACTTTAATGCATTTGCAACAGAAATGGCGTTTGCATCAGTTCCATAAATTACAGTTCTTATTAGTTTTGAATTTGTTTTTTCTGAAAAATATAATTCGAAAGTTTGCTTTACAATTACACGATATAAGAACAAACCGCAGAAAGACAACACTAAATTTATAAATAATGCCGTATTTAAAAATGCTTTTTCACCCTCATATAGTTCATAAACTAGATTGACAAACAAAAAAAACACTAAAACTGACATTTGAGAAAACAAAAGTTTTATCGCATCAATATAAGATGAATGTCTTATAATACCTGAATAAGTCCTAAAAAGCCAAAAGAAGAAAACATTAACAATTATTAAACTTGTAACAAAATAAAAATCATGAGAAATAATAATATATCCTAGGGCTGTACCTTCAAACAGCATATAGGTAAATGTAAATGAGAAAATAAGCACCATTACATCTATGGCAACAATAATCCACCTTGGTAAATAACTAAGATTATTAATGTTTGCTCTCAAATTCCTTGGAGAAAAAGAATTGTACAAAAAGGATGCTATTTTAGTTGGTTTATCTGTATCCAATTTTTGATTTAATTAAATTTTTTAACAGACTTTGTCTGTTTTACAAAAATACGAATTAAAGGATTATAAATTTATTAATTTTTTTGAAATTAAATTTTAACCCCAATTTTCTTTTGTTTTAAAAGTTCATTCAAATATTCTCCATAACCGGATTTAACTAATGACAAAGCTAAACTCTTCAATTGTTCATCATTAATAAAGCCTTGTCTCCATGCCACTTCTTCAATGCATCCAACTTTTAAACCTTGTCTTTCCTCAAGAACCTGAACAAAATGCCCCGCTTGCATCAAACTGTTAAAAGTTCCGGTATCCAACCAAGCAGTACCTCTTCCTAAAACTCCAACTTTTAAAGTTCCTTTTTCTAAATAGATTTTATTAACATCTGTTATTTCATATTCCCCTCTTGCACTTGGCTTTATATTTTTAGCAATTTCAACTACTGAATTATCATAAAAATACAATCCTGGAACTGCAAAATTTGATTTTGGCTTTTCTGGCTTTTCTTCAATACTAATTGCATTTAAATTTCCATCAAATTCAACAACACCATAACGTTCAGGATCTGAAACATGATATGCAAAAACAACTCCCCCATTAGGTTTAGTGTTAGATCTCAATAATTCCTGCATTGTAGCTCCAAAGAATATATTATCCCCCAAAATTAATGCAACATCATCGTTCCCAATAAAATCTTCGCCAATAACAAAGGCTTGTGCTAAACCATTTGGAATTGCTTGTTCTGCATAACTAAATTTACATCCTAAAGCAGAACCATCACCTAATAATTTTTTAAAATTTGGCAGATCATGTGGTGTAGAAATAATTAATATTTCATTAATTCCTACCATCATCAATGTAGACAATGGGTAATAAATCATTGGTTTGTCATAAACAGGCATCATTTGCTTACTGACTGCGAGTGTTAAGGGATGTAAACGTGTCCCGGAACCTCCAGCTAAAATTATTCCTTTCATAATATCTTTGAGTTTTTAGATTTTAAAAATTTATTGCTTAAATGCAACAACAAATCTTAAATTAATCTATATGAACATTTTTTCTAAACTATCTTTATAATTAGGAATATCAACGTTATAAGTTTTTTTTATCTTTATTTTACTTAACAACGAAAATATTGGTCGTTTTGCAGGAGTTGGATAAGATGATGACGGTATTCCATAAACTTTACAATTGTACTTTCCAAACTCTTTTATCGCCAACGCAAATTCATACCATGTTATTTCACCTTCATTTGAATAATTGTAAATTCCTGGTATCCATTTTTCAGATTCAACAATATCAATAATTACCTGCGCTAAATCAGCGGCATAAGTAGGAGATCCTACTTGATCATTAACAACATTAATTTGATCTTTTTCTTGCATTAATCTCTGCATTGTTTTAACAAAATTATTGCCAAATTTGCTATAAACCCAAGAAGTTCTAATTACAATTGAGTTTGGATTTTCTTTAAGACAAGCTACTTCTCCGGCTCTTTTACTTTCACCATAGATATTAATAGGATTTGTTACAGCTTCTTCATTTAAAGGACTTGATGAAGATCCGTCAAACACATAATCTGTCGAAATATGTAGTAATTTCACATTATTACCCTCAGCATATTTAGCGATTGATTCAACTGCTAAATGATTAATTGTAAAAGCTATTTCTTTTTCTGTCTCTGCTTTGTCTACTAATGTGTATGCTGCGCAATTCAGGATAATATCAGGTTTAATTTCATTTAGTTGCACTTTCAGCACGTTAACATCATCAAGTGTAACTTTGCTTCGATCTGCAAAAACCCAATTATACTGTAAATATTGTAACGACAAAACATACAATTCAGAACCCAATTGACCATTCGAACCAGTTACAAGTATCTTCTTCATTAAAATAAACTATTGCATTCCTGAATGAAAGGTAGAGTTTGATCTTTCTCTGAAATAATGGCTTTATTTAAATCTATCACCCAGTCAATATTTAATGACGGATCATCAAATTTAATACCTCCTTCAGAAGCTTTATTGTAAATCTGATCACATTTATACATTACAGAAGCGGTTTCACTTATCACTGAAAAACCATGTGCAAAACCTTGTGGTATTAATAGTTGCTTTTTATTTTCGGCTGATAATAAAACACTGAATGTTTTGCCGTAAGTTAGTGAACCTTTTCTCAAATCAACTACAATATCTACTATTTCGCCTTGTAAAACACGAACTAGTTTAGTTTGAGCAAATGGTGGATTTTGATAATGCAAACCTCTCAAGGTTCCATACCGTGAAAAAGATTGATTATCCTGAATGAAATCAATTTCAACACCTAAGTCTTGAAATTTAGTTTTGCTGTATGATTCAAAAAAATAACCTCTTTCATCTCCTAATATAATAGGTTCGACGATAAATAAACCTTCAATAAATGTTTTTTCAATTTTCATTTAATTAGAATTTCACATTAAAAAAATCGTCTAAAACTGCCTGTATTCTTTTTCTATCTTCATCACTTAAATTTGATCCAGAAGGCAGACACAATCCATTTTCAAATAATTTTTCAGACACTTTTTTACCATAATATGGATACTGTTCAAAAACAGGCTGCAAATGCATTGGCTTCCAAAGAGGCCTGCTTTCAATATTAGCTGCTTCAAATGCAACTCTTAAATCTTCTCTTGTCTTTCCATTAGTTTTTGCCGAATCTATCGTAATGGCAGACAACCAATGATTTGAAAAATAATCATCATTTGGTTCTGTAAGAACCTCAACTCCTTCAATATTGTTAAAGTAATTAGCATAAAAATTATTCATATTTCTACGAAGTTGTATATGATTGTCTAAAATTTCCATTTGTCCACGACCAATCCCTGCGCAGATATTACTCATTCTGTAATTATATCCAATTTCGCTGTGTTGATAATGAGGTGCATTATCTCTAGCCTGAGTAGAAAGAAAAACTGCTTTTTCTTTTACCTCTGATTTTTTTGTTACAATTGCTCCACCTCCAGACGTTGTAATAATTTTATTTCCATTAAAAGAAAGAACTCCTATTTCGCCAAAAGTTCCACATTTCTTATTTTTAAAATAACTTCCTAGTGCTTCTGCACTATCTTCAAGAACAGGAATATTATACTTTGCAGCGATATTATTAATATCATCAACTTTATAAGGCATTCCATAAAGATGAACTGCAATGATTGCTTTTGGTTTTTTTCCTTTCGAGATTCTGTCAATAATAGCATTTTCTAATGAGATTGGACATAAATTCCATGTATCACTTTCGCTATCAACAAAAACAGGAGTTGCCCCTAAATACATAATTGGATTTGCAGATGCTGAAAAAGTCATACTTTGGCAAATAACTTCATCACCAGCTTTAATGCCTAATAGAATTAGCCCTAAATGAATAGCAGCTGTTCCTGAACTTAGTGCGCCTACTTGAATATTTGATCCCAAATATGTTTCTAAATCTTTTTCGAAACCGTTCACATTTGGCCCTAATGGAGCTATCCAATTTGTATCAAAAGCTTCTTGAACATATTTTTCTTCTGTCCCTCCCATATGTGGAGATGACAGCCATATTTTTGAATTATTCATTTTTATGATTATATTTTATTATTTTGCCTGGATTACCAACAACAACAGCAAAATCCGGAATATCATCGATTATTACCGATCCAGCTCCTATCGTTGTCCATTTTCCAATTTTAACACCTTGTATAACGCAAGTACCAATACCAACGTGTGTTCCTTCTCCTATTGTAACGTTTCCTGCTAGAGAAACATTGGGAGAAATATGGCAATAGTCTGCAATGTTGCAATCATGGTCAATTATTGAACCCGTATTAATGATACAATGCTTACCTATATTTACTGAAGCATTTATAACGACTCCTGCCATAACAACAGAACCTTTATCAATTTTTGCACTTTCAGATATGATTGCTTTATTGTGAAATGCAACAGCAAAGTGAGCATTAATGTTTGAAGCAATTTTTTTTCTAGTCTCATTATTTCCTATAGAAATAATAATATTATCTCCTGGTAAAATTTCTGTTTTAGAAAATTCAATTACTGGAATATCCATAAGAAAATTATTTTTTGGATAGTCATCCAAAATTGCTCCAACTTTATTGTTTATGCTTTTTAATATCTCAATAATTACTTTGCAATGACCACTTGCTCCATATAAATATTTAACACTCTCCATTAAAACGATCTATAGTCGCAACATTTGCTGCATTAATTCCCTCACTTACAATTACTTTTTTAAAAGTTTTCAGAATAATTTTTAAATCTAACAAAAATGATACATTTTCAACATACCAAACATCAAATGTAAATTTATCCTGCCATGAAATTGCATTTCTTCCATTTACTTGTGCCCAGCCAGTAATACCTGGTTTGACATCATGTCGTTTTTTTTGAAATTCGTTATACAATGGTAAATATTCCGGTAGTAATGGACGAGGACCTATAATACTCATATCACCTTTTAGAACATTTAACAATTGAGGTATCTCGTCTAAAGATGTTTTTCTAACAAATTGACCAATCTTCGTTAATCGTTCTGCATCTGATAATAATTCTCCTTGAGAATCTTGCTTCTCGTTCATGGTTCTAAACTTTATTATTTTAAAAATCTTACCACTTTTCCCTGGACGGTTTTGAAAAAAAAATGGTTTTCCTTGATTTGCAAAACATAAGCCTATTGTTACTATAAAAAAAACTGGACTCAGAATTAGAAAACCAATAAATGCAACTAAAAAATCAAGTGCGGGTTTAAAAACTACTTTGTACATAAATTTTCTAATTTTTTATATTCATCTAAAATAGCATCCCAAATGACTTTTTGATCATAGCGAGATACGATCATTTCTCTAGATTTCTCTTTTAAAGAATCTTTCAATTCTGAATCACTAATCATTCTTTTCATACTATCATAAATCGATTGGACATTTTTTACAGGCACAATTATTCCATTAATTCCGTCTTCAATAATTTCATTACATCCATTTATATCAGAGACAATAGATGGCAACCCCATAGCGCCTGCTTGCATTACAACATTTGGAAATCCCTCTCGATAGCTAGGAAAAACTAAACAATCGCTAATAGCAAAATAATAACGAACATCCTGCTGGAAACCAACTGAAAGAATTTTTGAATTTTCGTTAATAATCTGAAGAGTATTCAAATCCAATGGATCTAATTCTTCTTCAAAAGAACCAACCAGAATTAATTTAGCATTACTATAATCCTTACTAAGTTCATTGAAGGATTTAACCAGTTCATTTATACCTTTATCAGAAACAAGTCTTCCAACAAAAATAAAAACAAAATCTGTCGGAATAATATTTAAATGTTTTACTAATAAAGCTTTTTGTTCTGATGAAATTAAGTTTGCATCAAAATGATTAGTGTTAATTCCATTTGAACTTCCATTACCTAAAACTTTTAATTTTGCTTTATCTGCAAATTTATTTTCTACTATAAAATCATACAACCCTTTTGAATTTGGATATACATTTGTAGCAAATCGATAAGTTAATTTTTCTACAAGATTTAATAACTTTCTTTTATTTCCCGTGGCTTCCATTAATGGTAAACCTGCAACAGTATGTAGTCTAAAGGGTACTCCCGCAAACTTTGCAGCAAGCATTGAAATAATACCTGCTTTTGGTGTATGAGAGTGGACTATAAAAGGTTTTTCTTTTTTTAAAATCCTATATAATTCATAAAGAGATTTTAAATCTTTTGCAGGTGAAATTTTTCTAGTCATTTCTACCGACAAAACACGAATTCCTTCATCTAAATTAACATCTGACAGTTCTTTTCCAGCAGATGAAATTCCGATTACTTCATAATAAGAAGACATAAATCTACTTTGCCCTTTTAATAAAGTTTTTAATGATAATGGGACAGTCGTAATACGTATTAACTTCTGTTTACTTTTACCTGAAATTATTTGGTTCATTTCTAAGTTTAGGGATATTTTTAACACAATCAAACATTTATCGCACTAAAAAGTGTTTGTGTTTGTATATTTTTAATTTCTTTAGATCAAATGTTTTAATTCACAGAAATTACTCTTTCACGCAATTGCTTTTTTCTCAGTTCAGTTTCTTTAGTATCCAACTTTCCGTTGGTACTTATCTTCAAATTAGAAAATTTATACTTGGGTATATATTTAAAATCGCTGGCCATTAATAATTTATTCTGACTGTCATTCCAATTAGAATTTGTAACATTAATAAACCCGCCAAGCACTTTAATGGATTCTGGATATGAAAGTCTGTTACCTCCCATTAAAAAACTCGTTTTAGAAAAGTAATCAATATGAGAATCAATATTAATAGAAACGTTCTTATGATTTTTTCCAATCATATTCAATAAAATAATTGCGACACCAGCATCTGCGTTATTGAACGTTTTTATTTTTTTTAAATTTATACCTTCTAAAACATCATCATTAGTATTTGGTTCGATATCAATTCCTGCCATCGGAAGAGTTCCATTAGTATTTGAAAGTACTATATTCGAAATATCTATTTTCTTCCCACTTATAATCGATATTCCATTGCGTCGATTGTTATCAATAATTCCTCCTTTAACAATAATGTTTTCTGACTCTATAGCAGAAAATTTACTAATATAAATACCATCCCCCCAACAATTTTTTATTTCTGGGTTATAAATTGAAATATTTTTAGATGAAAGTATATTAATACCCATTCCCCATTCTCCCTTCACACCTGTATGTTCATATCTTTCTCCTACTAATTTAGGATTATATATCTGAACGTTTTCTATATTTTTAAGATCTAAAATGTGATAATTTGAAAGTGAATTTGCTTTTAAAATTAATTTTGATTTACTTTTAAATAGTAGTATTGAATTGCTTTTTAATGTTAAACCATTTTCTCCTATTAGGATTGGAAAATTAGGAAATTCAACAAAACTATTTTCATCAATTCCTTTTTGTAAGTAAGTACCATAATCTACAGATCCATCCTGAACATAATTCTTAGGCAGATAATTCTCTAGCTTTGAATATTTAATTTTGCTTTTTGCAACTAATGGAATAGTAGCAATATGAGTTGTTTTAACGTTTCTATATTTAAAATCTAACTCCTTTTTTTGCTGGGAGTTGCATGATACAAAAAACAATAAAACTAATAATAATATTAATTTATTCATTGTACTAATTTATATATTTCAATATATTGATCTATCATTTTATTTATACTAAAATCATTAGATCTTAGTAAGCACTGTCTGGCATTTTTTTGATAAAAATCATTGTCCTCTAGCAATTTCCTTACCAAAATTTCGAGTTCTTTCTCATTTCCTTTTTCAAATAGCAAACCATGGTCTTTAACAATTTCTTTGATTCCGTCAATATTACTTGCTATAACTGGCTTACCAGACGCCATTCCCTCTACAATTGCTAGCCCAAATCCTTCCCATTCTGAAGATAAAATTACAACATCGCTATACTTCAATAATTCTGGAATATCGTATCTGTTACCTAAAAACACTACTCTTTCTTTAATCCCTAATTCTTCTGCTAAAACTTTATTGTTCTCAATCAAAGGCCCATCTCCTACCAAAATCAATTTAACTACTTCCGGAAGCAGTTTCAAACTTCGAATTAAAGTCGCTTGATCTTTTTGTTTACGAAAACTAGATACCTGTATTAACTTAAAATCTTCTTTTTCGAAAAACTTAAAATCTGTAATATTATCCACATTATTAAATTTTTTGGTATCTATACCATTATTAATAACCTGCATGTTTTTATTAAATTTTAGATGTTCCTTCAAGTTATTTTTTACACCTAGAGTTATACAAACAATTTTTTGGAGTTTCTTATAAATAATCTTGTCAACAAATTTAAATAGCACCATATCCCTTCTTCTATTGTTAGTACTATGTTCTGTATAGACTAATTTGACTTTCGAAAAAGAAATACATTTTGCAATTACTACCCAATATAATGTTGGAAATAAGTGTAAGTGTACTACGTCATATTTCTTTAAATAGGGAATAATTTTAAATATTAAAAAAGGGTTATAAATAGATTTAGAGGTAAGTCCTGATACTTTTCCATTGCTATTCTTCTCTAGCTTTTCCCAAAATGGAGTTTTCCTATTGTTTATAGAGAGAACATCCATCTCTATTCCTTTGGCTTGATAAAGAGGGACACTATCAACAATTAACTTTTCTGCTCCCCCAATAGATAGAGATGTAATGATTTGCAATACTTTCACCTGGTAAATTTATTTTCTTTTCTTAAGCTGTGATATTAAATTATCTTTCAATCTATTCTTTTGATTCATAAAACTCATCTCTAATTAGTGCTCGATCATAATACGATTCCTTACCAAAAATTACGCTCGTGTATCTATATAGTGGGTTATTAAAAGTAATGTAAGTTTTCAAAAAACAAAATAATATAACTGGAAATACAACGGTTTTTCTCAACTCTCGATGCTTAATTAAATCTTTTAAATTACATAATATCATTAAATATGCCCAAAAAAACAACAGTGCAAATCTATTTATCATGGCATCTGAAGTACTAAAATATAGTTGAATAAAACAGTAACAAAAAAAACTGTTAAAGTATATTGGGGAAATTACTTTATTATTTACTATATATTTATAATTACTTAGTACTAATATAAACAGGAAAATCTTTTCAAGGATTCCAAATCGTATTCCATAAGACACATCTGATTCGGTTAAAGTGCCGGCCAAATATTCAAATCTACCGCCTAGTACTGCTCCTAAGGAAGCCATAATACTATCTATAAAGCGAATCTGAAGAAAATAAACTATAATGCCAAAAATTAATAAAATAACCAATACTTTTTTATTGAAATAATTTCGCTTTAGGAAAAAAAGAAGGAGAAAGGTAATACCTGTCAAATGAAAACTCATAGAAAATAAGATAATCAGGAAGGCCTTTATTTTTTTATTTTTATTAATGTATTCTATCGATTGAACTGCTATCAGGATAGCTGTAAAATTTCTTAATAAATCAATAATTAAAAGCGGAAAACAACTTATAAGAACAATATAGGCTAGCGAAATATTATATGATTCTTTTTTTAAGAACCTATGCCATAAAACGACTTGTATTAACGTTATAAAAAACACAAAAAACGAATACTCAAAGCCTAAATCATGGAATAATTTCACCAAAAATGAAAATCCAATCTCATAGTCAAAAGCTGTCCACATATCTAAAGTTGCTTCTGAATAATAATTTTCATAATTAAACCAATCGCTTCCTATAAAACCTCTAAATCCAAAAAATAAAACAAAAATAAAAGCACCCCAAAATCCAGCTACACTTTTATTATTTGACTGTTGACTACTTTTTTCATAAAAGTATAAAAAAACATAACATAGTATAAGGGCAAGATATGGTAAACTAAAAAAATTCATTGCCCTTTTATTTTTCTATTAATTTACTCACCAAAGATTTAATATTTACTGAATTATACAAAGACAAAGAACCTTTACTAAACTCATCGTAATTTTTATCGATTTCTAAAATGATATTAGCCATTTCCTTAGGTTCAAATTCAGCAACTACTTTTCCCGCGTTGTATTTATTAAATAAATTGGACAAGCCAGGAACATCATTTGAAATCATGGGTACACTAAAGCATGAATATTCAAAAATTTTATTGGGTGCACAGTAAAGCGTATTTATTGCTGTTTCGATTGATCCTTGTTGCGAAAAATAGGACAGAAAGCCTATATATGCTTTTTGAGTAATCTCCAGATGATATGGCGCCGATTTAAAAGGCAAAAATACAACACGCTCTGATTCGTATTTGTTGATAAGCCTAGCCTTATTATTATCGTCTCCTCCCATAATGCAAATCAGATATTCGCTTGGTAAATATTGTATGGACTCACATAACTCATCTAATCTTCTTTCAGGATAGTTAAAAATTCCCTGATATAAGATCAGCTTTTTATTCTTGAAAAGAGCTTCAGTCTCATCATCAAGTATATTTTTTAATTTAGAAAGATCAAAATCAGGTTTGTTTGGAATTACAATTGGTAATTTTACCAAATTAAAATAAGCTTTTGTGATATGAGCTCTATTGTATTCACAGCAAACCACTTTCCATGCTTTTTGCATAGTGTCTGCATAATTAAGAAATGGACTTAAAAGCTTATATCTCAATCCTACTTTTAGTTGTGGAGTTTCAAATAAATACAATATTGATTTAAATTTAAAAACTAAATTATAAAGAAGCCATATATTTTGATTTCCGTATAACCATAAAATTGAGTCTTTTTTAAATTCTTCATTTACAATTTTCTCAACTTTTTTCTTATATGAATATAGTTTAAAAAATTTTACAATTTTATTTTCTTTGATATCGTTTATAATTGTTTCAAAATAAACTACCCCTTGGGATTCTAAATCAGAAATCGTATTTTTATCACTGCAATAACCTACAATAACAACTTTCTTACCTAAAGAGAGTAATATTTTCACTGTAGTTAGAATAGGCGGGTATTTTTGTATGTCATGATTATATACTAAGATATTGCTCATTTATTCTAAATTTGATATATAGTTTACAATTCTTTCACACGCTTTTCCATCACCATAAGGGTTGTGTAGTACACTCATCCTTGTATATTTATCCTCATCATTCAGCAATTTATTTGCTTCATTCACTATAAGTTCTTTGTTAGTCCCAACCAATATTACTGTTCCAGCAACTACTGCCTCAGGTCTTTCTGTCGATTCACGCATAACCAGCACAGGTTTTCCAAGACTTGGTGCTTCTTCCTGAACTCCACCGCTATCAGTAATGATTAAATACGATTTATCCATCAACCATACAAAAGCAGGGTAAGCCAAAGGCTCTATTAACTTAATATTATCAATTCCAGATAGTATTTCATAAACTGGTCGTTTTACATTAGGGTTTAAGTGTACTGGATAAATTATCTCTACATCTTGATTAATTAAAGCTATTTCTCTTAAAGCTTCACAAATTCGAATAAAACCATCTCCATGATTTTCTCTACGGTGGCCGGTAACAAGAATTGTTTTTACATCCTTTTTTACAATCTTCTTTAAGTTTTCAATTTCCAAATTATAGATATCTTCTACTCTTTTAGAACTATCAATCAACGCGTCAATAACCGTATTACCTGTTACCAATATTGTTTCAGATGCTATATTTTCTTTTAAGAGGTTTTCCTTAGATGCTTCTGTTGGGGCAAAATGATAATCAGCAATTCTTCCTGTCAATTGTCTATTCATTTCTTCAGGGAAAGGTGTTCGCTTAAAATTTGTACGAAGTCCTGCTTCAACATGACAAATTTTAGCTCCAGAATAAAATGATGCTAAACTAGCTGCCATTGTTGTCGTTGTATCACCATGCACATAAACATAATCTGGTTTAAAATCCTCTAAAACTTCTTTTAAGCCGATTATAATATCTGCTGTTAGTGAATATAAGTTTTGATTTGCCTTCATTAAGTTCAGGTCGTACTCTGGCTGAATATTAAAAAAGTCCAAAACTTGATCTAACATTTCCCGATGCTGAGCGGTAACACAAACTCTGGTTTCAAAAATATCTGAATGTTTTTTAAACTCTTGAACCAGAGGAGCCATTTTTATAGCCTCAGGCCTTGTTCCAAAAACAATTAAATTTTTTTTCATTATAATATTTACAACTATTTAAATTACTTTATATTATCTTTTTATTTGAAGAAAATTCTAAGCACGATTATATCTTAAAAAACTTAACTATTCTACGAATTTGGCGATAAAAATGAATTGGCCATTCATAATTTTTAAGTTCTTTTTCTATCATTATCTCATTTTTTTTGCAAACATCTATAATCTTATCATATTCACTTTTCCATAAGGTCATTATAGAATTATAATCGTAATTTTCATTAAACATTTTAATAGCTGCATTACCAGCACTAGTTCGACGTGAATCTGATTCTATTATACTTTGTATTGCTAATTGAAAGCTTACCGGAGATCGATCCTTTGGAGAATTAATGACTATTATATCTTTATCTAAGTTATTCTCGCCCCAAAAACCCCAAGCAGATTTATTTGTTTCAGGAGTAAATCCAGCAATTATTGAAGGCTTAGCACACGAAGCAGCTAGCAAAAGAGTAGTTCCCATACCAACAAACATTGTACATCCCTGATACAATTTTTCTAAATCTTTACCAACTACAGTTCCTTTTAATTGAATAATTTCCTGACCCAATTCTCCATTTATATGAAGCGCTAATTGATTTAATTCATTGAACAAATTACCATCGCCTACAATAACTAATTTGTATTCCTTAAAACTTTCATTTTTTCTATATATTTCATAGAAATCCTGAATTAAATATTTTACGTAGTCTTTATCTTCAGATAACCTGCTGACAGATAAAATATATTTTTGAGTAGAAACAGAACTATCGGTCTCAATTGCTTTAACTGGAATGGGTATTATATTGGGATTTAATTTTAATTTTGTAACTCCTTCAATATATTCATGCATTTGTGGCGTTAGTGAATAAAATAGCCCAAACCTATCCATTTTCTTAGTGATAATTTTCAACAAAGGATTACGCCTATAAGAAAGCTCTGACAATATATTTACGCAAAAAGGAATTCCAGTTTCATTATACAAAGAAGCCACGTGAACAATTGGGTATGAATTATGAGCCTCAATAACATTTACTTTATTATCTAATAAAATTGTCTTTAGCTTTTGTTTAAAGCTGTTGTATTGAGCATTTGTAAATACTAAAGGAGGTAAACTTATTCCTTCCAACGTTATATGAATTGTACCTTGAGGTAAATTTGAGACATTTTCGCCACCTTGTGAAATAACTATTACATTAAAATTATTAGCTATTAACCATTCACATTTATTAATTATATAGGTTTCTGCACCTCCAATAATCATTAACGGAGTTATGAAAGCAATTGTCATCTTCTCATTATTCATTTAACTACTAATCAATCGATTTATAAAATTAAACCTTCTTCTTAAATTTATTACTAACTATACCTTTAATATCTAATTTCTTATCTAATTCATTTAGCGAAAAACAACTAGATATCAGGATAATTACTAAACCCACGGAATAAGCTACATAAACATTACAAAAGTAAACTGCTATAAAAGAGAATATCGCTAATGTAAATTGAATTGAAAAAATTTTAATAATTTCTTTATTAAAATCAAATTCGTAAAATATCTTACAAATAAAAAAAACTTGTATGAAATATAAAAAATAGCTAATCAAAAAAGAAATCCCAAGACCTGTTAGCCCATAATAATAGTAACCCAACATATTCAAAATCAACATGTATGCATTCACTATTACTTCATTCCAAAAGTAAACTTTTGACTCGCCTTTTGCTAAGAATAAAAATGCAATTGTCCAACTTAGTGCCTTAAAAAAAACACCAAGAGTTGCCCAATGCACCATTGGAATAACTTCAATAAAATCATTTGAATATAACAATATTATTGCCCAATGAATGAACACCAAAAAAACGACTAATATTGGTGACAAAATAAGTATTGCAATTTCTGCTTGCTCATTTATTGTTTTCTTTGTTTTAATTTTATCGTCAGAAACACTTGCTAATCTAGGATAATAATCAGATGCCATAGCAGTAAAGACCATTCCAACATAAGTATTAATAATAGCAAATCCAGCTGTATATAAACCAACATCTTTTATTCCTCCAATTTTATTTATATATATACGAACTATATACCCTACTATTAATAAGATAATTGAACTGAAACTTATCAAAAACCCCATTCTTAGCATATCCATTCCTTCATTTTTAAAATCAGAACTATTTACCGAAATACTTGGTATAGCAATTTTCTTAACATAATATGACGAAATTACCACAATGCTAATTGAACTTAATATCATTGCCGGAACAATTCCATCTTCTTTCCAATAATAATACATAGGTATTGATATTATCAATCCAAATAATGCCCCTAATGCACTAGCCTTTGCCATATACTGTATTTTGCGCATTCCTTGCAGAATAACATTTTGTCCAGCACTAACCTGTGTAAAAAGTAATGTTATAGATAATAATACGAAAGCAAATGTATATTTTTTATTCCCGAACGAAATTTCACTTAAAAATGGAGATAATATTAAAGCAACAATAAAGCCAAATAAACCTGTTATCCATACGAGTTTACGAAAAACCGTTGCTGTTTTTGCAAGTTTCTCTTGATCATGGGTCTCTGAAGCTTTGGAAATATTCTTAACAGCAGAAGTTCCTAATCCTAAATTGGTTATTTGTCCTAACAATCCTATTGTAGATGTAAAAATGGAAACGATTCCCATACCGGCAGGACCTAATAGTACTGCTACAATTTTACTTCTTAAAATAGATATAATGATATTAAATACTTGTACACTTCCTAAAATTGAGGTTGCTTTAAATATCTGTTGATAAGAAGAATGCTTTTCTTTCAAATCTAAATAAATTTATTAATGATCTCAATAACTTTAGAAACTTCATTTACACTCATCACAGGACTAATTGGCAAACTAAGGACTTCTTCATGAATAGCTTCAGTAATAGGTAAACTTAAGTGATTCAAGTCTTTATAAGCCTCTTGTTTATGAGGAGGGATAGGGTAATGAATTAAAGTTTGTATTTCATTTTCTTGTAAATAGGATTGCAGAGCATCTCTTTCTTTTGTTCTAATTACAAAAATATGCCATACATGTTCTTTTTTATCAACAGGCTCTATTGGAAGAATTACTTTATTATTTTTAATTTCTTTCAAATATCGGTTCGCAATCTCTCTACGAATTTGATTTTCGTTATCTATGTATTTCAATTTTACATCCAATACTGCAGCATGAATTTCATCTAATCTGCTATTTAATCCTTGATATATATTCACGTATTTTAAATTTGACCCATAATTTGCAATTGCTCTAATTGCTTTGGCTAAGTCATCATCTTTGCAGGTAACTGCACCGGCATCTCCTAAAGCTCCAAGGTTTTTCCCAGGATAAAAACTAAACCCCGCAGCATCACCTAAATTCCCAGCTTTAATTTTATTCCATGAAGCCCCTATAGCTTGTGCATTATCTTCTACAATTTTTAAATTATTATTTTTTGCGATTTCTTTTAACTCTTCAGAGAAAACAATTTGCCCGTATAGATGTACAATCAAAATCGCTTTAGTTTTAGAAGTAATCTTAGATTCTATTTTTGAAATATCAATATTATAATTATCTAAGTTTGGTTCAACTAATACTGGAACTAAACCATTATCTGATAAGGCCAACAAGGAAGCTATGTACGTATTAGCAGGAACTAAAACCTCATCTCCTTTTTTCATCAACCCAAGCTCCAAATATGCTCTAAAAATTAATCTTAAAGCATCCAACCCATTTGCTACCCCTATAGCATGATTTGAGCCAATATAATTTTTAAGATTTTCTTCAAAATTTTTAACTTCTCTTCCTAATAGATACCATCCACTGCGAAAAGTATTAATTAATTTTTCTTCAATTTCTTGTTGATGTATAAGATTTATTTTTTGTAAATCTAAAAATTTAATCATAATATTTTATTTTAAGTCTCTTAAATAAGGTTTTCTTTTAGAGATAATTTATCTTTAAAAAAAACATAAACATTTCCATCCGCATCTCTTAAGTTTAAATCTAAAATGATACCTTCTTCTGTTATATATCCCTTATGTTTTGCTGGGTTACCATAAAAAAGATGATAGGGTAATACTGATTTTGTTACTACACTACCCGCACCAATCATTGCATACGAACCTATGTTATTCCCTGCCACTATTGTAGCATTTGCTCCAATTGAAGCTCCTTTTTCAATTATTGTTTTAGAAAACTCTATTGGATATGATTTAGACCTGGGTATCAGATCATTAGTGAACGTTACATTTGGACCTACAAAAACATTATCCTCAATATAAACTCCATCCCAGATTTGCACACCTGACTTGATTGTAACATTATCTCCAATTTTAACGTCATTTTCGATAAAGACATTACAATTAATATTGCAGTTTTTTCCAATTGAAGCACTACCTAAGATTACGCAAAACTGCCAGACCGTAGTATTGTCTCCAATATCCTTTGTTTGAACATCTGCTAATGGATGAACTTTATACATTTCCTATATATTTTAAATAATCGTCATACTCTCTTAGATAATCATCTTCACTATATTCATGAGAAGCAAGCACCAAGCATATAGACCCGCTAGAGAAATTGATTTCAGAAGCCCAAATACCTGGTGGTATATGTAAACCTAAATCAGGTCTGTTTAATAAAACTTGCCTTTTTGTTGCACCATCATCTAATAAAACCTCAAAACTCCCACTGGCAGCAACTAAAAATTGGTGGCATTCTTTATGTGCATGTGCCCCCCTAGATTCTCCTCCAGGTATATCATATAGATAAAAAATTCGTTTTATATCAAAAGGTATCTCCAGGCTATTATTGATCGAAGTAATATGCCCACTACGATCTCCTATTTGTTTTAAATGCAAAAGATCACATTCAAAAACACTTATTTGTTTTATCATTTAAATAGATTTTTAAAATCTTCAAAATCTCTTATATAATCCTCCTTAAAATACTTTTTACTAGAAATATGCAAAGCAAGGGCATTTGTAGAAAAATTTTCAATATGTCTCCATGTTTTTGCTGGCAAGTAAAGCCCATAATAACTTCTGTTTAAGGAAAATTTTTCTGTAGTGCCGTCTTCCTTTGTAATTATAACATCAAAACTTCCGCTTAGTGCAATTAAAATTTCTTCTTGCTGATGATATGCATGCCCCCCTCTTATTTCGCCTCCCGGAACATCATAGGTCCAGAAAGTCCTTTGAATTTCAAAAGGAATTTGGCTAGAATACTGCATAAATGTAAGATTACCTCTAGGATCTTGAATTTTAGGAAAATCAATAATTTCTGGCTTCATTAATTGCTTTTTAAATATTTACAATTTAGCATCTACATGAGATTTTAAAAAATTCTTCACATCATAAATAACACTTAATTCTTTTTGAAAATTAGATAAATCTAAATTTAGAAATTCATTGTGTGCTACCCCCAAAACTATTGCATCAAATTTTTGATTTGGCATATCAGAATAGACATCTAAATCATATTCATGTTTAACTTCTAAAGGATTTGCTAAAGGATCATATATAACTACTTCAATACCGTATTCACCTAAAACCCTTATCACATCAACAATTTTAGTATTACGTATATCAGGACAATTTTCCTTAAATGTTAGTCCCAGCATTAATAGATTTGTCCCTTTGATAGCTATCCCTTTTTTAATCATCAATTTGATTATTTGAGAAGCAATATATTCTCCCATACTATCATTTAATCTTCGTCCTGCTAAAATAATTTCTGGATGATACCCAAATTCCTGTGCACGCTGTGCCAAATAATAAGGATCTACACCAATACAATGTCCCCCAACTAGACCAGGTTTAAAATGTAAAAAATTCCATTTTGTTGCAGCTGCCTCCAATACATCATTTGTATTGATGTTCATTAAGTTAAATATTTTTGCTAATTCGTTTACAAAAGCAATATTGATATCTCTTTGTGAATTCTCAATAACTTTAGCCGCTTCGGCAACTTTAATAGTCGGTGCTAGATGTGTACCCGCTGTAATTACACTTTTATATAAGTTATCCACTACAATTCCTATTTCGGGAGTAGAACCTGCTGTAACTTTTAAGATTTTTTCAACAGTGTGTTCTTTATCTCCTGGATTGATTCTTTCTGGTGAATAACCCGCAAAAAAATCTTCATTGAAAATTAGCCCTGAAATTCTCTCCAATACTGGAACACATTCTTCTTCTGTAACACCAGGATAAACAGTAGATTCATAGATAACAATATCCCCTTTTTTTAAAACTTTACCTACCGTTTCACTTGCTTTATAAAGCGGGGTCAGGTCTGGTCTGTTATTTCTATCAACTGGGGTAGGTACAGTTACGATGAATATATTGCATTCTTTTAAATTTTCTAAATCATAAGTACAATAAAGACCCGATTCACTATTAGGATTGTCTACTAAAACGGCTTTCAAAACATCATCAGAAACTTCAAGTGTAGAATCATGACCTGCATTTAGTTTGTCAACTCTTTTCTTATTAACATCAAATCCAATTACTTGGTATTTCGTGGCAAATAATCTTGCTAGTGGTAAGCCCACATAACCTAAACCAATAATGGCAATTTTTTTCATATTTGTAATTATTCTTTTAAATTAGTAAATGAAACTATTTTACTATTAGTTTATTTTCTTAGATTTTTATAATACCAATTAACGGCTTCTTTAACCCCTTTTTCCATTGAATATTCCGGGTTATATTCCAATAATCTTTTTGCTTTCTCAATACTTGCTAAAGAATGGGGAATATCACCTGCACGGTTTGGCCCATAAAGAATTTCAACATCTTTTATATTTGAATCAAACTCTGAAAGTTTATCACGCAACATATATACTAACTCATTTAAAGTTGTTCTATCTCCAAATGCAGTATTATAAACTGTATTAACAGCCTCACTATTTTGAGTTAAAATGGCTCTTTCATTCATTTGTATTACATTATCTATATATGTAAAATCTCTAGAATAGTTACCATCTCCATTAATCAAAGGACTTTCATAATTCATAAATTGCATAACAAATTTAGGAATTACTGCTGCGTATGCTCCATTTGGATCTTGACGTCGACCAAAAACATTAAAATATCTCAACCCTATTGTTTCCAATCCATATATTTTACTAAAAATGTTAGCATATAATTCATTTACATATTTAGTAATTGCATATGGAGATAGCGGATTACCAATCTTATCTTCAACTTTTGGTAATGATTCTGAATCTCCATAAGTTGATGAACTTGCAGCATAGATAAAACGTTTCACCTTAGCATCTCTTGAAGCAACTAACATATTTAAAAACCCACTAACATTTACATCATTAGTTGTTATCGGATCATTTATAGATCGTGGGACAGAGCCTAAAGCTGCTTCATGCAGAACATAATCAACACCTTCTACTGCCGCTGTACAGTCCTCAAGATTTCTAATATCTCCTTCAATTAAAGTAAATTGATTATTAGCAAAAAAAGGCTCGATATTATGTCTATGTCCTGTTGAAAAGTTATCAAGGCAAATAACTTGGTTTCCTTTTGCTAAAAAATATTCACATAAATTTGAGCCTATAAACCCAGCTCCTCCTGTTATTAAAATTTTCATTAAATTGTATTTATAGTTTTTTTTAATAATAAAAAACCAGCAGTCAAAAAAGATGCAATAAAAGCTCCTAAAATCAATCCTTTTAATATTCCTAAATGTTCTTTTGCTAATGGTAATATAGGTGAATCAATTATCTGAATAAGAGGAGTTTCTTTGCGTAGGGCAACTTTGGCTAATTCGGCTTGTTTTACTAATTCTGTCAGTATTGCGGTATTTGCCTGAACATCAACCTGTCTTCTGGCAGACGGGGTTCTTCTTACATTTAAAGCTGGATTTAAATTAAAAGTATTATCATTTGCAATAGCTACTCCAGTAATAGCGCTATTAAGCTCTCTTCTAACAGAATCTGTTTGCCTTTCAAGTATATCCATATTTAACCTTGCTTTTTTACTTTTGGTTTCAACATAAAAATTTCCCACTTGTTTGGCTAATGCTTCGCAAAAGTATTTAGCAAATAATTCGTTTTTTGAAGAAACGTCTATAGTAATAATCGCAACTTTTTTATCTTTTTGACCTACATTTAAACTTCCTTTAGATAGGTTTTCATAAATTTTACCTAAAATACTATCTTGTATTCTGGTAAAACCTACTCTTTTTCCATTAGGTAAAAATTCTAATGACTTAAATTTATTATCATCTTCCCATTTTTTTCTCCAGTTATTGTTTTGAATATACATCTCAGCCAAAGAAATTAATTTTCCATCAACTTTAACAGGACTCAATAACGTTTGTTCGACCATACTGCGAGACTTAAATAACTCTGTCAAGTTTGGACCTGTAAAAATACCTCCTCCTTCACCACCAACATCCAAACCTAGTGAAGTAGCCAAACCTAATGCATTACCTAATCCTCCTCCCGTTTTTTCATCTTCTAAGGCAAAAGAAAGGGTAGCTGTGTAAATAGGTTTTTTTAAAATAGAGTAAGTAATCCCTAAACAACCCCCAATAAATCCAGCCAACAGTATAATTTTCCATTTTGATAACAAAAAAAAGAACCCTTCCTTTATTTTTTCTATTAATTCTTTTAACGAAATCTCGTTACTTTCATCAATTACATTATTCATAAAAAATTATTTAAAAGCTGTAACAATTAGTAAGGCTAAACTAGTTAGTACACTGCCAATTCCAACCCATTCACCTGTTGACATCTTTTTGGTTTCTGGTTTTTCTGGAACAACAATTTGTGAATCTGGTGTAACTTTTGGATACGTTCTAAAAAATAAAAAAGATTTTGTAACAGATGCATTACCATTAGGATATATAATATAGGCTTTTTTCTTCCAGCCTTTACTGTCAACACCACCAACAGCATTAATATAATATTTAAACCCCTTTCCTCTTTGGTAAGGAATTTCAGATGTAAGCAATACATTTCCTGTAACTTTAACTCCTTCACTGTAAGTAGATATTATAATTTCATCTCCAGGAAATAAGGTAACATTGGAAAAGTGATTCTTGTCTTTAACAATTTTTTCCCAATTAACAGGAATTGTAGAAAACTTTAAATCCTCCTCCAATTTTTTTGTCAATTTCTCGCTTAAAGTATCATTTTGAGATAAATTTAAATCAATACTTTTTATCTTATCTATTTGTTCTTGTTTAATAGGCCTTTTAATCTTCATCCCTTCGATGTTTGCTACCGAAGTTAATCCACCAGCTCTTGTTACAATATTATAAACCGTTTCTTTTTTATTCGCCAAAACATATTTTCCGGGATATATAACAGCTCCACTAACAGTTACCATTTGAGGTTTTTCATATACAGCCAATCTTCTAATATTAATAACATCGAAAGGTTTTATAATAAAATTATTGACTTGTTCATTACTATCAGAGGTCATTTCGAATTGAAGTAATTCTATTCTATTTAAATCAGAATCTTTTATTGCATCAGACTTAACCATTCTTGCAATTTCAACTCGTTTAGATGCAGAACCTGTTAATCCACCGACCTGAACTATTAAATCATTTAATGTTATATTTTCAAAATAATCATATACACCAGGGTTCTTCACCTCCCCATCGATAGTTACTTTATAGTCCTCTTTAAAATCTAAAACTGAGTAAACTGTTATAATATCTTCTCTCTTTAATTCAATATCTGAATCTAGATTACCCGTTAATGCTGTACTCAAATCAATATTTACAATTTCTGTTGTTAAATCTGGTTTCAAACGAATTATTCTGGCTCTTTTTGTATATGCATCTTCTTTAAGCCCTTCAGCACGCGCAATAAGATCTGAAATCCTCATTCCTTCTGTGAAAGAATAATAATCAGGTCTAAAAACTGCACCTTCAATTTTAATACGATTTTCAAATCGATTCAGAATTTTAGTAATTCTAAATACATCTCCTGATTGTGGCATATAAGTATTAAAATCATTTTCATTTATATCATGAACTTTAAACTCTTTCCCTGTTTTTTGTATAACATTGACAGCAGCTGTATAAGCAAACTCGTTAAAACCTGAAGCAAAATTTAATAAATCAGAAAACGTTTCGTTGTTTTTCATTTCAAAAATTCCTGGACGCTTCACTTCGCCTTCAACAATAACTCGATGACTATATGCCGGAATTCGAATAACATCATTTTCTTTTAAACTAATATTATCAGACTGATCACCTTTAACTAAAAATCTATAGATATCAATATTTTTGTAAATTTTATTGTTTCGAATTAATTCAATATTTCTATAACTACCATTTTTTCCAGGACCTCCAGCCAAATGCAAAGCATTATATACAGTAGCTAAAGATGATATTGAATAATTCCCAGGTTGTTTACCACCAACTACTGTTATCTTAATAGTACGTATTTGGCCTAAACTAATACTAACTTGAGATTGTCCAGATTGAACGGTACTATAAACTCTTGCTATAGCTGATTTAATTTTTTGAGTTGCAGCCTCAATTGACATTCCTGAAACAGCAATTTGTCCTACATTTTGAATCGTAATTTTACCTTCAACATTTACTGCAATACTTGCATTATATTCTTGCACTCCATAAATACTTACTTGCAATTCATCACCAGGTCCTAATATATAGTTCATTGGGGTTGCCAATTTTAAATCAGGTTCAAAATTTAATGTAGGGTTATCAAAAAGTTCAGACCCAAAAATTAATGAATTTAGGGAATCTTTTACTTTGTTATTTGAGATTTTTTCTTGATTCCTTCCAAATTTATTTTTATTTTCAATTTCTTGATTAGTGTTGTTAGCATTATTTATGGATCCATTTGACAAATTGTTCAACCTAGTTCGTAATTTATTAAAGTCATTCTGGCTCATACCTTTTGATATAGCCATTGGTTCTGCTTGATCAACAGTCATATTGTTACTCTTTAATTGTGCGTCAATTTTAACAATATCATCTTGGGATAAGTTATCTACATTTATAGTACTTAAATCTTTTGATTTAAAAATATTCTGTGCATTTATACTAAATGAGACTATAATAAAAATTAAAGTAAGAACGTATCTTATTTTTTTCATAAATTAATTATTAATTTAATTAAACCTAAACTATTCAAATATTTTAAGAATATTGTTTTTTATAATAATCTTTATATGCCCCAGAAGTAACACTTTCTAGCCATTTTTCGTTATTTAGATACCAATTGATTGTTCTTTCTAATCCCTCTTCAAAAGTAACTGTTGGCTTCCAGCCTAACTCTTTATTAATTTTTGTAGCATCGATTGCATATCTTAAGTCATGCCCTGGTCTGTCTTTAACGTAAGTAATTAATTTTTGAGAAGTCCCTTCAATTCTTTCTAATTTTTTATCCATAATTTGGCATAATAATCTAACCAAATCAATATTTTTCCATTCATTAAAACCTCCAATATTGTAAGTCTCATGATTTTTACCATTATGAAAAACTAAATCTATTGCAATAGCATGATCTTCTACAAATAGCCAGTCACGAGTATAATTTCCATCACCATAAACTGGCAAAGGTTTATTATTAATAATATTATTAATAAAAAGAGGAATTAGTTTTTCTGGAAAATGATACGATCCATAATTATTTGAGCAATTCGTTAAAACGTATGGCAACCCATATGTTTCTCCATATGCTCTAACAAAATGATCAGAACTAGCTTTTGAAGCAGAATAAGGCGAATTTGGATCATATGCAGTAGTTTCTGTAAAAAAACCTTCAGCTCCTAGAGATCCGAATACTTCATCAGTGCTTATATGGTAAAATCTTTTCCCATCAAAATTATTTTTCCATTGATTTTTTGCAGCATTTAAAAGATTCATGGTTCCAATTACATTTGTTTTTACAAAAGCTAAAGGATCTTCAATAGAACGATCAACATGTGATTCTGCTGCTAAATGTAAAACCCCATCAAAATTATGTTTTGAAAAAAGATCATTAATAAATCTTTCGTCAACGATATCACCTTTCACGAAAGTATAATTTGATTTATTTTCAATATCTTTTATATTCTCAAGATTTCCTGCATAAGTTAAAACATCCAGATTAAAAATTTGATAATTTGGATATTTATTCACAAAACGCCTTACTACATGGGAACCAATAAAGCCAGCACCGCCAGTTATAAGAATTTTTTTCATTTAAACTTCAATTAATTTAATAAATCTGAATTTTGCTTTTCTAGTTCATTATATACATCTTTTACATCTTGTGAATTTTCTTTTTGTAAAATTAAATTAGCTGTATTAGTATGAACAAATATAGTATTACTTAAACCTAAAAAAGTTGTATGATTTTCACAACCTATAACCATATTGCCATTTTTATCTATTGGATGTCCCTTTGACACCAAATATTCATAAACAGATTCAAAAGAACCTAAATCTGACCACGAAAAAGAAGCCGGAACAACTTTAATTTTTTTACTCCTTTCCATAACAGCATAATCAATGCTAATGGATGGAATTTCTAACGATAAATCTAAATCTAGAAAACCATCTTTACTTGATTCCCAAACAGCTTTAGATTTGTCGTAAACGTCAGGCTGAAATTGTTTCAATTCTTCTAATAGGACTCCAGCTTTAAAACAAAACATTCCACTATTCCATAAAAAATTACCTCTTGCTATAAATTCTTTTGCAGTAGTTTCATTTGGTTTTTCTCTAAACGATAATACTTTATCTCCTTTTGATTCTATATAGCCGTAACCCGTTTCTGGCTTAGTTGGAATAATTCCAAAAGTAACTATAAAACCATCCTGTGCTTTAAAAACTGCTGCTTGAATAGCATCATTGTATGCATCTATCTTATCTATAATGTGATCAGATGGCGTTATAATTAAGATATCTGCTGGATTTGAAGCAAATGCCGCAAAAGCAATTGCTGCTGCAGTATTTCTTGGAGTAGCCTCAACAATATTTACATATACAGTCTTAGTTTTATCCATCACTTTCCCACTCAAATGATGATTATCTACATTCCCAACTACCATTACCTTATCTGCAAGATGGCTATTACGCTCAACTGTCATCTCAAACAATGATTTGTTTTCAAAAATTTCTAAATATTGCTTTGGCTGGCTTTTACGAGAAAGAGGCCATAATCTACTTCCTACTCCACCTGTTAAAATTACATGTATAATCGAATTACTTTTTTTCATTTTTTTTTTAATTAACTAAAGACTCAAAAAACACTACAGCCATTATGGTCAGCAATCTTTAGACTCCCTTTTAAATCATATAATATACTGCTTTCTTTTCCAATTCAAAAAAATTAATTTAAAATTCCTCATACGTTACTCCAAAACTATAGCATCAATTTTTTTTCTGGCAAAGAATTTAGTATCTAATTTCTATATTCTTTTGGCTTCTTTGATAATAGTTTAAAGAGTCAGATATTGTAAATATTATCTTTATGTTTTAGCATCATTTAATTGTCTCTAACATATAGATATACAGAAAATTAAAAACTCTAGTTAGGTTACTTGATTTTTTTATTCTAGCTTGATAAATATGCGAAGCAAAATTCCATTTACTGTCATTTAAACGTCGTCATATTAAAATTATTTCAGAAAGATCTTCCAATTTTTGCCTTCAATACAATCAAATAAACTGTATTACTGACATAACCATTATTGAATTTAGATTGACTTATAAATATCCTGTGACAACATACCTATATAATACTCAACTTCAACCTCATTAATATGTTGCAAACGTCATGGTTAAGAAAATAAAAACACAGTTAATACTAAATATATTCTTACTTTAACATAAGCTTCAAGTCATTTAAATTCACGGCTTCGCCTTTCCGAGTCACAAAAAATGAGATCAGACTACGTAAAATTATTTTCGGCAAATATAAGATAAAAGTCAATTTATTCACTACAGTTTTTCGTAATACTTAGTAAAACATAGAATTAGAGACATTTAAAACACTAACACCTTAATAATCAATATGTAATAAAATATTTACAAAATAAAAACAGAGAATAAAACTCATAAACTGAAATTTTATTCTCTGTATAACTTAGAAAGATAATAAAAAGATGCTATCTAAAACTAAATAAAGCGACTTAATTTTACTTATATTTAATTTTTAATACACATCCCAATGATTCAAGAACTAAAATATAATGTGTATTTAAAACTTCCTGAACAATCGCATTTTGATTATTAAAAACCCCTGATTCTAATTTAATTTTGTCACCAACATGAAATGGAATAACAGAAGCATCGGCAATATTCGGAGCTTTTAAACTGTTTTTTATTATATTAATTTCTTCATCACGAACCACTGCAGGTTTTCCAAGCCAAAATAAATATCTCACAACACCTGCTATTTCAAAAACAGAATTTCTTTCACTATCGGGCAATTGAACAAAAACATAAGAATTAAAAAGCGGCATTTCAACTTTCTTCTTTCTATCTGACCATTGTTTTATTTTTGTTATTAAAGGACAATAGCATTCAATCCCCATCTGAATAAGTCTTTCAGCTACTTTTTTCTCCCATTTCGGTTTTGTATAAATCACATACCAATTCATAATTTCTATTTATATTGAAAATAAATCTTAAACCAACCACTTTTTCTCACTTCATATTAAATTTCATCTCAATAAACACACTCTCATTAAGAACCTATTCCTTTATAAACAAAACCAATTGATTCTAACTTTTTAGCATCTAGTATATTTCTTCCATCAAAAACAAATGCCGGCTTATGCATTGATTGATAAATTTTTTGCCAATCATAAGTTGTAAATTCATCCCATTCAGTTAATACGGCAATAGCATGTGAATCTTTACAAGCATCATAAGCATCATTAAATATGGTTAACGAATTAATATTTTCTTCAACGCTTCTGGTTTCTAAATAATCTAAATCGCTTAACATTTTATTTCTTGACACTTTTGGATCATATACAGAAATTTTCGCTTGCTCGTTTATTAAATCATCTGCTACATAAATTGCCGCAGATTCGCGTGTATCGTTTGTATCTTTTTTGAAAGCCCAACCTAAAAAAGTAATTTTTTTATCGGCAACAGTATTATATAAAGTCTGAACAATTTTATTTGAAAATCTTCTTTTTTGATGATCGTTCATAATTATAACCTGCTCCCAATAATCTGCTACTTCATTTAAGCCATAAGTCTTAGCAATATAAACTAGATTTAAGATATCTTTCTGAAAACAAGACCCTCCAAAACCAACAGAAGCTTTTAAAAACTTCGGTCCAATTCTGCTATCCATTCCAATTGCTTTTGCAACTTCATTTACATCTGCTCCAGTTTTTTCACATAATTCAGACATTGCATTGATAGACGAAATACGCTGTGCTAAAAATGCATTAGCTGTTAATTTAGACAATTCTGATGACCAAACATTTGTTGTTAAAATCTTGTCTCTATTAACCCAATTTGCATAAACATTTACAAGAGCAATAATTGCAATCTCTCCTTCTGGAGTTGTATCTCCTCCAATTAAAATTCGATCCGGGTTTAATAGA
Source organism: Flavobacterium sp. FG68 (assembly GCF_057808895.1). Lineage (NCBI taxonomy): Bacteria > Pseudomonadati > Bacteroidota > Flavobacteriia > Flavobacteriales > Flavobacteriaceae > Flavobacterium > Flavobacterium sp. FG68. The sequence goes on from NZ_JBMDIY010000005.1 coordinate 76,672, forward strand.
TCTGTAACTGCCGTTCCTTCTGCTAAAAATTCGGGATTTGATAAAATTTGAAACTGTACACCGTTACCAGTATTATCTAATATACTTTTTATAGCTTCGGCAGTACGAACTGGTAAAGTAGATTTTTCGACAACAATTTTATTTTGTTTCGCAACTTTTGCAATTTGTCTGGCACATAACTCAATATATTTTAAATCAGCTGCCATACCTTTTCCCTTTCCATAAGTTTTGGTTGGGGTATTAACTGAAATAAAGATTATCTGTGCTTCGTCAATTGCTTTTTCTACTTCTGTTGAAAAAAACAAATTTCTTCCTCTAGCTTCTGCAACAATTTCTGCAAGTCCTGGCTCATAAATAGGAATATTATCAGTATTTGGATCATTCCAATCCTTAATTCTTTGTTCATTCAAATCTACAACTGTAACTTGAATATGTGGACATTTTTGTGCAATTACGGCCATTGTAGGACCTCCAACATAACCAGCCCCTATGCAGCAAATTTTTGTAATTTCCATTTACTATAATTATTATCTTTATTTATTTCAAATTATTCCAGTACCAGCTTACTGCTTCTTTTAATCCTTCCTGAAGAGAATATTTCGGATTATATCCTAAAAGACTTTTTGCCTTATCGATACTTGCCAATGAATGTGGAATATCTCCTGCTCTATTTCTGCCATATATAATCTCTACATCAGCAATTTTTGGATCAAATTCAGACAAATATTTTTTTAAATATTTTACCAAGTCATTTAATGTGTTCCGATCTCCAAAAGCAGTATTATAAACCGTATTATAAGCAGATTGATTTTGAGTCGTTATTGCCAGTTCATTCATTTGAATCACGTTGTCTATATATGTAAAGTCGCGTGAATAATTACCATCACCATTAATAATTGGACTTTCATGATTCATTAATTGTTTAACAAACTTTGGAATTACTGCAGCGTAAGCTCCATCTGGATCTTGTTTTCTTCCAAAAACATTAAAATAACGTAATCCTATTGTTTCTAAACCATAAGTTTTACTGAAAATTTCAGCATATAATTCGTTTACATATTTAGTTATTGCGTAAGGAGATAATGGTTTTCCAATTACATCTTCAACTTTTGGCAATCCTTCAGAATCTCCATAAGTCGACGAACTGGCTGCATATACAAAACGTTTTACTTTTGCATCTCTGGAAGCAACTAACATGTTTAGAAAACCTGAAACATTTACTTCATTGGTTGTTATAGGATCATTTATTGATCTTGGAACAGATCCTAATGCCGCCTGATGTAAAACATAATCAACACCTTCAACTGCCAGAATACAATCTTCGATATTTCTTATGTCACCTTCAATTAATTTAAAGTTTGGATTTTCTATAACATGCTTTAAATTATGACGATGACCGGTAGAAAAATTATCTAAACAAATTACCTTATGGCCTAATCCCAGAAAATGTTCTGATAGATTCGAACCTATAAAACCAGCTCCACCAGTAATTAGTATTGTATTTTGATTTGGAATGTTCATTTGTTCAAAATTATTTTTTTCTAAATTTACCAGAAATCAAGTTCCAAAGTCCGCTTTGTTTCTCTTCTTCATGATATCCATTCGAGTAAGCTCCGTAACCGTATCCATAGCCATATGTAGAACCGTATTTTGCTTTGTTTTCGAAACCATTAAAAACGATACTTGTATTACTTAATTCCCCTCTTTTTACTTTATTATTAAGCAACGTTATCATATCTTTTTTTGTATAATTCTGTCTAACAATATATAAAGTAACATCTGCATATTGAACAAGTTCTGATGCATCTGAAACTAAACCAACTGGAGGAGTATCAAGAATTATATAATCATATTTTTGTTTTAATTCATCTATTAACTCTTTCATTGCATCACTTAGAATTAATTCTGACGGATTTGGAGGAATTGGTCCGGAAAGTATTACATCAAGATTTGGAACTTGTGTTGAATTTGTAATTTCATCCAAAGTATTTTGTTTAATTAAATAATTAACAACTCCTAATTGTTGATTTACTAAAGAGAATTCATCTGCTAATCTTGGTTTTCTTAAATCCAGGCCAACGATAACTGTTTTCTTTTCACTTAAAGCAAAAACTGTGGCAATATTAATTGAACAAAATGTTTTTCCTTCACCACTTATAGATGAAGTGATCATCAAAGTTTTTGAACCATAAAGCTGTTGTCTTTTATATAAAAATTGTAATGATGATCGTATACCTCTAAAAGCTTCCGAAAGAGCAGATTTTGGCTTGTCAAACACAGCTAAACTTACTGCGTCTTTATTTAATCCTACTACTCCTATTATTGGTATTTCTGTCAACTTACTAATATCATCAGTATTTTGAATTGAATTATTAATAAAGAAAATTATAGATACAATTATTAACGGGATTAATATCCCCAAAAATAAAGCCAGGATATAATTAGCAGAAGTTTTTGGTCCAATTAAGCCTTCACCAATATCTTTTGCAGGGTCAATAAAGTGAATGTCTGATAAATTTGAAGCTTTTACGATTTCTGCCTCATTTCGTTTCTGAAGAAATTCGGTATAAATATTATCATTTAAATCGTATTTCCTTTTAATTTTCAACAACTCTTGTTGTTCTTCTGGAAGTCTTTTAACCGTACTTTCTGCCTGTCCAATTTTTGCATTTACCAGCGATAGGTCATAAAGCAAGGAAGCTTTAGCAGAAATAATATTTTCTAACAAAACACTTTTAACAGCTTGCATTTGATTATCAAAATCTTTGAAAATTTTATCACTTTTTACGGCATAAGCCATCTCTGATCTTTGTGTAGAAAGGGCAATAAGCTTAGAGATATTTGTGACAATATTAGGATCTTCTATACCTGCTACAGAAGGTGCCGGGAGTCTAGAATAATCAACGCTATTATTTAAATAAGATTTTAAAGAATTATAATATGCAATTTTTCTTGTGACTAGATCTTTTTCAACATCAAAATCCATTATTTTATCTGAAAACTTAGCAGCGCCTCCTTCAATTTCATAAATATTTTTATCTTTTCTAAAAGTTTTCAATTCGTTACCAGTCTCCTTCAACTGCCCCTCCATAGCAACAAGGGTACTGTCTATAAATCTTATTGTATTAGTTGCAAACTGATTCTTACCGTCTAATTGAATCTTTATCAGCATTTTAACTGTAGCGTTTAAATATTCAACCATACGGGCTTTATTAGTCCCCTGCATTCCTAAAGTAAGAAGAGACCCTCCATTTTTATCACTATCTACACTTATTCCTTTGTAACGAGAAACTGTTCCGTCAAAATCATTAAATTTTACAAAATATTCTTTCCCTTTATAAAATCCGGGATTATCATTAATTTTTAATTTCCAATTTAAAAAAGGCAGAGAAACGTGCTCTCCAACTTTATATTTTTTAATAAAGGTTAAAGGCTGTACAGAAGTATTACTATAAGTATTGGTAGAATAAGTAATTAACGAAACTGAATTACTTTCAAATGGTATTTGAATTTGATATTCATTCTCACTTAGAAATTTAATACTAATTAAAGTATTTGCAAGCTGTCCTTTTGTTTTATCAATATCAATATAAAAAGGAACTGCTCCATATGAATCAATTAAATTGTATTTTCCTTGTTCAAGATAATCAATATAGTACTGTAACTTATCAACAACCAACTCATTATGTGACCTTGATTGCAATATGGTCGAAATTCCATTAACCTGATCTGAGATTCCGCCCCAATTAAAAACTAAGCTTGTGTTAGATGTAAAAAACGGATTGCTTTCTTCTTTTATAGAAATCATGGTTTGCATTCCGTAAATTTTTTCTTTTCGGATATTTACCTGATATGCAATTGTAAAAGCAATAATTAAACTTGCCAAAAACCATTTCCAATAACTTAAGATTTTTAATAAAAATCCCTTAAAATCAAAATTTGAATGATTCTCAAAAATGGAAAAATCTTTTATATCTAACATCTTAATAAATTATTTTTTAATTTCTGATTATCAAATAAACTGTTGTAGCTAATGACAATAAAGTTATAATTGTGCCTATAGACTGAATCCCCGTTTGTCCAGTCCCCCATGTTTTTTGCTTCAACGGTTTTACATAAATATAATCGTTTGGTTGTAAATAATAATAGGGTGATTTCATGACATTAACATCCGTTAGATCTATCTCATTCATTTGAACTCCTGTTGGAGTTTGGCGAATAACCATTACAGATTTCCTATTACCAACAGTGGTAATATCACCAGCATTCGCAATTGCCTCCATTATATTTACATTATCTTTAAATAATGTTTTTGTACCGGTACTCCCCACTTCTCCATTTATAGTATATCTAAAACCTGCCAATTTAACTGTAACAAAAATATTGGCCTCGCTTTTAAAATATTCTTCAAGCAGTTTTTTTTCAATTTTTATGCGAACTTCTTCAAGAGTATACCCAATGACATTTATTTCCCCTAAAATTGGAATTCTAATATTTCCATGATCATCTACTGTAAATCCATCAAAATACAATGTTGACTCAGACTTTCCTTCAATATTACTTTCTGTTTTATTAAAAATAGATACTAATTTAGGATCAATAGCTTTTATGTTTATGCTTAAAACATCATTTGCTTGTAATCTATAAGGCTTAGATTCTACTGATGCAATCTTATTTTGCTCTGATGAAGTATTTTTATCCTGCAGATACACAAGATCATTTAGTGGGATACAAGAGGTAAATAATGTACTAATCAGCAATAATATATAGAGGTTGTTTTTTGTCATTTTGAAAATTTTAACGCAAATATAGTTTTTCCTTTAGTTTTCAGGAAATCTATATATTATTTACTGGCATTTAATTGCTTTTGAAAGTTTTTTCGAACGGAACACGATGCAAAATACTTCTTCCAAGTGTAATTTCATCAGCATATTCTAATTCATCTCCAACGGAAATTCCCCTTGCTATAGTAGAAATCACAATTTCTGAATCGGCGATTTGTTTATAAATGTAAAAATTTGTGGTATCTCCTTCCATTGTAGAACTCAAGGCGAAGATTATTTCAACCACTTTTCCTGATTTTACTTTTTCAACTAAAGTAGAAATATTTAACTGGCTTGGACCAACTCCCTCAATTGGAGAAATTTTACCTCCTAAAACATGATAAATCCCTCTGTATTGTCCAGTATTTTCAATCGCCATGACATCGCGTATGTCTTCTACAACACAAATCGTTTGATGATTTCTGCTAGTATTTGCACAAATTTCACAAATCTTCGTATCTGATATATTATGGCAATTTTGACAGAATTTAATGTCTTCACGCATATTTAATAACGCTTGTGACAGAAATCCTGTTTGTTCTTTTGGCTGCTTTAACAAATGAAGAACTAAACGCAATGCTGTACGCTTACCAATTCCTGGCAATTGCGACATCTCGTTGACCGCTTTTTCAATAAGTTTTGATGAAAATTCCATGACGACAAAAGTAATACTTTTAATGGTATAGCCGGCTTTGACACATCTAAAATCAGCATTCAAAAGATTATATATTATTACTGAATTTATTTTAGCATCAATAAAAACGATATTCTTTTATGGCGATCCCGATATTTCGGAAGCCATAAAAGATATAATGGATAGCCGATATTAGCTCACGAAAAAATTAATATTGATTCGTAGCCAATAAAACCAAAGTACATGCAACTTCAACTTCAATATTATTTAATTCCAACAATTGATATAATTCAGGATTTTCTGTTCCGGGATTGAAGATTACTCTTTTAGGCTGTGCTTCAACGATGTAATTATAATAATCACGCTGACGAGTAGGATTTAGATATAAAGTTACTGTATCTATATTTTTAACCGGAACGGCTTTGGTATGAATTTTTACCCCTGCCACTTCCCCAGTGTTTTGTCCAATTGCAAGAACAGTATGCCCTTTTTGGGTTAATGCATTTATTGCTCTAAAAGCATAGCGATCAGGTTTTGTGGTTGCTCCAAGCAACAATGTTTTTTTATTTTTCATTATATTAGAATATTTCACAAAAGTAGTTAAAAAGGACGAGCATAATTTATTCTATTGATTTAGAATATTGACTGTAAAAAATAATATCATAATATAAATTTACACCCAAGTATTAAATTTGACTATTTTTACTTCACTAACCAATATTATATGGATTTATTTATTTATCTATTTGCTGCACTTTTCTCAGTACTAAACCCAATTGGGACAGTTCCCATTTTTGTTGGATTAACGCAGCATGATTCTCAAAAAGAACGCTCTAGAATTTCTTTATGGACTGCCATAAATGTTGGTATTATCTTATTGGTTTCTTTTTTTATTGGCCAATACGTTTTAACTTTTTTCGGAATAAGTATTGATGCACTTCGAATTGCAGGCGGAATCGTGATTGTTAATTCTGGTTTTTCATTGCTTTCCGGTAAATTCAATAAAAAACGAGGGATCAATAAAAAAATTGAAAACGAAGTACAGCAAAGAAATGACATTGCTTTAACTCCATTAGCAATCCCAATGCTTGCTGGACCAGGATCTATTTCTTTATTAATTGCATTTTATCAGGAACATCATCAAGTGGAGGAAATCATTTTTTCTTGTCTTGCAATTTTAGCAATTGCCGTCGTTATTTTTGTTATTCTTAAAAGCGCACATTATCTGGCAAGAATTTTAGGAGCATCAGGAATTGTAGCAATCTCCAGAATTGTTGGTTTTATTGTAATTTCTATCGGAATTCAATATATCGTAAGTTCGATCGTAAATATTATAAAAGGAAATTTTTAAAATGTTTCCATATTTATACAAAACAAAAAAGGGATAAAAACTTAGTGTTTATATCCCTTTTTTTATTTTATAGACTAATTTTAATTTCTTGGTAAAAACACTTCAGCCATCATACATCTTGCGCTTCCGCCACCGCAAGCTTCAATTGTATCTAAACTTGAACTTAAAATCTCTGCATGTTTTTCTAATTGTTGAATTTGTTTCGGAGTCAAACTTTGATGAGCTGATGCACTCATAACTATATATTTTTTATCGTTTTTCCCTCTAACTTCCAGCATGTTTCCAGCAAAATTATTAACCTGATCTTCTGTAATTAAAATAATTTCTTTTTTATCATCTTTAAGGTTATCAAGAACCATCTTACGTTCTTTTTTGTCATCGATACAATCTGCACAAATAACTGCAAAAGTTTCACCCAAACACATCATAACATTTGTATGATATATCAATTTACGCTCACCGTCAACAGTTTGAAAAGCTTCAAAAATTACTGGAGCATAATCAAAATCTTCGCAAAACTCAATAAACAATTCTTCGTCAGCACGAGGAGATAATGCACAATATGCTTTTGCATTGGCACGATCTAAAAGTAAGCTTCCGGTTCCTTCTAAAAAATAACCATCATCTTCTGCAGATGTATAATCCATTATATTAGAAATTTCGAAACCTTTTTCTTCTAAAGTATCTAAAATATCTTCACGGCGCTCTAAACGACGATTTTCTGCAAACATAGGATAAAGTGCGACATCTCCGTTTTCGTGAAATGAAACCCAATTGTTTGGAAAAATACTATCTGGAGTATCAGTTTCCAAATTATCTTCAATTACGGTCACGTCAACACCAACAGCCCTTAGTTTTTCAACAAAAGTATCAAACTCTTGCTGTGCTTTTGCATTCACTGTACTTGGTAATAATCCGTCTAATACTTTTTGGTAATAATTATTTACAGCTGTCTGCTCATTCATTCTGAAAGCAACAGGCCGAATCATTACAATTGCATTTGTTGTTTGTTTCATTTTTTATATTTTTATTTTGTTTCAGGTTTCAAGTTTCAGGTTACAACAACTTGAAACCTGAAACTTAGAACTTGAAACAACTATTTTAATCTCTAATTAATGGCAAAGTTGAACATCTTAACAAACCTTCCTGTTTTGCAATTTCAGCATACGGAATTTCTTCTACAGTAAAACCATTTGCTCGAAGCCAGTTATTTAATCTGGTAAAGTTTTTTTCAGAAACAACAACATCTTTATCAATCGAAAAAACATTTGAAAACATATTGTACATTTCTTCTCTTTCAATATGAAATAAGTTTTCTTTTCCGAAAAGATTTACCAAATACAAATAATCTGCTTCTTCACGGAAACCTCTTTTATAAATGATTCCTTTGTCTTTTCCAACAGGTTGAAAACAACAGTCTAAGTGCAACGCATTGTCACGAGCTTCTAACTTCGATTTAACTAAATCAAATTCTTTCACAATCTTATTTGGAAACAATTCTTTAATATAATTTACGCCATGCATATTTGTTCTGGCAGTAATATAATCTTTGTAATCACTTCCTTTGTATGTTCCAATAAAAATATGATCGTTCCAAAGCATAACATCTCCGCCTTCAATGTGAACTTCTTCTGGCGGGCGTACAACTTTTATTGCATCAATTTGATCAATCACATATTGAATTGCATCTAACTCGCGTTCACGATCTGGTAAAATATTTGATTTTATGAAAACATCATCAATTACAAATCCTATATCTCTGGCAAAAATCTGATTGTAATTTTCAATCATTTCAGGACGATAAACAGTTACATCGTATTTCTGAAAAACAGCATTAAAAGCATCCATCTCAGCAACCATATCTTTTTCGATTGGATATGTTCCAGCTTTAATATGTTCCAATGATTTAGGATCATAGGCCTCTTCTAATGAAGGAGTTGGCCCATTATGAACGGCTGAACCCAAAACTACAGCACGCAATCTTGAAGTTTCGTTCTTTACATTTAATTGCAACATAACTTTATTATATTTTTGACAAAGATAAAAAAAGCTTTACAGTTAAGTAAAGCTTTAGTTTTTTTATTTGTTAGACTTAAAGTCTCTTAAAGGATGTCCAGTATAAATTTGTCTTGGCCTTCCTATTGGCTCTTTATTTTCACGCATTTCTTTCCATTGTGCAATCCAGCCTGGAAGTCTTCCGATAGCAAACATAACCGTAAACATATCTGTTGGAATTCCTAATGCTCTGTAAATAATTCCAGAGTAGAAATCAACGTTTGGATATAAATTTCTTGATTTGAAGTAATCATCTTCAAGGGCTGCTGCTTCTAATTTTTTAGCAATTTCTAAAATCGGATCTTCAACACCTAAAGTTTCTAAAACTTCTTTAGCTGCTTTTTTGATAATTTTTGCTCTTGGATCAAAGTTTTTATAAACTCTATGACCGAATCCCATTAAACGGAAAGGATCATTTTTATCTTTAGCTTTTGCCAAGAATTTATCCGTATCTCCACCGTCTTTATTAATTTCCTCAAGCATTTCAAGTACTGCTTGGTTAGCCCCTCCGTGAAGCGGTCCCCAAAGAGCAGAAACTCCTGCAGAAATAGAAGCAAATAAACCAGCATGAGACGAACCTACCATTCTTACTGTAGATGTTGAACAGTTTTGTTCGTGATCTGCATGAAGAATAAATAATTTATCTAAAGCATCAACTACAACAGGATTTGCTGAATAAGGTCCTGTAGGTAATTTAAACATTAACTGCATAAAATTATCTACATAACCTGTTGTGTTATCGTAATAATTTAATGGATAACCCATAGATTTTCTATAAGTCCAAGTAGCAATTACAAGAAATTTACCCATTGTTTTACAAATGGCTTCGTACATTTCTTTTTCATTGTCTACATTAACTGCTTTTGGGTTAAATGCCGTTAAAGCACTTGTTAAAGCAGATAAAACTCCCATTGGGTGAGCTGTTTTTGGAAAACCATCAATGATATTTTTCATTTCTTCGTTTACCAAAGTATGTTTTTTAATACCATTTTCAAACTGCTCTAATTCCTGAGCTGTTGGTAATTCTCCGAAAATCAAAAGATAAGAAACTTCTAAAAAACTAGCCTTTTCAGCTAAGTCTTCGATTGAATATCCTCTGTAACGTAAAATTCCTAATTCTCCGTCTAAGAAAGTGATTTCACTTTTACAAGATCCAGAGTTTTTATATCCCGGATCAATTGTAATAATACCTGTTAAATCACGTAATTTGTTAATATCGATAGCTGATTCATTTTCGCTTCCTGTGATTACCGGAAGTTCAATTTTTTGACCATCTACTTCTAATGTAGCTATTTTTGACATAATATAATCGGAAATAATTCTATAAAATAATAATTTATCAAATCTAAGGAATTTAAGACTAACTAAAAAAAGAATCCTGCTATGAATTTGTTAAAACTCCAAAAAAAAACCATTCGTTAACACGAATGGTTTCTTTTCAACATATAACTCTTACGATTATTTGATCTTGAAAGCGTTTAATCCAGGGAAATAAGCAGTACTTCCTAACTCTTCTTCGATTCTTAATAATTGATTGTATTTTGCCATACGATCAGAACGAGAAGCAGAACCTGTTTTAATTTGTCCACAGTTTAAAGCAACTGCTAAATCAGCAATTGTATTATCTTCTGTTTCTCCAGAACGGTGAGACATTACTGAAGTATAACCAGCATTCTTAGCCATATTTACTGCAGCGATAGTTTCTGTCAAAGTTCCAATTTGGTTTACTTTTACAAGGATTGAATTAGCGATTCCTTTTTCAATACCAGTTGACAAACGAGCAACATTAGTAACAAATAAATCATCACCTACTAATTGTACTTTATTTCCAATTTTTTCAGTTAAATATTTCCATCCATCCCAGTCATCTTCATACATACCATCTTCGATAGAAATAATTGGATATTTAGCCGCAAGTTCAGCTAAATAATCCGCTTGCTCTTCAGATGTTCTGATTTTTCCAGTTTCACCTTCAAATTTAGTGTAATCATATTTACCGTTTACATAAAACTCAGAAGCTGCACAGTCAAGAGCAATCATAATTTCGTCACCAAAAGTATATCCAGCTTTTTCAACAGCTAATTTGATAGTATCTAAAGCATCTTCAGTACCACCTGCTAAATTTGGAGCAAAACCACCTTCATCACCAACAGCTGTACTTAAACCTCTGTCGTGTAAAACTTTTTTCAAGCTGTGGAAAATTTCAGTTCCCATTTGCATAGCATGTGTAAAAGAAGTTGCTTTTACAGGGAAAATCATAAATTCCTGGAATGCGATAGGCGCATCAGAGTGAGAACCTCCATTGATGATATTCATCATTGGAACAGGTAAGGTATTAGCAGAAACTCCACCTACATATCTGTATAAAGGTAACCCAAGTTCGTTAGCAGCAGCTTTTGCAGCAGCCAAAGAAACACCTAAAATTGCATTAGCTCCTAATTTAGATTTATTTGGAGTCCCATCTAAATCGATCATTAATTGATCAATTGTATTTTGTTCGAAAACAGAAGTTCCAACTAATTCCTCAGCAATAACAGTATTTACATTGTTCACTGCATTCAAAACTCCTTTTCCAAGATAAGCTTTACCTCCATCACGTAATTCAACAGCTTCGTGTTCTCCAGTTGATGCTCCAGATGGAACTGCAGCTCTTCCTAAAACTCCGTTTTCAGTTACTACATCAACCTCAATAGTAGGATTTCCTCTGGAATCCAAAATTTGTCTTGCGTGAACTTTAATTATAATACTCATTATTTTTGTTTTTTATTAATAGATTATAGATTTTTTTTCGAAATTAGAAAAATATTTAATATTAAAAACGAATTTTCTTTACTAAACACCTTTATTTATTAACTACATCGTTTTAGACACAGTCAGTTTTATATTCTCAACAAATTGATCAAATAAATATGACGAATCATGCGGTCCCGGACTTGCTTCTGGGTGATATTGTACTGAAAAACAATTCTTATTTTTCATTCTCATACCTGCAACAGTTCCATCATTTAAATGTAAATGTGTGATTTCTAAATCAGGGTGATTATCTAATTGCTCTTTCTTTACAGCAAAACCATGATTTTGAGAAGTAATTTCACCTTTTCCTGTAATGATATTTTTTACCGGATGGTTAATCCCACGATGTCCATTAAACATTTTATAAGTCTGAACACCATTTGCCAAAGCAATTACCTGATGTCCTAAACAGATTCCAAATAAAGGCTTATCCTCGGCAATGATTTTCTTTGCAACTTCAATGGCTCCAAATAAAGGATCTGGATCTCCAGGTCCATTTGACAAGAAAAACCCATCTGGATTAAAAGAATTCAAATCTTCATAAGTTGAATTGTATGGAAAAACTTTTATATAACAATCTCTCTTAGCTAGGTTTCTTAAAATGTTCTTTTTGATTCCAAGATCAAGTGCCGAAATTTTATATGTTGCATTTTCATCTCCAACAAAATAAGGTTCAGTTGTAGATACTTTTGAAGCCAGCTCTAAACCTTCCATGTCAGGAACATTTGCTAATTCCTTTTTCAAATCTTCAATTGAAGTTCCATCTGTACAAATGACAGCATTCATAGCTCCATTGTCACGAATATAACTTACAAGAGCTCTTGTATCAACATCAGAAATACAAATCAGGTTTTGTTTAGTAAAATAATCTTCTAAACTTCCAGAAGCACCTTCTCTAGAATAATTAAAGCTAAAGTTTTTACAAACCAAACCAGCAATCTTGATGCTGTCTGATTCTACTTCTAAATCATTAACACCATAATTACCAATATGCGGATTAGTCGCAACCATAATTTGACCAAAATAAGAAGGGTCTGTAAAAATTTCCTGATATCCGGTCATTCCAGTATTAAAACAAACTTCACCAAAAGTTTTACCGCTGATTCCGATAGATTTACCATGAAAAATAGTTCCATCACTTAGTAATAAAATGGCGCTTTGTCGTGTTGTGTATTTCATTCTTTAATTTGTATTGTTTTTAATCGTCTTATGAAACTTTAATGTTTCATTTGTAATTAGATATTTTGCAAATTTACTTCTTTAAAAGAGTGCTGCCAAGATTTTTTAAATTTTTCATTCATAAAAATAAAACCTTGACACTTAAATAAGTTAAATTTTACTCTTCTAAAAAAAATCAAAAAAAAAGGATAAACTAAAAATTAGCTTATCCTTGATTTCTATAGAATCATTACTTTCATAATTATTCAGAAGCTTCAGTAGTCGATTCTGATTCAGCAGCAGGAGCTTCAGGAGCAGTACCTTCAGCTTTCTTAGCTTTACCACCACGACGGCTTTTAGCTTTTTTAACTTCTTTTTTACCTCCATTGTAAAGTTCATTGAAATCTACAAGTTCGATCATCGCCATATCAGCGTTATCTCCCAAACGATTTCCAACTTTAATGATACGAGTGTATCCACCTGGACGGTCACCAACTTTAGCAGCTACATCTCTGAACAAATCAGTAACAGCATATTTGCTACGTAAGTATGCAAAAACAATACGACGATTGTGAGTCGTATCTTCTTTTGATTTTGTGATTAAAGGCTCAACGAATTGTTTAAGCGCTTTAGCTTTAGCAACAGTAGTGTTAATACGTTTGTGCTCGATAAGAGAACAAGCCATATTAGCTAACATAGCTTTTCTATGTCCAGTCTGTCTGCTTAAGTGGTTGAATTTTTTTCCGTGTCTCATGACGTGTTTTTTTTATCTTCATCTTGCTACAATCCACTATGGAGAGCAAAATATGAAGTAAATTATTCTTTATCTAATTTGTATTTAGCTAAATCCATTCCGAAAGTTAAATTCTTCACTGCAACAAGTTCATCAAGTTCAGTTAAAGATTTTTTACCAAAATTACGGAATTTCATTAGGTCATTTTTATTGAACGATACTAAATCACCAAGTGTATCAACTTCAGCCGCTTTCAAGCAATTTAATGCTCTTACAGATAAATCCATATCAACAAGCTTAGTTTTAAGCAATTGTCTCATATGCAATGACTCTTCATCATACGATTCTGTTTGTGCAATTTCGTCAGCCTCAAGTGTAATTCTTTCATCAGAAAACAACATGAAATGGTGAATTAAAACTTTAGCAGCTTCAGTAAGAGCATCTTTTGGATTAATAGATCCATCAGTTTTAATTTCAAAAACTAATTTTTCGTAATCTGTTTTTTGCTCTACACGGAAATTTTCGATTGCATATTTTACATTTTTTACCGGAGTAAAAATAGAATCTGTAAAAATCGTTCCAATTGCAGCATTTTGTTTTTTGTTCTCCTCAGCAGGAACGTATCCTCTACCTTTTTCGATTGTTAAATCGAAGTTCAATTTGATTTTAGAATCTAAATTACAGATAACAAGGTCTGGATTCAAAACTTGAAAACCTGAGATAAATTTTTGAAAATCACCTGCTGTTAATTGATCTTTACCAGAAACAGAAATAGTAACTGATTCATTATCGATATCTTCTATCTGACGTTTGAAACGTACTTGCTTTAGATTAAGGATAATTTCGGTAACATCTTCAACAACACCTGAAATAGTAGAAAACTCATGATCTACACCTTCGATACGAACAGATGTAATTGCATAACCTTCTAACGCTGAAAGCAAAACTCTTCTAAGTGCATTACCAACTGTCAATCCATAACCAGGTTCTAAAGGTCTAAATTCGAATTTACCTTCAAAATCGGTTGAATCGATCATGATAACTTTATCGGGCTTTTGAAAATTAAATATTGCCATAAATTTCGACTAAGTCAATTATTATTTGTTGTACAACTCTACGATTAATTGTTCTTTAATGTTTTCTGGAATTTGAAGTCTCGCAGGTACAGAAACAAAAGTTCCTTCTTTAAGATCATTGTTCCAAGTAATCCATTCATAAACATGACTTGAATTTGATAAAGAACGCTCGATAGCCTCTAAAGATTTAGATTTTTCACGAACTGCAACTTTATCACCAGGCTTAAGGTGGTAAGAAGGAATATTAACAACTTCACCGTTTACTGTAATGTGTCTGTGAGATACTATTTGACGAGCACCTCTTCTAGATGGAGCAATTCCCATTCTAAAAACAACATTATCTAATCTTGCTTCACATAGTTGTAATAAAACTTCACCAGTAACTCCTTTAGTAGCTGATGCTTTTTCGAATAAATTTCTGAATTGTTTTTCTAAAATTCCATAAGAATATTTAGCTTTTTGCTTTTCCATTAACTGAACAGCGTACTCAGATTTTTTTCCTCTTTTTTTAGCCATCCCGTGTTGTCCAGGTGGGTAATTTCTTTTTTCGAAAGATTTATCATCTCCGAAGATTGCTTCGCCAAATTTACGGGCGATTCTTGTGCTAGGACCAGTATATCTTGCCATTTTGAATTGTTTAAGATTGAGATTATGAATTCAGGTCTTATCCTTCGATAATCTATTTTCAATCTAGGTTATACTATAAATTTTGAGTATTAAACTCTACGTCTTTTAGGAGGACGACATCCGTTGTGAGGCATTGGAGTAACGTCGATAATCTCAGTAACTTCAATTCCACCGTTATGAATAGAACGGATAGCAGACTCACGTCCGTTTCCTGGTCCTTTTACATAAACTTTTACTTTTTTAAGTCCAGCCTCAAGAGCTACTTTACTACAATCTTCTGCTGCCATTTGAGCTGCGTACGGAGTATTCTTTTTAGAACCTCTGAAACCCATTTTCCCAGCTGAAGACCAAGCAATAACTTCACCTTTCTTATTTGTCAAAGAAATAATAATATTGTTAAAAGTAGAAGAAACATGAGCTTCACCCGTTGATTCAACGATAACTTTACGTTTTTTTGCAGTTGCTTTAGCCATATTACTTATTATTTAGTTGCTTTTTTCTTGTTAGCAACAGTTTTTCTTTTTCCTTTTCTAGTTCTAGAGTTGTTTTTAGTTCTTTGACCTCTTAATGGAAGACCAGATCTATGACGAATTCCTCTATAACAACCAATATCCATTAAACGTTTGATGTTCAAAGAAACTTCAGAACGTAACTCTCCTTCAATTTTGTAAAATGAAACAGCATCACGAATCGCTCCGATCTCGTCATCATTCCAATCTTGAACTTTTTTATCTTGGCTAACTTGAGCTTTCTCTAAAATCTCAATAGCTCTACTTTTTCCTAATCCGAAGATGTAGGTAAGTGCTATAACACCTCTCTTGTTTTTTGGGATATCTACCCCTGCTATTCTTGCCATAATTATCCTTGTCTTTGTTTAAATCTAGGATTCTTTTTGTTTATCACGTACAATCTTCCTTTTCTACGCACGATAATGCACTCGGCACTTCTCTTTTTTACTGATGCTCTAACTTTCATAGTGAATATCCTTTAATATCGATAAGTAATTCTTGCTTTTGACAAATCGTAAGGACTCATTTCTAGTTTCACTTTATCACCAGGTAATAACTTGATATAATGCATACGCATTTTTCCAGAAATATGAGCAATTACAATATGTCCATTTTCTAACTCCACACGGAACATCGCATTAGATAATGCTTCAATGATTGATCCGTCTTGTTCTATTGCTGATTGTTTTGCCATAAATATATTAAGCTACTGCTTTTCTATTTTTACCAGTCTTCATTAAACCATCATAATGTTTGTTTAACAAGTATGAATTGATTTGTTGAATAGTATCTATCGCAACTCCAACCATAATTATTAATGAGGTACCTCCAAAAAACATTGCCCAAGATTGTTGTACATCCATAATACTTACAACAATAGCTGGGAACACAGCAATCAAAGCAAGGAATAAAGATCCTGGGAAAGTTATTAAAGACATCACTTTATCAAGAAATTCAGAAGTTTCAGCTCCAGGACGAACTCCCGGGATAAAACCACCACTTCTTTTTAAATCATCAGCCATTTTGTTAGTAGGTACAGTGATCGCAGTATAAAAGAATGTAAATACAATAATTAAAGTTGCAAAAACAAAATTATACCAGAAACCAAACATATTACTAAATGCACCAACAATAGATTGTGATGTGTCTGATTTAGACAATCCAGCTACTGCTGCAGGGATAAACATAATTGCCTGAGCAAAAATGATAGGCATAACTCCAGAAGCATTAAGCTTAAGAGGAATCCATTGTCTGTTACCACCTGCTAAATCTTGCTCATAGTCACCAGTTGTAGTACGACGAGCGTATTGAACCGGGATTCTACGTACTGCCATTGTAAGCAATACACAAGAAATGATTACCAATAACCACACAATAATTTCAATAACTAACAACATTGGACCTCCATTGTTATTGGTAACTCTCGTTGTAAACTCTTGAATAAAAGCTTGCGGTAAACGAGCTAGGATACCAACCATAATTAATAATGAAATTCCATTTCCAATACCTTTATCTGTAATTTTTTCCCCAAGCCACATAGCAAAAATTGTACCAGTAACTAAGATGATAACAGAAGAGAACAAAAATTCAGGTGAATTAAATCCTAGTAAGAATGCACTTCCAGGTAACGTTCTGTATAAATTATAGATATAAGTTGGACCTTGAACCAGTGTAATAGCTATAGTCAACCAACGAGTGATTTGGTTAATCTTTTTTCTACCACTCTCTCCATCGTTTTGAAGTTTTTGCAAATAAGGAATCGCAATTCCCATTAACTGAACAACAATAGATGCAGAAATATAAGGCATAATACCTAAAGCAAAAACTGAAGCTTTAGAGAAAGCACCTCCTGTAAACATGTCTAGGATAGATCCTAAACCATTTTTAGTTTGTCCCGCTAAACCTGTTAATTGAGTTGCGTCAATTCCAGGCAGCGTTACATGTGCACCAAAACGATATACCAAAAGCAATCCTAATGTAATTAAGATTCTATTTTTCAGTTCTTCGATTTTCCAAACATTACTTATTGATTCAATAAATTTCTTCATCTTAATAGATAAGTTATATAGTTACAGCTTCTCCACCAGCAGCTTCAATAGCAGCTTTTGCAGTAGCAGTAAATTTGTGGGCAGTTACTTTTAATTTTGCTTTCAATTCTCCTCTACCTAAAATCTTAACGATTTCATTTTTGGTAGCTAGACGATTTGCTACGAAATCTGTCATAGAAACAGAATCAGTAATCACACCATTGTCTACTAATAATTGAAGCGTATCTAAATTAACACCTTCGTATTCTTTACGATTGATGTTTGTGAAACCAAACTTAGGTACACGTCTTTGAAGTGGCATTTGTCCTCCCTCAAAACCAATCTTTTTAGAATAACCAGAACGAGATTTTGCTCCTTTGTGACCTCTTGCAGAAGTACCACCTTTTCCAGAACCTTCTCCTCTACCTAATCTTTTATTTTGATTGTGCGTTGACCCTTCAGCTGGTTGTAAGTTACTTAAATTCATAACAGTATTTGTTATTTAGCTTCTTCAACAGAAACTAAGTGTTTAACTTTGTTTATCATACCAAGGATAGCAGGGTTTGAATCATGCTCTACAACTTGACCCATTTTACGTAGACCTAAAGCTTCTAATCCTCTTTTTTGAGAAAGAGGGCAGTTGATTTTGCTTCTTACTTGTTTTACTAATAATTTAGCCATAATTTCCTTGAATTAACCTTTAAAAACTTTTTCTAAAGAAACACCTCTTTGTTTTGCAACAGTGTGAGCGCTTCTCATTTGTAATAAAGCATCAAAAGTTGCCTTAACTACGTTATGAGGATTTGATGATCCTTGAGATTTAGATAATACGTCGTGAATACCTACTGATTCAAGAACTGAACGAACAGCTCCACCAGCAATAACTCCTGTACCATGAGAAGCAGGAATTAAGAATACACGCGCACCACCAAATTTACCTTTTTGTTCGTGAGGAACAGATTGTCCATTCAAAGGAATTTTTACTAAATTTTTCTTAGCATCTTCTACTGCTTTCGCAATTGCTTCAGAAACGTCTTTAGATTTTCCTAATCCGTGACCAACTACTCCGTTTTCATCACCTACAACTACAATAGCAGAAAAACCGAAAGCTCTACCACCTTTTGTAACTTTAGTAACACGATTAACACTTACCAGACGATCTTTAAGTTCAAGACCACTTGGTTTTACCAATTCTACATTTTTGTATTTAGACATAATATATTAGAATTTAAGTCCAGCCGCTCTTGCGCCTTCTGCTAATGATTTAATACGACCGTGATACAAATAACCACCTCTATCAAAAGTGATTGTTTCGATCCCAGCTTTTAACGCTTTCTCTGCAACTAATTTTCCAACAGCAGCAGCTACTTCAACGTTAGTACCTTTTCCTATTTCTTTTTCTCTTGAAGATGCAGCTAAAATAGTAACTCCATTTACATCATCAATAAGTTGAGCGTAAATTTCTTTGTTACTTCTAAATACAGATAGTCTTGGGTTAGCAGCAGTACCACTAATCGATTTTCTAATTCTGAATCTAATTCTCTGTCTTCTATCAGATTTTGTTAATGACATAATCTTATTTTTTAAGCTGATTTACCTGCTTTTCTTCTTAATACTTCACCCACAAATTTAACACCTTTTCCTTTGTATGGCTCAGGCTTACGGAAACCTCTGATTTTCGCAGCAACCTGTCCTAAAAGTTGTTTATCAAATGATGTTAATTTTACGATTGGGTTCTTACCTTTTTCAGATATTGTTTCTAAAGATACTTCTGGAGCAATTTCTAAAACAATATTGTGAGAATATCCAAGAGCTAAATCTAATTTTTGACCTTGGTTTGAAGCTCTATAACCAACTCCAACTAATTCTAGTTCTTTTGTGAAACCTTCAGAAACACCCACAATCATATTATTGATCAAAGATCTGAATAATCCGTGTTTTGCTCTGTGGTCTTTATGATCAGACGATCTTTCAACTAAAACTTGATCGCCTTCAACAGTTACATTAACGTCCGAAAACTCCTGAACTAATTGACCTTTTTTTCCTTTTACTGTAATAATACCGTCTTTAACTTCTACAGTTACACCAGCAGGGATTACAATTGGGCTTTTACCTATTCTTGACATCTTATCTAGTGTTTAAAATTAGTATACGTAACAAATTACTTCACCACCTACATTTAATTGTTTCGCTTGTTTTCCAGTCATAAGACCTTTTGAAGTAGAAACAATAGCAATTCCTAATCCGTTAAGGATTCTTGGTAATTTGGCAGCACCAGCGTACTTACGTAAACCTGGTTTACTAATTCTTTGGATATCTTTAATTACAGGCTCTTTAGTATCTTTATCGTACTTTAAAGCAATTTTGATAGAACCTTGAACAGTGTTCGTTTCAAATTTGTAACTTAAGATATAACCTTGATCAAATAAGATCTTAGTTATTTCTTTTTTAAGATTAGAAGCTGGAATTTCAACAACTTTGTGGTTTGCAGCCACAGCGTTACGAACTCTAGTCAAATAATCTGCAATAGGATCTGTATACATATGTATTTGATTGCGATTATGGTTTTCAGGAAGCACTCTGCCTCCTGAACCTTTAATCAATTTATAAACTTTTTTAAATTACCAGCTGGCTTTTTTAACACCTGGAATTAATCCATTGTTAGCCATTTCACGGAAAGTTACACGTGAAATACCGAATTGACGGATATAACCTCTTGGTCTTCCAGTCAATTTACAACGGTTGTGCAAACGAACAGGTGAAGCGTTTTTTGGTAATCTTTGTAAACCTTCATAGTCTCCAGCTTCTAATAAAGCTTTTCTCTTTTCAGCATACTTAGCTACCGTTTTTTCTCTTTTCACCTCACGGGCTTTCATTGATTCTTTAGCCATATCTTAATTCTTTTTAAAAGGTAATCCTAATTCAGCCAATAATGACTTTGCTTCCTTGTCTGTTTTTGCAGTAGTAACAAATGTAATATCCATTCCTGAGATTTTGTTTACTTTGTCAATATCAATTTCCGGGAAAATGATTTGCTCCAAAACTCCAAGATTGTAGTTACCTCTTCCGTCGAAACCAGTAGCTTTGATACCACTAAAATCTCTAACGCGCGGTAAAGCAGAAGTAATAAGTCTATCTAAAAACTCATACATTCTTTCACCACGTAAAGTAACTTTTGCTCCAATAGGCATCCCTTTTCTCAATTTGAATGACGCAACGTCTTTCTTTGAAATTGTAGATACTGCTTTTTGTCCAGTGATCTTTGTTAACTCATCAACTGCATAGTCAATTAGTTTTTTATCAGATACAGCTGCACCAACTCCACGGCTCAAAACGATTTTTTCAAGTTTTGGAACTTGCATAACGTTTGTATATCCGAACTCTTCTTTAAGAGCAGAGATTACTCTACTCTTATATTCTTCTTTTAGTCTAGGTGTATATGCCATTACTATAGTACTTGATTAGATTTTTTTGAAAATCTTACTTTCTTATCTCCTTCTACTCTAATACCTACTCTAGTTGTTTCCTTAGTTTTAGGATCAATTAGAGAAATGTTAGAAATTTGAATAGAAGCCTCTTTCTTAACGATACCACCTTGAGGGTTTTTAGCACTTGGTTTTGTATGTTTTGAAACCAGGTTTACACCTTCAACTATCGCTTTATTTTTCTCACGGTAAACACGTAAAACTTTACCTTCAGCACCTTTATGGTCTCCAGCAATAACTCTTACGATATCTCCTGATTTTATTTTTAGCTTTATCATCTTAAAACGAATTAAAGCACTTCTGGTGCTAATGATACAATTTTCATGAATTGTTTTTCACGAAGTTCTCTTGCTACCGGACCAAAAACACGAGTTCCTCTCATTTCCCCTGCAGCATTCAAAAGAACACATGCATTGTCATCGAAACGGATATAAGAACCATCAGCTCTTCTCACTTCTTTTTTGGTACGTACAACAACTGCAGTTGAAACAGCTCCTTTTTTCACGTTACCGTTTGGAGTTGCATCTTTAATAGATACTACAATCTTGTCACCAACAGAGGCATACCTTCTTTTGGTACCTCCTAAAACACGGATAGTTAAAACTTCTTTTGCTCCCGTGTTATCTGCTACTTTTAGTCTTGATTCCTGTTGTACCATAATTATTTAGCTCTTTCTAAGATTTCAACTAATCTCCAACATTTTGTTTTACTTAAAGGACGCGTTTCGCTAATTCTTACAGTATCTCCAATGTTACAGTCGTTTGTTTCGTCGTGTGCAACATATTTCTTAGTTTTCAACACGAACTTACCGTATAATGGGTGTTTTACTTTTCTTACTTCAGCAATAACAATAGATTTATCCATTTTATTTGAAGTAACAACACCTATTCTTTCTTTTCTTAAATTTCTTTTTTCTTCCATCTTTCAGCAGAATACAATTATTGTAACTCTCTTTTAGTTAACTCTGTAGCCAATCTTGCAACTGTTCTTCTAACGCTTCTAATTTGAAGTGGGTTAGCAATTGGAGATATAGCGTGAGCCATTTTTAGGTCAGCATATACTTTCTTAGTTTGACTAAGCTTTTCTTGCAACTCCGCTGCAGAAAGATCTTTTATTTCTGATTGTTTCATAATAAATATAAATTATGCTTCGAAATCTCTAGCAACGACGAATTTAGTTTTTACTGGAAGTTTCTGAGCTGCAAGACGTAAAGCCTCTTTTGCAACTGATAATGGAACTCCTCCAACTTCAAACATAATTCTTCCTGGTTTAACAACAGCAGCCCAATACTCAACTGCTCCTTTACCTTTACCCATACGTACTTCAAGAGGTTTCTTAGTGATAGGTTTGTCTGGAAATATTTTAATCCATAATTGTCCCTCTCTCTTCATGTAACGAGTTGCAGCGATACGTGCAGCTTCGATTTGACGAGAAGTTAAGAACATTCCATCTTCATGTACAGATTTAATACCAAACATTCCATTTGAAAGTTCATGCCCTCTTTGAGAGTTACCTTTCATTTTACCTTTTTGTACCTTACGGTATTTTGTTCTTTTAGGCTGTAACATTTTTCTTTAGTTTAAAAATTTACTTTCTTTTACGAGCGTCTGGTTTTCCACCTTTATTAAAGTTAGATTTACCTCTAGGGGCATCTCCACCTTTACCACCACCAGTACCAGATTGTTTTTTATCCATTCCAGCAAGTGGAGAAAGATCTCTCTTTCCATAAACTTCACCTTTCATGATCCATACTTTGATACCCATTCTACCGTAAGTAGTGTGAGCTTCAGCCAAAGCATAATCAATATCAGCTCTGAAAGTTGATAGAGGAATTCTACCTTCTTTGAAACCTTCTGAACGTGCCATTTCAGCACCATTCAAACGACCAGAAATCAAAACTTTAATACCTTCTGCATTCATACGCATAGAAGCTGCAATAGCCATCTTAATTGCACGTCTGTAAGAGATACGGCTTTCGATTTGACGAGCGATGCTTGTCGCCACAAGATAAGCATCTAACTCAGGTCTTTTAATTTCAAAGATGTTAATTTGAACCTCTTTGTCAGTAACTTTCTTAAGTTCTTCTTTTAACTTGTCTACCTCTTGTCCGCCTTTTCCGATAATGATACCAGGTCTAGCAGTAGTGATAGTAACGGTTACAAGTTTCAAAGTTCTCTCGATGATTACTTTTGATACACTAGCTTTTGATAAACGAGCGTGGATATACTTTCTGATTTTGTGATCTTCGGCAAGTTTATCACCGTAATCATTTCCACCATACCAGTTTGAGTCCCACCCTCTGATGATACCAAGTCTATTTCCAATTGGATTTGTCTTTTGTCCCATGCTGCTTAAGAATTGCTTTGTGTGTTATTGATAGCTCCAAGCACGATTGTAACGTGGTTAGAACGTTTTCTTATTCTGTGTGCACGACCTTGTGGAGCTGGACGAAGTCTTTTCAACATCATTCCACCATCTACTCTGATCTCTTTAACAAATAATCCAGCTTCTTCTAAATTACCTTCACTATTTTTTTGCTCCCAGTTGTTGATTGCAGATAATAATAGTTTTTCTAATTTTCTTGAAGCTTCTTTAGAACTGAATCTTAAAATGTTAAGTGCTCTTTCTACCTTCTGACCTCTTACCAAGTCCGCTACTAAGCGCATTTTTCTAGGTGAAGTAGGGCAGTTATTCAATTTTGCGAAAGCAATAGACTTATTAGCCTCTTTTCTCGCATCTGCTGTTTCTCTTTTACGAACTCCCATTGCTTCTTATTTTTTACCTTTATTTTTTGCTCCAGCATGACCTCTAAAAGATCTAGTTGGTGAAAACTCTCCTAATTTGTGACCTACCATGTTTTCTGTTACGTAAACTGGTACAAATTGACGACCGTTATGAACTGCGATAGTTTGTCCAACGAAATCCGGAGTAATCATAGAAGCTCTAGACCAAGTCTTTACTACACTATTTTTACCACTTTCTACGTTTTCCTGAACTTTCTTGTCTAATTTATAATGAACGAAAGGTCCTTTTTTTAATGAACGTGCCATATCTTATTATTTCTTTCTACGTTCTACGATATACTTGTTACTCGGGTTTTTCTTAGAACGAGTTCTGTAACCTTTAGCTGGCAATCCGTTTCTTGAACGTGGGTGCCCTCCAGAAGAACGTCCTTCACCACCTCCCATAGGGTGATCAACTGGGTTCATCGCTACTGGTCTAGTTCTAGGTCTTCTTCCTAACCATCTTGTTCTACCTGCTTTTCCAGATACAACTAATTGGTGGTCAGAATTAGAAACAGCTCCAATTGTAGCCGAACAAGTCAACAAGATTAATCTTGTTTCACCAGATGGCATTTTAATTGTTGCGTATTTCCCGTCTCTTGCCATTAACTGAGCAAAAGTTCCAGCTGAACGAGCAATAACCGCTCCTTGTCCTGGACGTAACTCAATACAAGATATAACAGTTCCAAGAGGAATTCTGCTTAAAGGTAATGTATTACCAATTTCAGGTTGAGATTCTGGACCAGAAACTAATTTCTGACCAACTTTCAATCCGTTTTGAGCAATTACATAAGTTTTCTCTCCATCAGCATAAGCTAATAAAGCGATAAATGCAGTACGATTTGGATCGTATTCGATTGATTTCACTGTAGCTGGAATTCCATCTTTAGTTCTTTTGAAATCAATAATACGATATCTCTGCTTGTGACCACCACCCGTATAACGCATGGTCATCTTTCCTTGACTATTTCTACCTCCAGAGTTTTTTATCGGCGCTATCAAAGAGCGTTCCGGCTTATCAGTTGTAATGGCGTCATAACCATTCACAACTCTAAATCGCTGACCTGGGGTAATAGGTTTTAATTTTCTTACTGACATTTTTCTATCTTAGATATTGTTGTAAAAATCAATTGTTTCTCCTTCTTGTACTTGAACAATTGCCTTTTTAATTGCATTTGTCTTTCCACTGATTAAACCACTTTTAGTGTATTTAGTAGATCTATCTGGTCTCACATTCATTGTGTTAACTGAAACGATAGTTACTCCATAAGCAGCCTCAACAGCTTTCTTAATTTGAACTTTGTTAGCTTTTTTGTCAACAACGAATCCGAAGCGGTTTAGAACTTCACTTTCTTTGGTTACTTTTTCTGTTACTATAGGTCTAATTATGATACTCATACTCCTATTATTTGCTTAAATTTTCTTCGATTAACTCCAAAGAACCTTCTAAAAGCACTAAATTATTAGTGTTTAAAATAGCGTAAGTGCTTAATTCTGAGCTAGTTACGACATTAGAAGCCTTTAAATTGCGTGACGACAAATATACATTTTTATTTGACTCTCCCAACACAAATAGAGATTTTTTATTTTCTAACCCTAAAGCTTTCAAAACGTTAATGAAATTTTTAGTGTTTGGCGCATCAAAATTAAAGTCTTCAACAACGATAATATTTGATTCTTTTGCTTTGATTGAGAAAGCAGATTTTCTTGCCAATCTTTTTAAACCTTTATTCAATTTGAATGAATAACTTCTTGGTCTTGGTCCGAAAATTGTTCCACCACCTTTAAACAATGGATTTTTGATACTTCCCGCACGAGCTGTACCAGTTCCTTTTTGTTTTTTAATCTTACGTGTACTTCCTGTCACTTCAGCTCTTTCTTTAGCTTTGTGAGTTCCTTGTCTTTGATTAGCAAGATATTGCTTAACATCAAGGTATACAGCGTGATTGTTTGGTTCAATTGCGAATACTGAATCAGAAAGTTGAACTTTTCTTCCAGTATCTTTTCCGTTGAAATCTAATACTTTTACTTCCATTACTTCTGAATGATTACATAAGAGTTTTTATGTCCAGGAACACATCCTTTAATAACAAGCAGGTTCTTTTCAGCAACTACTTTTAAAACTCTAAGGTTTTGAACTTTTACATTGTCTCCTCCCATTCTTCCAGCCATACGCATTCCTTTGAATACTCTAGATGGATATGAAGAAGCTCCCACAGAACCTGGCGCTCTTAAACGGTTGTGTTGACCGTGAGTTGCTTGTCCAACACCACCAAATCCGTGACGTTTAACAACCCCTTGAAAACCTTTACCTTTAGATACACCTTGTACATCTACAAATTCTCCTTCAGCAAAAATAGAAACATCGATAAGATCTCCTAATTTTTGTTCAGTTGCAAAATCTTGAAATTCAACGACTTTTTTCTTAGCAACAGTTCCAGCTTTTTTAAAGTGACCTAAAGCCGCTTTAGTGGAATGTTTCTCGTTTTTGTCATCGAAACCAAGTTGCAACGCTTCGTACCCGTCAACACCTTTGGTTCTGACTTGGGTAACAACACACGGCCCAGCTTCGATTACTGTACAAGGAATGTTTTTCCCGTTTTCATCAAAAATGCTAGTCATGCCGATTTTTTTACCAATTAACCCAGACATAAATATTAATTATTAATTACTAAAATTCCCTTCAATTTGAAAATAACAGAAATTTCCAAACAGGGAGTGCAAAAGTATACATTAAAATTGAATATACCAAACAGTTACAAAAATTAAATCGCTCATAATCAAAATCCAACGATCAAACCCACTATCAGCAATAAGCCATATGTGTAAAAAATATTTTTTCTCCACTTAACTGACAGATATATTATTCTTAACAATTACTTCATCTACTAAAGAAAAAACCTCTTCGCCAATACAAAACAGTATACATTTTAAACAAAATCACAATAATTCATTTCTTTTGATAAATTAATCATACACCATATACAAACAAAAAAGCGAGACATTTCTGTCTCGCTTTTATATATAAAATATAATAAAAAAAATTATACTTTTATTTCTACTTCAACTCCACTTGGCAATTCAAGCTTCATTAAAGCATCAATAGTTTTAGATGAAGATGAATAAATATCAATCAATCTCTTGTATGACATTACTTCAAATTGCTCTCTCGCTTTTTTGTTAACGTGCGGAGAACGCAACACAGTGAAAAGTTTTTTGTGAGTTGGTAACGGAATTGGACCCGTTACAACTGCTCCAGTAGTTTTTACTGTTTTTACGATCTTTTCTGCAGATTTATCTACCAACATGTGATCGTAAGATTTTAGTTTTATTCTGATTTTTTGACTCATTTTCTTAAAATTAAGCGTTACCTTTTGCTTTTTTGATTACCTCTTCTGAAATATTAGAAGGCGTTTCTGCATAGTGAGAAAACTCCATTGTTGAAGTAGCTCTACCAGAAGATAATGTTCTTAATGTAGTTACATATCCAAACATTTCTGATAAAGGCACATCAGCCTTAATAGTTTTAGCACCATTTCTATCACCCATATCATTAACCTGACCTCTACGACGGTTCAAGTCACCTACGATATCACCCATGTTTTCTTCTGGAGTAATAACCTCGATTTTCATGATTGGCTCAAGAATAACAGCTCCAGCAGCACGTCCTGATTCTTTATAACCCATTCTTGCAGCTAACTCAAAAGATAATGCATCAGAATCCACAGGGTGAAAAGATCCATCAGTTAAAGTTACTTTTAAACTATCCACAGCATATCCTGCTAATGGACCAGTTTTCATAGCCTCTCTAAATCCTTTTTCAACAGCAGGGATATATTCTTTAGGAACGTTACCACCTTTTACAGCATTGATAAATTGTAATCCAACCGGAACTTTACCATCAACTTCATCAGCAGGCTCGATTGTAAATACGATATCACCGAATTTACCACGACCTCCAGATTGTTTCTTGTAAGTCTCCCTATGTGTTGCAGATCTTGTAAACGCTTCTTTATACTCAACTTGAGGCTCACCTTGGTTTACTTCAACTTTAAATTCACGTTTCATACGATCTACTAAGATATCTAAGTGAAGCTCACCCATACCTGAAATAATAGTCTGCCCAGAAGCCTCATCAGTTCTAACTGTAAATGTTGGATCTTCTTCAGCTAATTTAGCTAAAGCCATACCCATTTTATCAACATCAGCTTTTGTTTTTGGCTCAATAGCAATACCAATTACAGGATCAGGGAATTTCATAGATTCCAAGATAATTGGATTCTTTTCATCACAAAGAGTATCTCCTGTTTTAATATCTTTAAATCCAACAGCAGCACCAATATCTCCAGCTTCAATAAATTCAATTGGATTTTGTTTATTAGCGTGCATTTGGTAAATACGAGAAATTCTTTCTTTATTACCAGAACGAGTATTTAAAACATAAGAACCTGCATCTAAACGTCCAGAATATGCACGGAAAAAAGCTAAACGCCCAACGAATGGGTCGGTAGCAATTTTAAATGCCAAAGCAGCAAACGGCTCTTTAACATCTGGCTTACGTAAAATTTTCGTTTGATCTTCTTCTAATAAATCAGCATCATCAGGATGAATTCCTTCAATACCTTCTTTATCTAAAGGAGATGGTAAATATTTACAAACCGCATCCAACATAAACTGAACACCTTTGTTTTTGAAAGATGAACCAGCAAGCATTGGAATAATAGCCATATCAATAGTAGCAGCTCTTAATGCATTGTTGATTTCTTCCTCTGTAATAGAGTTTTCATCTTCCATGTATTTATCTAAAAGATTTTCATCATAAGTTGCAATCTCTTCGATAAGAATAGAACGGTAATGCTTAACATCATCAATCATATCCGCTGGGATATCAACGATATCAAAAGTAGCACCTTGAGTTTCATCATGCCATACAATAGCTTGATTTTTCACTAAGTCAACAATACCTTTAAAATCAGCTTCATCACCAATAGGCAAAGTAATTGCAACCGCATTCGATTTCAACATATCTTTAACCTGTCCACATACAGCTAAAAAGTTAGCACCTTGACGGTCCATTTTATTTACGAATCCCATACGAGGAACTCTATATTGATCAGCAAGTCTCCAGTTAGTTTCTGATTGAGGCTCAACACCATCAACAGCACTAAATAAGAAAACCAAACCATCAAGTACACGTAAAGAACGGTTTACCTCTACAGTAAAGTCAACGTGTCCAGGAGTATCAATAATATTAAAATGGTAAGGCAATGATTCTGGAAGTGCTTTACCTTGCTCTGTTGGAAAATTCCAAGTACAAGTTGTAGCAGCAGAAGTAATTGTAATACCTCTTTCCTGCTCTTGCGCCATCCAGTCCATTGTTGCAGCACCATCGTGTACCTCACCAATTTTGTGTGACTTTCCAGTATAAAAAAGAATACGCTCAGTAGTTGTTGTTTTACCAGCATCAATGTGAGCAGCAATTCCGATATTTCTTGTATATTTTAAATCTCTAGCCATTTCTTACGAATTAAAATCTAAAGTGAGAGAATGCTTTGTTAGCCTCTGCCATTTTGTGAGTATCCATTCTTTTCTTAACCGCAGCACCTTCTTCTTTAGCAGCAGCTAAACATTCTGACGCTAAACGTTGTGCCATAGATTTTTCGTTTCTTCTTCTAGAATAAAGTATTAACCACTTCATTGCCATAGAAATTTTTCTATCTGGACGAATCTGCATTGGAATTTGAAATGTAGCTCCACCAACTCTACGGCTACGTACTTCTACGTGAGGCATAACGTTTGTTAAAGCATCTTTCCAGATCTCTAATGAAGTTTTCTCATCATTTTGCTTTTTAGTTTCAATGATATCAATTGCATCATAAAATACTTTGAAAGCTGTAGATTTCTTACCATCCCACATTAAGTTGTTTACAAAACGTGTTACCAACTGGTCGTTAAACCTTGGATCCGGTAAAAGTGGTCTTTTCTTTGCCGCTCTTTTTCTCATGTCTTTTTCTTAAAAGTTTTAAATTACTTTTTTGCTTCTTTTGGGCGTTTAGCACCGTACTTAGATCTTCTTTGCGTTCTTCCTGCAACTCCTGACGTGTCAAGCGCTCCACGAACGATATGATATCTAACACCTGGTAAATCTTTTACCCTTCCGCCTCTAACTAATACTATCGAGTGCTCTTGTAGATTGTGTCCTTCTCCAGGAATGTAAGCATTCACCTCATTACCATTTGTCAAACGTACACGCGCAACTTTACGCATTGCTGAGTTTGGTTTTTTTGGTGTAGTAGTGTAAACACGCGTACAAACCCCTCTTCTTTGAGGACAAGAATCTAAAGCAACCGATTTACTCTTCTTAGTTATCTGAGTTCTTCCTGTTCTTACTAATTGTTGAATTGTTGGCATAATTAATACTAAAAATTATTATGTTTATTAAATTCCCGCTTTTTACGGGGTTGCAAATGTATAAAATAATTTTCACTATACAAACGTTAATCTATTAATTTTCAACAACATTATTTATTAGTATGTTTTTACAAACAAACAATAGATATTTGCATACACTTTAATTAAATAAAACATTTTCTCTTGAAACAGTTTTTTAATACATTGTTTTTTTTACTTATAAGCTTTTCCGCCTATACTCAAACCTTTTATCTAAAAATAAATGGGTCAAATGATGTTGAAAATAAAATTATCGACTCCTTAAACTATAATATAACCCATCCCAATATCAAATCTTTATTTGACGAAATAAAAAACACTTCCGGTAGACTTTCAAAAAAAGGCTTTCTAGATAATAAAACACTAGAAAACAACAAAATAAACGATAGCACATATACCGTACTTTTCAGTCTAAAAAAGCGAATAAAAAGTATACATATATATATAGGTATAAATAATCATTTTTTTAGCCCTCATAAAAACCAAAATGATTCCATAATTCTCCCTTATTCTGAAATTGAAAATTATTTAAATACCAAAATAATCCAAGCCGAAAAAGAAGGTTTTGCGCTGAGCAAAATTAAACTCGAAAATATTCGAAGAAAGAATTTGACAATTTATGCCAACTTAAATTTTAAATCCGAAAAAAAACGCAATGTAAATTCAATTATCCTAAATTATGCAAATAGTAATTCTGGCAACTTTTTCCCTAAAGGCCATTTAAAGCAGCTTAATAAAAAATACCTGAACAAAACATTTAATCAGGAAATCACAAAACAGCTTTACGAAGACATTAATAATTTCGAGTTTGTTTCCCAAACAAAATACCCCGAAATACTTTTTACAAATGACTCTACTAAAATCTATATTTACATAGAAAAAAGAAAAGCAAACACTTTTGACGGTTTTATTGGATTTTCAAATGACGAAAACAAAAAAGTAACGCTTAATGGATATCTTGATGTTCAATTAATCAACACACTCCATGCCGGAGAGCAATTTTCATTATACTGGAAAAGCGATGGAAACCAACAAAAGACTTTCAGCACCAAACTCGAAATTCCATATATATTCAAATCATCACTCGGAATAAAAGCCCAATTAAACATATTCAAACAAGACAGTACTTTTCAAAACACAAAAACAGCTATCGATTTAGGGTATTACATTAATTACAATTCCAAAGTGTATCTCGGATATCAAGCTACAGAATCAAGCGATATCCAAAACACAAATAACTCAACCATTAGCGATTTTAACAATTCGTATTTCACATCAACTTACGAATATAAAAAAACAGACTACAACAATTACCTTATGCCCAAAAAAGCATTTTTAAACTTAGCAGCTGGCTATGGAAAAAGGAACACAAATAATGATTTAGAAACAGCAGGATCCAGCAAACAATTTTACACAAATTTAAATGCCGGTTATAATTTTGAACTCAACAACAAAAACTATATTAACATAAATTCACAAAATTTTTACCTGCATAGCAAAAACTACATTTCAAACGAATTATTCAGATTTGGGGGAATCAGGTCAATAAGAGGTTTTTTAGAAAATAGTCTCCAGGCAAATTTCACAGCCTCCATTCTTACAGAGTACCGATATATTGTTTCTTCGAATCTCTACATTAATTCGATCTTGGATTATGGAATATACCAAGACCTGACAAGCGTTACAGACCCAAACAAAATAAAAAAATTAATAGGAATTGGAATTGGAACCTCAATACAAACACCAAACGGATTAATAAATATTAATCTCACAAACGGAGCAAACAAAACACAGGAATTACAATTATATAACACTATCATAAACATATGTTATAATGTTAAATTTTGACCTTTAACGAAAAAAAAAAATATTTTACTAGGAAAGTTAACAAATTATTAAGAGTTTTGCGATACTAATTCAAAATATTTAAAAATGAAACTAAAGTTCAATGGATTCTTAGTGCTTTTATTAGTACTAGTTGCGCAACTTTCTTTTGCGCAAGAAAGAGCTGTTTCGGGAACAGTTTCTGACAATGCAGGAATGCCTTTACCAGGTGTTAGTGTAATCGTCAAAGGAACGAAATCTGGAACGCAAACCGATTTTGATGGTAAATATTCTATCAAAGCTTCATCAAGCCAAATTTTGGTATTTAGCTACATTGGGATGAAAACCCAGGAAATAGCTGCAACTTCATCAACAGTTAACGTAAAATTAGCTGGAGATGCGCAAGAACTTGAAAGCGTTGTTGTAACAACAGCTTTAGGTGTTAAAAGAGAGAAAAAATCTCTTGGTTATGCAACACAAGAGGTAAAAGGTGGAGACCTGAAAGCAGGAACTTCAAGTGGAAACTTCTTAAATGAACTTTCTGGAAAAGTTGCCGGTGTTAACATCACAAGAAACCAAAACTTTGGAGGTTCTACAAGTGCAGTTTCTCGTGGTATTAAAGCTATCGGACAAAGTAATGAGATGCTTATCGTAATAGATGGTATGCCAATCAACAACAGTAATACTTCTGTTGATGGAACAACAAATCAACAAAGAGGAGCTACTGGTTATGATTATGGTAACAATGGTATGGACATCAACCCTGACGACATAGAAAGCGTTAACGTACTTAAAGGTGCTGCTGCATCTGCATTATACGGATACTTAGCTGGAAATGGAGTATTGATGATTACTACTAAAAAAGGCAAAGCTAAAAAAGGTCTTGGAATTACAGTTTCATCTGAAGTTGTAACAGGAACTATTGACAAAGATACTTTTGTAAAATACCAAAAACAATACGGAGCTGGATATGGTGCTTCTTTTGGAAGTGAAGACGTTAACGGTGATGGTATTCCTGATCAAGTTGTTGCAATGGGGGATGATGCTTCTGCAGGTGATGCTTTTGATCCATCATTAAATGTATACCAATGGGATGCTTTTTCTGCTTACCCAGGTAACAACAATTATGGAAAAGCGACTCCATGGGTAGCTGCTAAAAATGATCCAACAAAATTCTTCAAAAATTCTCTTTCTTTAGTTAATGGAATCTCTTTTGAAGATGCAAACGACAAAACAAATGTAGTTTTCAACTACACAAACACTAAACAAACTGGTATTCTGCCAAATAGTGAATTAAACAAAAACAACTTCAGTTTAAAATTGAATCACCAATTTACTGACAGATTATCTCTTGCAACATTTGCTAACTTTTCTAACCAGGCAACTATAGGTAGAAACATTACTGGATACAGTGATAACTTTGTTACTGGATTCCGTCAATGGTGGCAGACGAATGTTGACATCAAACAATTAGAAGAAGCTTACAACAATTCTGGACACCAAAACATTACTTGGAATAGAAAAACATCTGCTAATGGAGCACCAAACTATTGGAATAACCCATATTTTGAACGTTACCAAAATTACCAAAATGACAGCAGAAATCGTTTTGTTGGATATGCTAACTTAACATACAAAGTTGCAGAATGGTTATCTGTAACTGGAAAAATTTCAACAGATACATATGCCGAGCTTCGTGAAGAAAGAGTAGCAGTTGGATCTGTAACTAAAACATTTGGTATTAACTTATTGGATGAATCATCTGGTTACCAAAGATATAATGGTAATTTTTCTGAACAAAACTATGATTTACTTCTTAACTTTAAGAAGAATTTTGGTGAAGACTTTAGTTTAACTGGAATTATTGGAGGTACTGTAAAAAGAAATGAATTCACATCAATTACAGCATCAACACAAGGAGGATTAATTGTTCCTGGATTATATGCTTTATCAAACTCGCTTCAAACAAGCCCTTTCCCATATGAAAGAGCTCAAAAACTTGGTGTAAATAGCTACTATGCTTCAGCATCGTTAGGCTACAAAGATTTCTTATATGTTGACGGTACTACAAGAAGAGACGCATTCTCAAATCTTCCTGTAGACAACAACTACTTATGGAGTAACTCTATCTCTGGCAGCTGGGTATTCTCAAACAATTTAAAAGCTGATTGGTTAACTTTTGGTAAAGTAAGAGCTGGTTATTCTGAAAGCCCGCTTGGAACTCCTGGATTAGCATTAGTAGATACTTATACTAAAATTGATGCTTTTAATGAACAGCAACAATATTCTGTTAACAACATCAAAAACAATCCGAACTTAGAGCCAATTAAAACTAAAACTCAAGAGCTTGGTCTTGAAATGCAGTTCTTAAAAAGAAGAGTTGGATTTGATGTGAGTGTTTACAAAAACGTAAACAATGGTGAAGCTGTAAACGTTCCTTACTCTACTGCAACTGGATATACTTCTCGTTATATCAATGCTGCAACTGTAGAAAATAAAGGTATTGAGGTTCAATTTAATTTGACCCCTCTTAAAACAAATGATTTTTCTTGGGATATCAATGTAAACTGGTCTAAAAATGACAACATGGTAACAAAATTAGCTGATGGTATCTCAAACTTACTTATCACTACTTACCCAGGTTCAGGAACTTTAAATGCAGTAGTTGGACAACCATTTGGAGTAATAAAAGGTACAGATTACACATACTATGATCCAAATTTCGTTCCTAGCTACCCAGGAGAAGTTAATAAAAATGGCCCAAGAGTTGTAAGTGCTACAACTGGAAGATACGTAATCAATACTTCTACAAACAATATTGTTGGAAATGTTAATCCAGATTGGATTGGTGGTATCCGTAACAAATTTGCTTACAAAAACCTATCTTTAAGTTTCTTAATTGATATGAAAAAAGGTGGAGATATTTTCTCAACTGACCAATGGTACGGTGTAGGAACTGGTTTAGGTGTTCAAACTGCTGGAAATAACGACTTAGGTAATCCTATTAGAAATACTGTAGCAAATGGTGGTGGTGTAATTTTTGACGGAGTTACTCCTGATGGAGCAGTTAATACACGTAGAACTGCTTATTTCAGACCTGAGGCTGGAGCAATCACAAACT
Source organism: Flavobacterium sp. FG68 (assembly GCF_057808895.1). Classification (NCBI taxonomy): domain Bacteria; kingdom Pseudomonadati; phylum Bacteroidota; class Flavobacteriia; order Flavobacteriales; family Flavobacteriaceae; genus Flavobacterium; species Flavobacterium sp. FG68. The sequence continues at coordinate 112,121 of NZ_JBMDIY010000005.1, forward strand.
CTTACTCTGGTGGTGCTACTAAAGGATATGTTTATGATGCAAGTTTTGTAAAATTAAGAGAGGTAAATATTACTTATAATGTACCAACTTCTTTAGTTCAAAAAATCCATTTAGTTGATGCTAAAATATCTCTTGTTGGATCTAACTTATGGATCATCCATAAAAACCTTCCAGATGCAGACCCTGAAAGTGGACTTGGTTCAAATACTGGTTCTATGGGACTATCTATCGGATCTTTACCAACAACCAGAAATATTGGTTGTAACTTAACAATAAAATTCTAAGCTATGAAAAATAGACTGCTTATATTTATCCCCCTTTTAGCTTTGTTTGCATCATGTACTGATGACATTACAGGACTAAACCAGGATGTTAAACGTCCTACCACTACAAAGCCAGAGTTCTTGTTCACTAGTGCTGAACATGCAATGATGGATCAAGTAACAAGTACAAGTGTAAACTTTAATGTATTTAGATTATATGCTCAACAGTGGACTGAGACATCATATCCACAAGAATCTCAATATGATCTAACTGGTCGTAGTATCCCAGACAGACATTGGGCTACATACTATCGTGATGTATTAAAAGATTTTAAAGAAGCTAAAAGTATTTTACAAGACCAAAAAGCTAATTTTACAGGAAGCCCAGCTGATTTAAAGGTTCTTGAAAACAAGATATACATAGTTGATATTTTAACTGCATATTCTTATGGGATTTTAGTTGATACTTTTGGTGACATTCCTTATACAGAAGCTTTAGATATCCTTGGTAATCCACAGCCTAAATATGATGACGCTCAGACTATCTACAAAGATCTTATATCGAAATTAACAGCTGCATTTAATGGTTTAGATCAAAGCAGCGACAGTTATGGTGATGCAGATCTTGTATATGGCGGAGACACTGCGAAATGGGCTAAATTTGCGAACACTCTTCGTTTAAGAATGGCTATTAATATGGATGATGTGGATCATGCTTATGCAAGTACACAAGCCTTAGCTGCTCTTGCTGATGGTGTTATTATAAACAATGCAGATAGTGCTTATTTAAACTATGCTGCCGTTCAGCCAAACGCTAACCCTTTGTATGTTGATTTAGTAGCTTCTAATCGTGATGACTTTGTTCCTGCAAATACTTTAGTAAACAAAATGAATACTCTTGCTGACCCAAGACGTCCTAAATTTTTCACAGACTACCCAGTAGGATCAGGAAATTATGCCGGTGGTGTATATGGTGTTCTTAATGTTTATACTAATTATTCACATATTGCAGCAACACTTAAAGATCCTGAATACCCTGGAGTTTTATTAACTGCTTCTGAAGTTCAATTCTTATTAGCTGAAGCTGTAGAAAGAGGTATTGCCGTAGGTGGTACTGCAGAATCTCACTACAACTCTGCAATTACATTATCTATGCAGGATTGGGGTGTAGCGGCAGCTGACATTACAACTTATTTAGCTAAACCAACTGTAGCTTATACAACTGCAACAGGAACTTGGAAACAAAAAATTGGTGAGCAATCTTGGATTGCATTATACAACAGAGGTTTTGAAGCATGGACTTCATACAGAAGATTAGACTTCCCTGTATTAGTAGCACCTCCTGTTACATTTGATGATGCTGATGGTCCAACTACTATTGTTCCTAGACGCTATTCTTATCCAGGTAACGAGCAAACACTTAATGCTGTCAATTACGCAGCAGCAGCAGCTAAACTTGGAAGTAATGGTACTTCAAAACGTATTTTCTGGGATAAATTCTAATTTTATTCTAAATCAAATACTAAAAGCCACTCCGTTCATTCGGGGTGGTTTTTTTTTATATAAACATTATACCTATATTTGCCTCATGGAAAAAGAACATCAAATATTTGGTATTAGAGCCATTATAGAAGCGATACAAGCTGGTCAGGAAGTTGACAAAGTATTTATACAAAAAGAAATTTCTGGAGAATTAATGAAAGATTTAATGAAGGTAATGAAACGTGCCAACATTAATTTTTCTTATGTTCCAGTTGAAAAACTAAATAGATTAACACCAAATAATCATCAAGGTGCCGTTGCAACAATCTCCCCTATTGGATTTATTGATATAGAACATTTAGTAGAATCAACTATTGCTTCGGGTTCAAAACCTTTATTTTTAATATTAGACCAAATCTCAGATGCTAGAAATTTTGGTGCTATTATCAGAACTGCAGAATGTACAGGAGTTAATGGAATTATCGTTCAAAAAGCAGGTTCTGCACCAGTAAACGGTGACACAGTTAAAACATCTGCGGGTGCAGTATTCAATGTGCCTATTTGCAAAGTTGAACATATTAAAGATGCTATATTCTATCTTCAGGGATCTGGAATAAAAACTGTAGCCGCTACTGAAAAAACAGATCAAAATATTTATGACTTATCATTAAATGAGCCTTTAGCTATTATAATGGGATCTGAAGACAGAGGTATAAATCCTTCTGTTTTGAAAATTGTAGATGAAAAAGCAAAATTACCAATGTTTGGTTCCATAGGATCACTTAACGTATCTGTTGCATGCGGTGCATTTTTATACGAAACAGTTCGCCAGAGAAGTTAACAAAGCATACCGAAGTAGAATGACAACTTAATAACTATTAAATGTCTTCAAAACTTGCTCAAAATATAGTACTTAGAAAAATCTGTTCTTCAATTGTAATTTTTCTAATTACAATGATAAGTTATGGGCAAACAACAAAGTACAATCAATTTTGGGGTGAGATTCAATTTAGCCGAACTATAAATAAAAAGTGGTCAACTGAACTTAATTTAGGAACAAGTTACAGCAGTACAGAATCATCCCCAAATATTTTTGAGCAAAACACACAAAGATCATTTAGAGCCTGGGGGCATTATTACTTGTCTCCACGATGGAAGTTGTCATCATTTATAGCATACTTTAACAATAAAGATGTTCCTGAAATAGGTCAATTTGAATCTCCAGAATGGCGATTTGCTTTGCAGGGCATTTATTACTTCCATAAAACCGGATATACTTTAAGTACAAGGATGCGAACGGAACTTCGTCATATGAAAAATGAAGATGATAGTTACGAAAACGTAATTCGATATCGCCAGCAAATTAAATACTTACAACCTATTAACAGTAAAGTTTTACGAGAAGGTGTTATTTATGCTATTGCTTCTGATGAATTATTTTTTAAATCGGGAACAAAAGTTACCGGTCTTAGTTTTTTTGATAGAAACAGATTAAATATTGGTGCCGGATATCTCTTTTCAGATGACATACAAATTGAACTAACTTATGCTAATGAATATCTTCCCAGAGATAACGGAAATCAAATCGTAAACGCCGCCTCATTCACACTTACATTTAATAATTTTTTTGAAAACCTAAACAAAAAGTTCTTACATAAATCAGAAACTACAAGTGAGGATTAAGTTTATTTTTCTTCATCTTTTAAAAAACAAGCCAGCTGCTTTACAATTTCATCTTTATGCAATTTGAAATTGTAATCACGAATAAACTCAGTTCCTTTCATATTTATAGAAGCCACAACAGCTTCAAATTTAGAAAACGCAGTTAAATCCTTTTTGTCAATTAAATACAAAACCTGCATAACAGAATCATTTTTTATATACTGTGTATCATAATGCGTTAATTTATATGCATTATTATCAGCTAAGTGTATTATTAAATCATCTTTAATTCCTTTTCCTATCTTTTTTTCCGGAAAAGGCATGGGCTGTAGAGCAACAAAATAATTTTCTTTATCGGTAACAATATTTATTTTTAGAGATTTAGATTTTGTGGTATAAAAAGCCGCCGGGTCGAAATAATAAACCATGGAACCGTCTGCAAGCACTCTATTTTTTACATCGCATTGAGCAAAAGATTCAGCACTTCCAAAAATCAATAAAATTAAAACAGAGAAAAAAGTATTTTTCATGAGTTGGATTAATTAGATTAAAGTGTTCCTTAACAAAATTAATCATTTTAATTCATAAAAATCATTCCTCAGAACCTTTATCAACTGGTTCTGATTTGGTTACAATATAATTTACAATAACATTTGAATTAAAATACGCATCAGGATTTTCAATTTCTTCTTCAGGAATTTCAGTATTTACGAAATTTCCATCTTCATCAAAATGCTTCATAAAAGCATCCTGCGAAGGATCAAAATCTGGTTTCTGCCAATCGTAAATTATAGGTTTTGTATATTCAGAAGTCTTATAATATAAAGAAAGTCCAAATCCTGTAATAAACCCGCCTAAATGTCCTTCCCAGGAAATTGCAGCATCTACATCTGGAAAAACATACCAAATCATTCCTCCATAAAGCAAAATAACAGATAAGGAAAGTGCCACCAAACGATAATATTTAGTTTGTATTCCTTTAAAAAAAATAAAACTTACCAAAACATAAATTAATCCACTGGCTCCAATATGAAAGTTTGGACGGCCAATAATCCAGGTTATCAATCCCGAAAATAGAATTCCATAACAAATAACGCCTAATGACTGCTTGGGATAAAAAAACTGCAAAGCTGTCAGTAAAACCAAAAGCGGAATTGAATTATTATATAAATGCTCTAAATTTTCGTGGATAAATGGACTAAACAACACACCTTGTAATCCGGAAAAATCTCTGGGATAAATTCCGTTTTGATAAAAATCAAAATCAAATCGAATCTGAATCCAGTATATAACCCATAGAAAAAGCACAAAAAATACCGGAACTCCAACAACTGCTGTTGAAAATTTAAATTGATTATCATTCATATAGTTTCGATTCTAATTGATGTTCTGGCATCAAAAAACTATCCAAATAAAAATTACTGATAATTTGTCAGCTATTCTATTATATGTTAAATGTTTAAAAATTGAAATGCTATATAGTATCTCATGTAACAAAATTAATTTTGAAAATAGTAATTTTACAAAATGGAAGCACCGTTAGCCGAGCGTATTCGCCCACAGAAATTAGAGGATTATGTTAGTCAGAGTCATTTGGTTGGACCAAATGGTTCGTTGACACAGCAAATTTCAAAAGGAATAATTCCTTCACTTATTTTTTGGGGTCCGCCGGGAACAGGCAAAACAACTTTAGCACAAATTATTGCGCAGGAATCTAAACGTCCGTTTTATATTTTGAGTGCCATTAATTCTGGAGTTAAAGATATTCGAGACGTAATCGAAAAAGCAAAACAAAGCGGCGGTTTATTTACTGCCAAAAACCCAATTTTGTTTATTGATGAGATTCACCGATTTAGTAAATCGCAGCAAGATTCACTTTTAGCTGCTGTTGAAAAAGGATGGATCACACTTATTGGCGCAACTACAGAAAACCCAAGTTTTGAGGTTATTCCCGCATTATTATCGCGCTGTCAGGTCTATATACTAAATGCTTTTACAAAAGATGATTTAGAAGCCTTATTACATCGTGCAATGAAAATTGACGTAGAATTAGCATCTAAAAAAATCACTTTAAAAGAAACGGAAGCATTACTCCGACTTTCTGGCGGAGATGGCAGAAAACTGCTTAATATTTTTGAGCTTGTAGTTAATGCTTCTCCGAGCGACAACGTAATTATTACTAATGATCGTGTTTTTGAACTGGTTCAGCAAAATACTGTTTTGTATGACAAAACTGGTGAACAACATTATGATATTGTTTCTGCTTTTATAAAATCAATAAGAGGAAGCGATCCAAATGGCGCCGTTTACTGGCTGGCAAGAATGATTGAAGGTGGTGAAGATGTAAAATTTATTGCTCGCAGAATGCTGATTTTATCTAGTGAAGATATTGGAAATGCAAACCCTACGGCGTTTATTATGGCTAATAATACTTTTCAGGCGGTTTCAACGATTGGTTATCCGGAAAGCAGAATTATATTAAGCCAATGCGCTATATATCTGGCAACATCTCCAAAAAGCAATGCATCTTATATGGCAATTGGAAATGCACAGCAATTGGTAAAACAAACTGGAGATTTACCAGTTCCAATTCATTTACGAAATGCTCCAACAAAATTGATGAAAGAATTGGGATATGGCGAAGACTATAAATACTCGCATGACTATGCAAATAATTTTGCCGAGCAAGAATTTCTACCCGATGCCATAAAAGAAACGGTTCTTTACAATCCTGGAAGCAATTCTAGAGAGAACAGCAACCGCGAATTTTTAAAGAACCGTTGGAAAGATAAATATGGTTATTAAACCACTATATATTTTAGAATTTTACAGAAACTTTTTCTGAAATCAATTTATCATTTTGATAATACTCAAAATACCATTGATTGTCTTTTGCGTTTAAAGATCCCTGAATTCCATCTTTAATGGCAATAAAAGAATCTGCACGCGAAGTTTTCAATAATTTCATTACCACTTTTGGTGTTTTATCAATTAACTGAAACCCATTTTCTGTTGGCTGTGCATACAATAAATTGGGATCTGAAAGATTAACTACAGGTTTCTCTTCAACTGGAGCACTGCTAACTACTGCTGCAGCAACTGGAGCCACAGCTTGCGTTACAGTAGAAGAAGTTGAAGAAGCAGTTTTTCCATTATATTTATAGTGCAGTCCAATAACAGATACAAATGCGCCTTCAAGACTTTCTTTATACGCTACTTCGTAGTCCTTCTCCCTGCTCTTTCCAGTTTCAGAAGTATAAATTACTTTTCCGTAGCAGTCTTTAAACTGAATAAAAAGTTTTGTTACTAAAAAAGCATTATCTCTTTTAACATCAATATACAAAAGCTCACATCTATCAATTCCTCCAGGTATTTGCTCATTAGTATAATAAGCCTCAAATCCTGCTTTAAGTAAATTTGATTTAGTTAAAGTAGCTAATCGATATTGATTGTCTGTTTTGATAAAATCATATTTAAGAGGAATTATAACTGCTTTATAATCGTTAACAGATTGCGAAAATCCAATAGCCGAACAAAATAGTAAAGCTAGTAAAACTTTTATTTTCATAATTATAGGTATTTTTTTAGTTCTAGTAAATGATTAATTTGTTTTAAATTTTTAGGAACATCAATATTTCTGATGTTAAAGAAAATAGCATCCATCCCAGCGTTTAAAGCGCCATTAACATCTGCATCAAAATCGTCTCCAATCATGACACTTTTTTCTTTTGAAGCCTGAGCCAAATTGACAGCATAATCAAAGATAATACTATTTGGTTTTTTAACTCCGGCTAATTCAGAATTTGTAATGGTACTGAAATATCCGCCAAGCGAAGCATTATTAATTTTCTTAGTTTGAACGTGTGCAAAACCATTTGTTATAATATGCAGCTTATATTTCGGTTTAAGATATTCTAAAACTTCAATTGCTCCATCAAAAAGATGATTATTGTCGGTCAAAAATTCGATATAATCTTTAGCAATCTGATCTATATTTTCATCTGAAATAGAATAATTTAACGCATTAAAAGAAAATTTTAATCGGTTATAACGTAATTCCTGATGCGTAATCTCATCATTTTGATACAATCTCCAGCATTCCTGATTTATGGGAACATATTTTTGAATAAAATCTTCAATTTTAATTTGTCCGAAATTATTTTTAAAAATGCGGTCAAATGCCATTTCTGAATTTTTATCAAAATCCCAAAGCGTGTGATCTAAATCAAAAAAAATGTCTGTAATGTTGGTATTCATAGATTAAAATATTCCTTCATCTACAAAACTATAATATTTTGTTTCAGTAATGATTATATGATCTAAAATTTTAACATCTACAATCTCCCCTCCAATCTTGATTTTATTTGTAATTTGTTTATCAGCATCACTTGGATTCAAATTTCCTGAAGGATGATTGTGACACAAAATCAAACCTGTAGCACGTTTTTCTAATGCTAATTTAAAAATCAATCGTATATCGACAACTGTTCCGGTAATTCCTCCTTTGCTTAATTGTGCCTTAGAAATTATTTTGTTTGAATTATCAAGAAAAATCACCCAAAATTCTTCATGAGGAAGTTCGCCAATAATTGGCTGCATTATCTCAAAGACAGCTTTACTAGACGTTATTTTCTTTAACTTTAATGTATCTTCTGCTCTCTGTCTCCTACTTAATTCTAAAGCAGCAATAATGGTAATCGCTTTTGCTTCACCTATTCCTTTAAATTGCATTAATTGAGAAATAGACATTTTTCCTAAAGAATTTAGATTTCCAGCACTAGCCAAAATCCTCTTACTTAATGCAACTGCCGATTCGTTACGACTCCCAGACCCAATTAAGATTGCTAATAATTCTGCGTCACTTAAAGCATCTTTTCCTTTAAGCATTAATTTTTCCCGAGGCTTATCATCTTCTGACCAATTTTTTATAGCAAAATGACCTCCTTCCATAATAATATATTTTAAGAAGCGAATATATTAAAAAAGAAGAAAAATCTTTCAAAAATATATTAAATTAAAAAAATGTGTCAACTGCAAAAAGCGATTGGCACATTTTCTAATTTTCAAATTGACAAATTTCCTAATTAATCAATTGTTTTACTTCATCAAAATTCAAACCTCCGTAATTGCCTGAACTCATTAATAAAAGTGCAGAATTATCTAAATTCAAATTGAATAAATAATCCTTAAATTCAGCTGGGTTTGTATAAATAATTAAATCTTCTCTATTAAATGAAGTTGCTATTTGTTCGTACGTAACTTCTTCTAACTGCTTAATTTTCACAGCATCCGGAGAATAAAAAACAACTGCAACATCAGCATATTCTAGCGCGCCTTCATACTCTTTCAAAAATTCGGCATTTAAACTGCTATACGTATGCAATTCTAAACAAGCTACCAAAGTTCTGTTTGGATATTGCTCTTTTACTGCTTTTGTTGTCGCCGCAACTTTACTTGGCGAATGCGCAAAATCTTTGTAAGCAACTTTCCCTTTTCCTTCGGCAATTTTTTCTAAACGTTTAGAAGCACCTTTAAAACTAGCAATTGCCTCATAAAAATCGGCCTCATCAACGCCCATATTTTGGCAGATCCATTTAGCTCCGGCAAGATTATTTAAATTATGCGCTCCAAAAACTTCAATTGGCATATCGCCTTCTGGCGTTTTCAATAAAGTTACACCATCGCTAACCGAATATTCTGGCGTGTGGTAAGCTAATTTACGAATAGGATTTGTAGCAGCTTCAGAAACGCGTTTAACTTCAGGATCATTTTCGTTATAAACTAAAATTCCTCCGTTTGTAATTTTCGAAATAAAAATTTCAAATTGCTCTACATAATTTTCATACGTCGGAAACACATTGATATGATCCCATGCAATTCCCGAAATCAAAGCAATATTGGGCTGGTATAAATGAAACTTCGGACGACGATCTATTGGCGACGATAAATATTCATCTCCTTCTAAAACCATAAAATCATTTTCTTCAGTAAGATGCACCATCGTATCAAAACCTTCTAATTGTGCACCAACCATATAATCTACTTCAATGTTATGATAATGCATAACGTGCAAAATCATCGAAGTAATAGTAGTTTTTCCGTGCGAACCACCAATTACAACACGGGTTTTATTTTTAGATTGTTCGTATAAAAATTCTGGATAAGAATAAATTTTAAGTCCCAATTCCTGCGCTTTCAACAATTCCGGATTATCAGCTTTTGCATGCATTCCAAGAATTATGGCATCAATATCGGCAGTGATTTTTTCAGGAAACCAGCCCAGTTCAGCAGGAAGAATTCCTTTTTTCTCTAATCTTGATTTTGAAGGCTCAAAAATAGCATCATCGCTTCCTGTAACCTGATATCCTTTATTGTGCAATGCTAATGCTAAGTTGTGCATAGCGCTTCCGCCTATAGCGATGAAATGTGTTTTCATTTAAAATGTTTAATCGTTAAACTGTTTAATTGGTTAATCGAAAAAGCCAATAACTAATAAAACTCCAATAATTATTTTTCAAAAATAAGGAAATATAAAATGTGTTATTTCCTTTTATAGATAAATTAGTACTTTGTACGAAAAATATTTTTAAACCTTTCCCAACCTTTATCGAGAAACTGCCCTCTATAGATAAAAAGCACTTTATGAAAAATATACTATTTGTTTTATTATTGATTTCTACCACAATATTTGCACAGCAAAACGACAAAAAATGGGATAAAGTTGTAGATCTTGAAAATGATGGAAAAATTAAATCTGCAAATGAAATAGTCGAAAAAATTTATAAAGAAGCCGTTGCAGACAAAAATGAAGTCGAAATGATAAAATGCTTTTTTTATCAGTCTAAATATTTACAGGTTGTAGATGAAAATGCGCAAACTAAAATTTTAAATAATCTTAAAACAGAAATAAATCGCGTTTCAATTCCGTCAAAAGCAATTTTGAATTTGGTTTATGCAAAATGCCTTAATGATTATTATAGCCAAAACAGTTATACGATTAACAGAAGAACAAATACAGAAATTCTGGATGCTGATTTTTTGACCTGGACCACAACCAATTTCATGGATCAAATTAATCTGGCATTAAAACGAACTCTTGAAAATGAACAAATTTTAAAGAACACTCTTGTTATAAAATACGAACCTATTTTTGATTATTCGGCTTTAGAGAAAGACACAGAGCAAAATTTGTTTGATTATTTAATGAAAGAAAGTATTACTATTTATGTAACAAGACTTCAACAGCAATCTATCGATCAAACGGCATTTGAACCTTATAAAAAAGAACTTTTAGGAAATGCTGCAGGATTTATAAAATTGAATTTTGATTTTGTTGCGAGTCAGGATTTGCGTTTGTTATTATCATTATATCAAAAACAAGAAACGATAGAACCAACGCAAAAAAACCAATTTGAGCGCATGCAGTTTTTTAGAAACAAATCATTAATTACAGTAAATGATTATTTTACAGCTTTAGTGAATCTTCAAAAAACAGTAAAAAACGAATTGCTGATTCAAAAAATTCAACTGGAAAAAGTTTTTATTTTAAGCAATCAGGCTTCAAAAGAACTGCATCCGGATTATAATATTAAATCGATTGCCATTCTTGATAGTATCTTAAAAGTTGCCAACAGATCAAATGCGTATAAACTTGCTATTCAAAAAAAAGCAAATATTTTGTCTAAATCCTTATATGTACAGCTTCAAAAATACATGTATAATAATGAAAATACGAGAGCTTTTATTCGTTATAAAAATGTTGATCGTTTAAAAGTTTCTTTCTATAAAATCAGTCACAAAGAACTTCTTGAATATAAAAAATCGTATAATAAAAGAGACCGTTTAACAAATGCACTTATTTTAAAAAGACAAGCTTTTGCGAGTAAAGAGTATTCTCTTCCAAACAAAAAAGACTATTTTCAATACACGACCGAAATACTTTTGCCCAACTTAAAAACAGGATCGTATCTGGTTTATTTTGAAAGTGATTCTGATTTAAAAGACACAAAAGCTTTTGCTTATGAAATCATTACTTCGTCAAACCTAAGTGTTTTGGGGTCTCAAGACAGTTATGATGAAAAGTTTCAGGTTCTGGATCGAAAAACGGGTAAACCTATAGAAAATGTAACTATTAAATCAGCAAATTTTAGCATAAAAACGGCAAAAGACGGAATCGCAGTTTACAAACAAAAAAAACAAAATTCTACTTATGAAATGCTTGAATTGTTTACTGCAAACGATAGTATTTTAGTGCAAAAAAATTACCTCAATTACAATGCTGCATATTTAGATAAAGATGATGAAAATGCTGATTTTTCTGGAAAAGTCGAATTCTATCTCGACCGCGCCATTTATCGCCCGGGGCAAACTGTTTATTATAAAGGAATTTCAATTCAAAAAAAGCAAAACAAAAAAAGCGTTGTGGCGCAGACTTCTTTTACGCTGACTATTAAAGATCCTAATTATAGCACTTATAAGGAAATTGAAGTTATAACAAATGAATTTGGTTCTTTTTCGGGCGAATTTGTACTTCCAAAAACTGGTTTAACGGGAACTTTTAGAATGACTGCCGAAGAACCTTCTGACGCAGAAAAAGATGTTAATTATAATAAAGAAGAAGCAGAACATCCGTTTTGGGATTATGTTGATTTAGAAACTTCTGAAATAGATTTTAGGGTTGAAGAATACAAACGCCCAAAGTTTGAAGTTACGTTTGAACCTAAAAAAGAAACTTTTCAGGTTAATCAATCTATAAAAGTAAAAGGACTTGCAAAAGCTTTTGCAGGAAGCACAATTTCTGATGCAAAAGTTACTTACACCGTAACCCGATATACCAGTTATGTTAGACGACATTTTGCTCAGCAAGAAAATGAAACTTTAATTACCGGCGAAACAAAAACCGATGCAGATGGAAAATTTGTAATTGATTTTGTTGCAGTACCATCTGAAGATAGCGATAAAACTAAACTTCCTGTTTTTAATTATCTTATTAAAGCAGAAGTCACTGATATAAACGGAGAAACACACGAAACACAGACAACTGTAAAAGTAGGTTATCATGATTTAGTTTTAGAAGCAGATATTAAATCTCAAATTGAAACCAAAGACAAAAATGAAATTACATTAACGAGCTGGAATTTAAATGATGAATTTTTAGCCGTAAAAGGCGAAATTAAAATCTTTTTTGTATCTCCATTTTCAACCAAATTCAAAAAAAGAGTCTGGCCAAAACCAGAAATTGATACGATTAGCAAAGCCGATTTTGAAAAATTATTTCCTTACGAACAAAACAATGAGGAATTTGATGATCTTGATGAAGTTTTACTTTATTCTAAAAAAGTAGATACTGAAAAAGATAAAAAAATTGCATTAGATTTTATCTCGAATTACAAATCGGGGAATTATAAAATTGTCTTTTCTGCAAAAGACAGTTTTAATAATGATATTGAATCTTCAACAGATTTTCAAATTATGCAAAGTAAAGACAAGTATCTCACGAGTACTTTATTTACAGCAAAACAAATAAATGAAGATGCAAAAAAGGATGGTTTTGTTTTGCTGAAAATAACTTCGGTAATTCCTGAACTTTATATTTCGACTTTAGGAAATTATAATAGTCAAATCTTTTTTGAAAAAACTATTCATTTAGATAATAATGAAGCTACTGTAAAAATTCCGTTAAAAACCGTATTTGAAGAAGCTGTAAAATTAAGTTTTCAAAGTGTTTTTGAAAACGAAACGTTTACATCTCAAATCGATGTTGTTTTAAAATCGATAATCCCTAAATTAGAATTTAATGTAGAAACATTTAGAAGTAAAATAGAACCCGGAAGCAGCGAAAACTGGGCTTTCAAATTAAAATCAAACGGCACAAAAAAAGAAGCCGAAGTTTTAGCTTCGATGTATGATAGTTCTCTGGATCAGTTTGCCAAAAAAGATTGGTACTTGCTGGATATCAATAAATACAACTATAACAGCGGCAACACAAAATCGACTTTGGGATTTGAGGAAACTTCATCTAATATTATCAATTTAAATCAGCCCTTAAATCGAATGGAACTTTTTAATGAAACTACTAAATTAATGTGGTTTGGATTCGATTTTAATAGCAAAAATACAAATATTCATCTTCAAAAAGAATATCAATTACAACTTGCCAGAAAAGCAAAAAAGCCACTTAATACAAAATTGATTTCTGGCGTTGTAACAGATATTTCCGGACTTCCGCTGCCGGGAGTTTCAATTGTTATTAAAGGAACCAAACGCGGAACTCAAAGTGATTTTGATGGTTATTATGAAATAGAAGCTACAGGAACAGAAGAACTTGTATTTAGTTATATTGGTTCTAAAAGCCAATCAATAATGGCCGAAAATAAAAAGATTATTGATGTTACTTTAATAAACGATTCTAGTCAATTAGAGGCAGTTGTTGTTACTGGATACGGTTTTAAAAGAGAAAAAAAATCACTTGCATATGCTATTTCAACTGTTAGCAGTCAAATTATTGAAGAAGATAATGATGTTTATTCTCTGTCAGGAAAAGTAGCTGGTGTCACAGTTATGCAAGATTCTATAAACGGTCCTGAATATTATTTTCAAGCGAAAAAAATCGTATTTACTCCGGGAAAGAAAATTGTAAGCGGTCTTACGTCAATGGTTGTTAACGAATCAACGTTGTATATAATTGATGGCAAAATATCATCTGAAAATATTTTTAAAAGTTTAAGTCCAAATGATCTTTTAGACATAGATTATTTAAATTATGAAAAAGCCGAAGTATTATACGGAAACAAAGGCGCAAATGGAGCAATACTTGTAACAACAAAAAATGCTTTAGAAGATTTGACTAAAGTAAAAGCCAGAAAAAATTTATCTGAAACGGCTTTCTTTTTACCTAATTTAAAAACGGATTCTAACGGAAAAGTAAGTTTCAATTTTACGTCTCCAGAAGCTTTAACGGCTTGGAAACTTCGCTTGTTTGCACATAATAAAGATGCTGTATCCGGGTATTTGCACAAAAGCGTTGTTACTCAAAAAGAATTGATGCTTTTACCTAATTTCCCTCGCTTTTTAAGAGAAAAAGATACGATTGTTATAAGTGCTAAAGTTTCAAATATTACAGCCGAGGCAAAAACCGGAATCGCCATTTTACAGTTTTTTGATGCTGTAACTATGCAGCCAATTGATGCTAAAATGATAAACGAAAAAAATGTTAGAAATTTTACAATTCCGCCGTATGGAAATACTGTTGCAAACTGGACCATTACAATTCCTGAAGGTTTGCAAGGTGTTCAGTATAAGATTTTAGCAAAATCAGGTAATTTTTCAGATGGAGAAGAAAACATCATTCCTGTTTTGACCAATAATATGCTCGTTACAGAAAGTATTCCGGTTTGGGTTCGTGAGAATTCAACAAAAGAATATACGTTTGAGAATTTAAAAAATAACAATTCAACCACTTTAAAAAATCATCAATTTACATTAGAATATACGTCAAATCCAACTTGGATTGCGATTCAGTCTTTACCGTATTTGATGGAATATGAACACGAATGCGCAGAACAAACCTTTGCTCGCTATTATGCAAATGCTTTGGCTTCTGAAATCATTTCAAGTAATCCTAAAATTGAAACTGTATTTGATGAATGGAGAAAGAACGGAAAATTAAATTCTAAATTAGAAGAAAACGAAGAATTGAAATCAATTATTTTGGCTGAAACACCTTGGTTAAATGATGCCCAAGACGAAGAAGAACAGAAAAAGAATACAGCTCTTTTATTTGATTTAGAAAAGATGAAGACCTCTCAAGAAGCTACTTTTAAAAAATTAAAACAAAAACAAAAAGATTCTGGAGGATTTGTCTGGTTTGATGGCGGCGAAGAAAGTCAATACATTACAAGACATATTTTGGCAGGTTTAGGTCATTTGTCAAAATTGAGTACAACACAAGAAACTAAAGAAATTGATGGCATTACTAAAAGTGGAATTCAGTTTATAGATAACGGTTTTTTAGAAGAATATCGAATTACAAACCGATATTATAAAAATACTAAAAAGATTGCCTGGACAAGTACTTTTACTAATTTGCATTATTTATATACCAGAAGTTTTTATTTAGAAAAATATCCCATTTCTGACACTTTAAAAAAGGTTACTAAATTGTATTTAGAGACTGCAAAAAAAGAATGGCTTGATTATTCACTTTACGAAAAAGGATTGGCCGCTTTAACTTTAAACCGTTTTGGAGAAAAAGAAACTGCTAAAAAAATCATCGAAAGTTTAAAAGAAACTTCTTCAAATAATGAAGATTGGGGAATGTACTGGATTGCCAACAAATCTGGCTGGTATTGGTATCAGGCGCCAATTGAAACTCAGGCTTTATTGATTGAGGCTTTCGCCGAAGTAACTAACGACACAAAATCTGTAGATGCGATGAAAGTCTGGTTGTTAAAAAACAAACAAACCAAAAACTGGCCAACAACAAAATCTACAACCGAAGCTATTTATGCTTTATTACTGCAAGGTACAGATTGGCTTTCTGTAAAAGATAATACGGTTATAAAATTAGGTGATGAAAAAATCATGACCAAAAAACTGGCCGAAAATCAAAAAGAAGCCGAAACTGGTTATATCAAATTAAACTGGAAAGGTGAAGAAGTTAAAAAAGAAATGGCTTCTATCAGCATTCAGAATAAATCAAAAGTTCCGGGATTTGGCGGTATTTACTGGCAGTATTTTGAAGATTTAGATAAGATTAAAAATAATTCGGGAGCAGTTTTATCTGTTTCAAAAGAATTATATGTAAAGAAAAGCACTTTGAAAGGAGATGAATTAGAAAGAATTACAGCAAAAAATTCTTTAAAAACCGGAGATTTGGTTACTGTACGTTTAATTATTGCTTCAAAAGAAGATACAGAATATGTCCATTTAAAAGATATGCGAGCTTCTTGTTTTGAACCTGTAAATGTTCTTTCACAATATCAATATTCAGATCGTTTAGGATATTATATGAGTACAAAAGATGCGGCAACACATTTCTTTTTTGACCGAATCAATAAAGGAACTTATGTTTTAGAATATGATATTCGAGTAAATAACAGCGGTGAATTCTCAAACGGAATTACAACAATTCAAAGTATGTATGCTCCGGAGTTTGCAAGTCATACAAAAGGAATTCGAGTAAAAGTTCAATAAAAATTCGAAAAAATAAATTCCAAATTCCAAAGAATGCCGGAAAAAACTATCCTAAAAAACCTGTCGGGTTTACTGAACCTGTATGTCAGGCTGAGCGAAGTCGAAGCCTTTTTTTAGCATACGAGCCTTCGACTTCGCTCAGGGTGACATTTTTTTTCAAAATTAAAATCAACAAAAAACCCGACAGATTTAAAATCTGTCGGGTTTACTTTTATCATAAAATTGAGATTATTTTGTAATCGTCAACTCGTCAATAATATTTTTAGCTCCAGCGTATTTGTCAATAATCCAAAGTACATAACGAATATCAACGTTAATAGTTCTTTGCAATTTAGGATCAAAAATAACGTCTCCGGCCATCGCCTCGATGTTTCCATCAAAAGCAATTCCAATTAATTCTCCTTTACCATTTAAAACTGGCGAACCTGAGTTTCCTCCAGTAATATCATTATCAGTTAAAAAGTTTACTGGCATGTAACCCGCTTTATCAGCATATTGACCAAAATCTTTTGCTTTGTTTAATTCTAACAAACGAGCTGGTAAATCAAATTCCTGATCTCCTGCTTTATACTTTTTCACCATGCTTTCCATAGTAGTATAATTGTTGATCGCAGCATCGTTACGAGGATCTGCAGGTAACGCACGAACTTTTCCGTAAGTTAATCTCAAAGTAGAGTTTGCATCTGGATATTTAATTGCGTTTAATTTCGATTCTCTTAAACCTTCCACTAATTCGCGGTAAGCAGTTGCAAAACCATCATCAGCTTTTGCCTGATCATCTGTTTTAGCACGGTATTTAGTCAATAAATCATTTGAGATAATATACAAAGGATCGTGTACAATTGCCAAAGGTTTTGGATCAGCCATAAATGCTAATACTTTTTCCTTAGTTGTAAAATAACTAATTTCAGTTGCTTTTGCTACGTCAGCAGTAAAGTCACCATTATTAGTAGTTTTCATTTTAGCAATTTCTGGAGCAAGTCCATATTCAGCAGCTTTAGAAGCATATAAATTTAATTGCGCTGTCAACACATCTTTTTCAAGCGGAGCATAAAAATTACCATAGATATTGTCAATCATTGTGTTGATCTTTGGCAACATCTCTGCTCTTTTTGCTTCATTTTCTTTATAGTAAGCTATTAACTCATTTCCTAAATTTGCTGGACCTGTCGCATAAGCAGAAGTACGTAAAAGCTGCGTTAAGTAATTATCGTGACGTGCTTTTAAGTTTGTTTCTCTGTAATAATCGTTAATAGTAGGAATTACATTTTCGTACTTATCTTTATTTGCAGGTTTACTTGCCCACTCATAAAATTTATCTTCCTGCTCTGATTTTGTATCTACCGTTCCTGCTTTTGTTAAAGCATCGATCATACCCTGACGGTTTTTCCAGTAATTTGCTGTCGAAGCATATTTAGATGCATATTTCAAACGAACTGTTGCATCTGTATCCATATACTTTTTCATTACATCCATTCCGGTTTTGGCACCTTCAACCCATGCAGGATAAGCATATTTTATATTTTGCTCAATTCCGCCCGCCGGCATCCAGCGATTTGTTCTTCCTGGGTAACCTAGAATCATGGCAAAATCATTTTCTTTCACCCCTTTAATACTTACAGGTAAATAATGTTTTGGCTGTAAAGGCACATTATCTTTTGAGTAAGCTGCAGGATTTCCGTCTTTATCAGCATATACTCTAAACATAGAGAAATCTCCAGTTTGACGAGGCCACTCCCAGTTATCAGTGTCTCCTCCAAATTTACCAACACTTTCCGGAGGTGTTCCCACTAAACGAACATCTGTGTAATCCTGGTAAACAAAATAGTAATATTCATTTCCTTGAAAGAAAGGACGAACAGAAACTGTATACTTTCCGTTTTCACTATTTTCTTTTTCAATTAAACTAATCTCTTGCTGAATGATTTTGTTTCTTTCAGTTTCGGTCATAGTATCATTTACTTTTGATAAAATTCTTTTAGAAACGTCGTCCATACGAACAAAGAAACGAACGTATAAAGATTTTGGTTTCATTTCGGCACTTTTTTCTTTTGCCCAAAAACCATCTTTCAAATAGTTTTGTTCTGCAGTAGAAAGTTCTGCAATCGCGTTATATCCGCAATGGTGGTTTGTTAAAACTAATCCGCTTTTAGAAACGATTTCAGCAGTACATCCACCATTAAACTGCACAATTGCATCTTTTAAACTATGATGGTTAATACTGTAAATTTCTTCGGCTGTTAATTGCAAGCCCATTTTCTCCATATCTCTATGGTTCAATCTTTCGATAAACATCAAGAACCACATTCCCTCATCAGCTCTTACAGGAAAAGCCATAAGGCACATGGTCAAGAATAAAACTATTTTTTTCATGTTATTTTGTTTAAGTACTGCGAATATAACTCATTTTCGCAAAAAAAATAAACATTCGATCTAAAAACAAAACATTATAAATAAATATGAAGATGATTTTGCGAAATTCATAATTTGATGAAAAAGAAAAATTATTAGAATATAAAAAGATAATAGTTAATTAAACTTATAAAATTCTAGATTTAATGAAATCATGATTTTAAATCTTAATAAAAATTGTAAAAATTAACTTTCAATTAAAAATATTTAATTTAATCTATTTCTTACAAATAATTATTCCTTTAATTTGCCTTTCTAATTAAAAAAATAAAAATGAAAAAATTATTAGTAGCAGTTGTACTATTAGTGACAACAATGATGAGTGCGCAAAAAGGATCAATTTTGCTTGGTGGAAATGTTGGATTTGGTTCCGAAAAAATTGGGGATGATAAATATGAAAACTTTGAATTTTCTCCAAAAGTAGGATACCAATTTACAGACAAATGGACTTTAGGAGTTGAAGGTTCAATCCTGAACTACAAAGAATCTGGATCTAAAAGAGAAGAAGCATACAGAGTTGGTGCTTTTACTCGTTACTCAGTGCCTCTTTCTGATTTATTTTCTTTCTACACTGATTTAGGAGTGGGATATCAGGAAAGAAGTATTGATAAAACTAAAGGTGTATATGCTAGTTTAACACCAGCCTTATTTATTAATATGAAAAATGGATTTGGTTTAAATTTCAATATTGGAGGTATTGGTTACGACAATCTTAGCGGAAAAGGAATTGCCAGAGAACAACGTTTTGGTTTTAATTTTGGGCAAAGTGTAAACTTTGGAATCTCTAAAAACTTTGGACTATAATTACATTAGGATTTAAGTTAGAAAGTAAAATCCTTTATACTTTTTGTTTTTTCGCGCAAAAAGTAAAAAACCCGACAATGAAAGTTGTCGGGTTTTTATATTTTATAATAAGCCGATTTTAATCGTTAAGCATTTTCCAAAGTTTATCCTTCAAATCTGTTAAACCTTGCTGTGCAACAGATGAAATAAACATGTACGGAATATCTTTAAACGAAACATCTAATTCTGCTTTCAATTCAGCTTTAAGTTCATCATCCAGCATATCACATTTTGAGATCACTAAAAGACGTTCTTTGTCCAGCATTTCCGGATTATACTTCGTTAATTCGTTAACCAAAATATCATATTCTGCTTTAATATCCGGCGTATCAACCGGAACTAAAAATAGCAAAGTCGAATTACGCTCAATATGGCGAAGGAAATAATGTCCTAAACCTTTTCCTTCGGCAGCACCTTCAATAATACCCGGAATATCTGCAATTACAAAAGATTGATAATCTCTGTAAGCTACAATTCCTAAGTTTGGTTTTAAAGTAGTAAAAGGATAATCAGCAATTTTTGGTTTTGCTGAAGTTAACACAGACAATAAAGTAGATTTTCCTGCATTAGGAAAACCAACCAATCCAACATCTGCCAGAACTTTAAGTTCCAGAATAACGTCCATTTCTAAACCTGGTAAACCTGGCTGCGCGTAACGCGGTGTTTGGTTTGTAGAACTTCTAAAATGCCAGTTTCCTAAACCTCCCTTTCCTCCTTTTGCAAGAATTCTTTTTTCACCGTCTTCTGTAATTTCAAAAAGTACTTCTCCCGTTTCCTTGTCTTTTACAACAGTTCCCAGCGGCACTTCAATAAATTTATCATCTCCATCTGCTCCCGTGCTTCGGTCTCCTCCACCGTCTCCACCGTGTCCGGCTTTAATATGACGCGCAAACTTTAAATGAAATAATGTCCAGAGTCCTTTATTTCCCACTAAATACACATGTCCGCCTCGACCGCCATCACCACCGTCCGGGCCGCCTTTTTCAATAAATTTCTCTCTATGTAAATGCGTAGATCCTTTTCCTCCTTTTCCGGACGAAACATATATCTTAACGTAATCTACAAAATTTCCTTCTGTCATTTTTCTGAATTTCAGATTTTAGATTTTAGATTTTAGATTGCTCTAAATTCTATGTCTAAACTCTATTTTATTTACTTTTCAGTCTCAATCCCATTTTTCAGCACAACCTGTGACTGAATACTGCGACTGAATACTATTTTCTTTTTTATTCTTTAAGCGCTTTTACAAGCACTTTATCAATCTTTACGCCGTCCATATCGACAACTTCTAAGATGAATTTTTGCCAAATTAGTTTTTCACCTTCTTTTGGAATATGTGAAAGTTCGGTCATAATCATTCCGCTTACGGTGTTTACTTCGTAATCGTTTGTTAGTTCATCTAATTCGAAATACGTTAAGAAATCGTGTAATGAATAATGTCCGTCAACCAGCCACGATCCATCTTCTCTTTCTATAAGCTGGAATTCATCTTTATAAAACTCAGATGCATCGCCAACTAAAGCTTCCAGAATATCATTCAAAGTAATTAAACCTTGAAAAACTCCATATTCATCAGAAACCAAAGCGTAATGAACACCTGTTTTTTTGAAATTTTCTAATGCTTTATAAGCTGTTGTCTGCTCCATTAAATATGGCGCATCAGAAATTATAGAAGCAAAATCAAAATTATCGTTTTCGATATTGGCAAATATATTTTTCAGCGTTACAACTCCAACAATGTCATCGTAGTTTTCATTGTAAACAGGATAAACGGTATGCAAATCCTGAACAACCAACTCTTTTATTTTTGTTTTATCAGCATTTAACGGAAGCATATCTACCGATTTTCGGTGCGTCATTAACGAACTTACTTTTCGGTCTCCAATGTGAAAAACACGCTCCACAATATCTTGTTCAATTTCCTGAACTTCGCCAACTTCTGTTCCTTCTTTAATGATGGCTTTAATTTCTTCCTCGGTAACTTTTCCGTCAGCAGTTGGTTTTATCTGCAAAACATTCAATAAAAAATCTGTTGAAGAAGTTAGTAACCAAATAAACGGTGCCGTGATAATGGAAATTACTTTCATTGGCATCGCCACCATTTTGGCAATTGATTCCGGATAATTTAATCCGATACGTTTTGGAAGTAATTCTCCTAAAACCAAAGAGAAGAACGTTAAAACTACAACCACGATCCCCACCGCAACCGAATGTGCATATGGTTTTAAAACTTCAAAACCACTCACAAATGTTTCTACATCTAATGTGATTTTATCACCAGAATAAATACCTGTCAAGATTCCAATTAAGGTAATTCCGATTTGTACCGTTGATAAAAATTTGTTTGGAGAATTCGCCAGATCAAGCGCTGTTTTAGCACTTTTGTTCCCTTTTTTTGCTGCTGTTTCCAGTCTATTTTTTCGTGCCGAAATCAATGCAATTTCAGACATTGAGAAAACTCCGTTTAATAGTATTAGAAAAAATATTATTAGTATTTCCAATGTTTAGTAGATTCGTTATTTGTTTGGTTCGTTGTTTGGTATAAATTCTTATTGTTCTTTTTTAGCCCAGATGGAAGTGAAGAGCCCGGAGCTAAAAAAACTAATTTTTCCTGCCAGAAAACAGCGACCAGCGGAAGCTCGTTTTATGGTTTGGAAAAATAGTTTTTTTAGCGTCCCGATAGCTATCGGGACTTCACGTACAGCTGGATTAGCTTCTACAAATTATCTATAACTGACGTTAAGCGTTCTGTAATTTCTTCGATAGTTCCAATTCCGTTTACGGCGTGAAACTTATTCTGCTCTTTATAATATCCAATTAATGGAGCCGTTTTTTCATTGTATTCCTGATATCTTACACGAATTTTTTCTTCGTCCTGATCATCTGGTCTTCCGCTTGTTTTTCCTCTTTCCAGTAAACGTGCTACTAAAATTTCGTCATCAGCCTCTAATGCAATTGTTGCTGTTACGCTTGAACCAATTGTTGGTAAAAATTTATCTAATGCCTCGGCCTGATCTAAAGTTCTTGGATATCCGTCGAACAAAAATCCTGCGCTTTCCGGGTGTTTATTTACTTCGTCAATTAACATTGCTGTTGTTACTTCGCACGGAACTAGTTCTCCGTTATCCATAAAAACTCTTGCTTTTTTACCTAGTTCAGTATCATTTTTTAAATTAAAACGGAAAATATCTCCTGTAGAAAGGTGTGTTAAATTGTATTTTTCTTTTAAAAATTCTGCCTGAGTTCCTTTTCCTGCTCCAGGCTTTCCAAATAAAACAATGTTAATCATAGTACGTTTGAGTTGTGTAACTTCTTATTTTTAAAAGAAGTTTAAAATGAATATATAGTTGTGTTTGTTTAATGTTATTCTGCTAATTTATATACTTCGGTCAGGTTTCTGCCTAAACCATCATAGTCTAATCCGTAGCCAACGATAAATTTATTCGGTATTCTGATTCCGATATAATCTATCTTAATATCTTTTTTATAAGCTTCTGGTTTAAAGAACAAAGTAGCCACTTTAAAGTGTTTTACATTTTGTGCTTTAAATAAATGTTTTAATTCTTCAAGCGTATTTCCTGTATCTATAATATCTTCGATAATAACAACGCTTCTTCCAGACAAATCCTGATTGATTCCAATCAATTCTTTAACTGAATTTGTTGTTTCAGTTCCTTCATAAGAAGCCATTTTGACAAATGAAACCTCGCAAGGACTTTTATATTTTTTTAGAAAATCGGCAACCACCATAAAGGCACCATTCAAAACTCCAATAAAAATTGGAGTATCATCTCCAAAATCATCTTCTACTTGTGCAACTAATTTGGTTAAAGCAAAATCAATTTCCTTAGCCGAAATAAACGGAACAAATTGTTTATCGTGAAGTTGTATCATTATTTTTAAATTTAAAATAATGGACAAAGATACAGAATTACAACCAATCTGCCCACATGAAAATAGAATCGAAAGATGACTTTTTTACGAATGTTAAATATCAGTTAATAATTACAAAATCGTTCTTGCAGCTACTTTTTAATTTACTAAATTGTTGTTGAATAATCATTTAACTCCAAATTCCAATGAAGAATTACTTACCACTATTTTCTATATCCTTATTAATTTTAATGACTTCCTGTAACGGACAAGTTAAAAAAGAAGAAAAAGAAGCACTGGCAAAACAACCGGGAAATGTTGTAAAAACTGCTGTTGGCGACATTACGCTTCCGCCGCCATATGCCACTGAATCTAAAACGAATAACAGCAAAGTTATTGGATGGCCAAACGGTGTTACGCCAAAAGCTCCTGAAGGATTTACGGTTACGAAATTTGCAGACGGTTTTGAAAACCCTCGCTGGACTTATATTGCGCCAAACAGTGATATTTTTGTTGTTGAAAGCGGAACACGCGCCAGTAAAAATCAAATCACGGTTTTGCGTGATAAAGACAAAGACGGAAAGTTTGAAACTCGTGAAGTTTTCATTAAAGATTTAAATAAACCTTTTGGAATGTTGGTTTTAAAGGACTTTTTCTACATTGCAAATACCGACGGATTATACCGTTATCCTTATAAAAATAATCCGCTGAAACTGGAAACTAAAGGCGAAAAAATTCTTGAACTTCCTGCCGGAGGTTACAACAATCACTGGACCAGAAATTTATTAGCAAGCCCTGACGGAAGCAAAATTTATGTTTCTGTAGGTTCAGGAAGTAACAATGCTGAACATGGTGTGGATAAAGAAGTGCGCCGTGCCGGAATTCTTGAAATTAATCCTGACGGAACCGGCGAAAAAATCTATGCTTCGGGTCTTAGAAATCCGGTTGGAATGGATTGGAATCCTGTTAATAAAGAACTTTGGACAGCTGTAAATGAACGTGATGATCTGGGAGACGATTTAGTTCCGGATTATATTACGAGTGTAAAAAAAGATGGTTTTTACGGATGGCCTTATTCTTATTTTGGAAGTATTCCTGATCCAAGAATGAAAGGCGAAAGAAAAGATTTGGTAGAAAAAGCAATTGTCCCTGATGTTCCTGTTGGTGCGCATACTGCTTCACTTGGATTGGCTTTTTATACTAAAAATGCATTCCCGGCGAAGTATAAAAATGGCGCTTTTGTTGGACAGCATGGTTCTTGGAACCGTTCTAAAATTTCAGGTTATAAAGTGCTGTTTGTTCCTTTTAAAGATGGAAAACCATCGGGAAAACCAGAAGATTTTTTAACTGGTTTTGTTTCGGATGAAAATAAAGCTGAAGTTTACGGACGTCCGGTTGCAGTTACGGTTATGAACGACGGATCGCTTTTAGTAAATGATGACAGTGGAAATACGATTTGGAAGGTTACAGCGAATAAATAAATTCCAAATTAAAAATTCCAAATTCCAATTTGTACAGATAATTTAAACATATAGAAACATAGATTTTATATTTTATTAAAAGCGAAACACCTTTTTTGCCTCCATGAATCCTATGTTTCTATGTGTTTTAAAAACTACGTCTTAATTCAAATCATTTATGACCTTAAAAAAATATTGTCTTTTTCTTTTTGTGATTTTTGTTTTCCAAAACATTGAGGCGCAGAAAAGAGAAGGCAAAAAAATTGATTCCTTAAAAACCGAAAAGCTGAAAGAAGTTGTAATCAGTCCACTTCATATTGATAACAATTTATTAAACACTCCGGCTTCGATTGGAATTCTTTCTAAAAAAGATTTACTGCAAAATAATACCACAGATATTACAACGGTAATCAATACCATTCCGGGTGTTTTTATGCAATCGTCTAATTTTACCACAACCCGAATTTCGATTCGCGGTATTGGCGCGCGAACCACTTACGGAACCAATAAAATCAGGGCTTTTTATGGCAGTATTCCGCTGACGTCCGGAAACAGCGAAACCGTAATTGACGATATTGATCTGGAAAACCTCAACCAAATTGAAATTAT
Organism: Flavobacterium sp. FG68; assembly: GCF_057808895.1. Classification (NCBI taxonomy): domain Bacteria; kingdom Pseudomonadati; phylum Bacteroidota; class Flavobacteriia; order Flavobacteriales; family Flavobacteriaceae; genus Flavobacterium; species Flavobacterium sp. FG68. The sequence goes on from NZ_JBMDIY010000005.1 coordinate 137,919, forward strand.
TAAAGGTCCGCTTTCGAGTGTTTATGGAGCTGGATTAGGTGGTGCAATTTTAATTTCACCTCAGCTTTCTAAAAACGGAAATCAAAGTGCTGGAATAAGTTCTGTTTTTGGCTCTTTTGGATTATTGAAGAACAGTGTGAATTTTGGTTTAGATGAAAAAAACGGAAGTTTAAACATTAGTTATCACAATTTAAAAACCGATGGCTGGCGAGAAAACAGTGCATACAAACGCGAAGGAATTACGCTTGCAGGAGAATTATTTCGAAAGAAAAACAGCAAACTGACTTACTTTTCAAACTATACTTATTTAAAAGCTTTTATTCCGAGTTCGATAAATAAAAACGCTTTTGAAAACAATCCGGAATCAGGCGCGCCAACCTGGGTTGCATCTAAAGGTTATAAAGAATACAAATCGACTTTGGGCGGATTGGCTTATGATTTTTCAATTAATGAAAATCTAAAAAACTCAACTTCAGTTTTTATCAATTATAAAGACAGCAATGAACCGAGACCTTTTGATATTTTACGTCAATATACTTTTGCAACGGGCGTAAGAACACAATTCTCTGGAAACTTTAAAATTGGAAAAATAGAAAATAACTTCATTACCGGAATTGAATATTTTACGGATACTTATAAAGGTAATACTTTCGAAAATCTGTATCAGCAAAATAATGGTTTGGGAAGTTTACAAGGCGACCAGCTTACCGAAACCGGACAAAAAAGACATTTCTATAATATCTTTTCTCAGTTACGAACTTTACTTTCAGATCAATTTGAAGTTCAGGCAGGTTTAAATTATAATAAAACTAAATTCAGTCTTGACAATTATATTGAAAACTCAAATCAGGAATATAGTTATGACGGTATTTTTTCACCGCAATTGTCTTTATTATTTAAACCAGATTCTCAAAAGACGGTTTATTTTTCGGTCAGCCGAGGGTTTTCATTGCCAGCGACAGAAGAAACTCTTACAAGCGAAGGCACAATTAATACAAATATAAAACCTGAAAACGGTTATAATTTTGAAGTAGGCGGAAAGTTTTATTTCTTCAATAAAAAACTTTACACCGAAATTGCGGTTTACCGAATGGAAATTAAAGATTTATTAGTTGCTAAAAGAGTTGGCGATGATCAATATGTGGGTTTAAATGCTGGAAAAACATTTCATGAAGGAATCGAAATTACTTTAAATCACAATTGGCCAATCAATCGATTCTTTTCTCTGAATTCTTATTTAGCCGGATCTTTAGGAAATTATGAGTTTAAAGAATTCGTTGATAACGGAAATGATTATTCCGGAAATAAATTAACGGGAGTTGCAGCAAACAAAGTCAACGCCGGAATTACTTTAAACACCAATCTTGGAATTTATTTTAATGCTGATTATCAATTCGCAGATGAAATCCCAATGAATGATGCCAATACAGCTTTTTCTGATTCTTATAATCTTATCAATTTAAAAACAGGTTATCGATTTGAGATCCTGCAAGGCTTAACCTCACATTTTGCTGTTGGAGTAAATAATGTTACAAATACAAAATATGCCTCTCTAATACTGCCAAATGCTGTTGCAGTTGGAAACACGGCGCCCCGCTATTATTATCCAGGACTTCCTATAAATTATTACGGAACTATCTCATTAAATTATTTATTTTAGATGCTTGAAATCACCCCCAAACCTAAAAAAATGCTTTCTGTATTACAAGAAAAACTGGATTATGTAAGTGCCTATCGGGAAAACCGGTTAAAGTGTGCGCAAGACATTCTCGAAAATCCATCTTTATTTGAAGAATTAGTTTCGATTTGCTTTTCGCCCGAAAATAAAAACAATCATAAAGCCTGCTGGATTCTGGAATTTGTATCGTATGAAGAATTAATCTGGCTTCAGCCTCACGTTGATTTTTTCTGTTCTAATTTGAAAGTTCTGAAAGATGAAAGTTCGCTCAGACCAATTGCAAAAGTGGTACAGCTTTTAGTAAAATCTCATTTTAAAAAAGACGAAAACAGTATTTCATTATCCGAAGAAAATCTTCAGGATTGTATTGAAGCGAGTTTCGATTGGCTTATAAATGATGTAAAAGTAGCTACAAAAGCCTATTCTATAAGAACTTTATACGTTCTGGGAAATTATTACAACTGGATTCATCCTGAACTTCAGGTTATTTTAAACAAAGATTACGGAGATCATTCCGCAGCTTACAAAGCCGTTGCCCGCGAAGTTTTGAAGAAAATCGAATAGTTTTTTGCCACAGATTAAAAAGATTAGAAGGATTTTTTGGTTTGCCACGAATTACACTAATTTTCACGAATTATTTTTTTTAGATTCAATCTAAAAATTAGTGGTAATTCTTGTAATTCGTGGTAAACAAAAATCCGCACAGAGATAAATCATTTTAATCCTTTTAATCTGTGGCAAAACTTTAAAATACAATTCGTGAAAATTCGTGCAATTCGTGGCTAAAAACTAGAAAACCACTAAATTTTGGCTAAAAAAAGATTAAAAGGTATCTTTGCAAAAACACAACACAAAATGAATTATTTTTCTTCTGATTTTAAATTAGGAATATTAGGCGGCGGACAATTGGGTAAAATGCTTTTGTTCGACACCAGAAAATTTGACATACAAACTTATGTTTTAGATCCAAGTGATGAAGCGCCGAGTAAAATTGCCTGCAACAAATTCTTTCAAGGAGATTTAATGGATTATGACACGGTTTACAACTTCGGGAAACAAGTCGATGTTCTAACTTTTGAAATCGAATTGATAAACCTTGAAGCTTTAACACAATTAGAAAACGAAGGTGTAAAAGTATATCCGTCTCCAAAAACTTTAAAAGGAATTCAGAATAAAGGAACTCAAAAAGATTTTTACACGGAAAGTAATATCCCAACTGCATCATATTTACGATTTGAAAGTCCATTGCATTTGCAAAAATCAGTTGGAAATAATGAAATCACAATTCCGTTTGTTTGGAAATGCACCGAGTTTGGTTACGACGGAAATGGCGTAAAAGTAATTCGCCAGATTTCTGATATGGATGATTTACCAAATGTAGAATGTATTGCAGAAACGATGGTTCCGTTCAAAAATGAATTGGCGGTAATTGTGGTAAGAAATCCATCAGGAGAAATTAAAACGTATCCGGTTGTAGAAATGGAATTTCATCCAGAAGCAAACCAGGTTGAATACGTAATCTGCCCTGCAAGAATCGATGAAAAAGTTGCAGAAAAGGCCAGAGCAATTGCTTTAAATGTTTCTGAAAAATTCAATCACGTTGGACTTTTAGCAGTTGAAATGTTCCAAACCAATGAAGATGAAATTTTAGTGAATGAAGTCGCACCGCGTCCGCACAATTCTGGACATTATTCAATCGAAGCAAGTTATACTTCGCAATTCGAAAATCATTTACGTGCTATTTTAGATCTTCCGTTAGGAAACACAGACAGTAAAGTTGCCGGAATTATGGTAAATTTAGTCGGCGCCGAAGGTCATTCTGGAGATGTTGTTTATGAAAATATCGAAACCATTTTAGGATGGGATGGCGTTACGCCACATATTTACGGAAAAAAACAAACACGTCCGTTTAGAAAAATGGGTCACGTTACAATCGTAAATGAGAATATGCAGGAAGCTAGGAGAATTGCACAGGAAGTTAAGAATACGATTAAAGTGATTTCTCAATAGTTTTCAGTCGCAGTCACAGTTTACAGAACTAAACAAAATATACAGTTTTTTAGTTTAATTAATTTTTAAATGGATATTGTAGAAATATTAATCAACCTTTTGAATTTAGATAATAATTCAAATTTGTTTAAAATTCATTTTGAAAAATTTACTGATAAATATGAATATACAGGAGAAAGAATAAAAAGTTTTATTCTATTTACAATTCTTGTTTTATTTTCTTTAGCATTACTAGTTTTCATTCTATTTCTAATCTATACAATTCTATTAAAATTAAGATCTTAAACCAATAACATAAAATAGTTTTCAGTTTCCAATAACTTGAAACTTTAAACCTGAAACAAAACACAACAAAAATAAAAACATGAGCAAAGTAGCCATTATAATGGGAAGCATCTCAGACATGCCAGTTATGCAGGATGCAATCGACATATTAAAACAATTTAATGTAGAAGTTGAAGTAGATATCGTTTCGGCACACAGAACGCCGGAGAAATTATTTGATTTCAGTAAAAATGCACATACTCGCGGAATTTCGGTAATTATTGCCGGTGCGGGTGGTGCGGCACATTTACCAGGAATGGTGGCTTCAATGTCTCCGCTTCCTGTAATTGGAGTTCCGGTAAAATCAAGCAATTCTATTGATGGCTGGGATTCTGTTTTATCGATTCTGCAAATGCCGGGCGGTGTTCCAGTTGCAACTGTTGCTTTAAACGGTGCAAAAAATGCGGGAATTTTAGCAGCACAAATCATCGGAAGCCACGACAAAAAAGTTTTGGATACTATTATTTCTTATAAAGAAGAATTAAAAGCGGCGGTTAATAAAGCTGCTGAAGGTTTAAAGAAATAAGTTTTCCCGATTCCTGCAAGGTTTTCAAAACCTTGTAGGTCTTGATTATCGCAATCAAAATTAAATACTTCAAAATACCTACAAGGTTTTGAAAACCTTGCAGGATAAAAATGCAAAGGCTTCCCTGTACGGAAGCCTTTTTTTATTTATTTTTTGAAATTAAATTACATCTTCAACCTCTTCCAAAATAGATTCAAATTCAGATTCTTTTATATCTTCCTTATTTATCCAATTTTCTGAAGTCACCAAATCGTAATTTATATTGTCTTCAGTTTTCAATTCCCAAATAATACTTTCAGCCTCAGGAAATGGAATATTTTGAGATATTTGATTTTCGAATAATCTTTTGATCAGATTTCTATCAGATAAGCCATTATTCAATAATTTCAACACATTTTCGGGTGTCAGCTTTTGTACTTCTCCATCGGTTGGCATCAGTGAAAAATGAACAATAGAAGCTTTTGCATTTGGAAATTTTCCATTGTATGCTTTAAAAAGCAATTGATTTACATGAAATAAAGTGCCTTGCATGTGTATTTCGGGATATTCTTCGCAAACCTTATCAATTAACATATTGTTCGATATTTGCTCAATTTGTCCTTCGCTTAATTGATCTCCTAATTTATATTGCAAAACTATTTCGGCAGCTTCGTTAGGCTCATAATCTGAAATAGCCATTTCTAATAATTCCGGTAAACTGTTTTTCTCTGCGGCTGCGCCATCGGGATAATTGAATTTTTCTAATAACGCAATAAAATCTTCGTCTGACCAATACCCTTCAACTTCATTAACCGTATCAATATTCTTTATAACAACTTGATAATTCATCCTATTTTATTTTTAGTTATGATCAGCATTTTATAATGCTAAATCTATTTTTTCAATTTACGCTTTTAAAAACGCTTACAGAAATAAATAACATATCTATAACACAATTTAAGAGGATTTTATGCCGAGAATCGATCTTGTTTAGATGATTAGGTTTTTATAAATTGCTATCTTTGAAATTCAAAAAAATCGACTTCTATTAATAAAAAATATAATATCATAATGAGTGTTTTACTTTCAAAATTTATAACTAAACATAACACCGCACCTTTTTCGCAAATTAAAATCGAAGATTATGTTCCTGCTTTCAACGAAGGAATTGCTTTAGCTAAAGCCGAAATTGATGCAATCGTAAATAATCCGGATGCGCCGACTTTTGAAAATACAATTGTAGCGATGGATTTTTCGGGCGATATTTTAGATCGTCTTTCTAGTATTTTCTTCAATTTGAATTCGGCTGAAACGAATGATGAAATGCAGAAAATTGCTCAGGAAGTTTCGCCTTTACTTTCAGAATTCGGAAATGATATTCGTTTGAATGCTGAATTATTTGCAAAGGTAAAAGCCGTTTATGATCAAAAAGAAAGTTTAGGTTTAAATCCTGAACAAACTACTTTATTAGATAAAAAATACAAAAGCTTCTCCAGAAACGGGGCCAATTTGCCAGAAGACAAGAAAAACCAATTAAGAGAAATTGATAAAGAATTATCTAAATTGAGTTTACAGTTTGGCGAAAATGTTTTGGCAGAAACCAACAACTTCGAATTGCATTTAACTAATGAAAAAGACTTATCTGGTTTACCGGAAGGCACGATTGAAGCAGCAAGATTATTGGCTAAAAATCAAGAAAAAGAAGGCTGGATTTTTACTTTAGACCATCCAAGTTATGTTCCGTTTTTAACTTATGCGGATAATCGCGAATTACGTAAAAAAATGGCGATTGCTTTTGGTGCAAAAGCATTTCAGAATAATGAATTTGACAATCAGGAAAATGTTTTAAAGATTGCTAAACTGCGTTTTGAAAGAGCTAATTTATTAGGATATAAAACGCACGCACATTTTGTTCTGGAGGAAAGAATGGCCGAAAGTCCGGAGAAAGTTTTTTCATTCTTGAATGATTTACTGGCAAAAGCAAAACCGGCAGCTCAAAAAGAATTTGCAGAATTAACTGCTTTCGCAAAAGAACTGGACGGAATCGAACAGCTAGAAAAATGGGACGGCGCTTATTATTCTGAAAAATTAAAACAACAGCTTTTTAATTTAGATGATGAAAAGCTGAAACCTTATTTTCAATTAGAGAAAGTATTAGATGGTGCTTTCACCGTTGCCAAAAAATTATACGGTTTAACTTTTACGGAAGTTTTTGATATTGACAAATATCATGAAGAAGTTACGACTTATGAAGTAAGAGATGCTAATGACAATTTAGTTTCAATTTTCTACGCTGATTTCTTTCCAAGAAAAGGAAAAAGAAACGGCGCGTGGATGACTTCATTCAAATCTCAATATGTAAAAGACGGCGTAAACGAAAGACCACATATTTCGAACGTTTGTAATTTTACAAAACCAACAGAAACAAAACCTTCTTTATTGACTTTTAATGAAGTAACGACTTTATTTCATGAATTCGGACACGGTTTACACGGAATGTTAGCAAACACAGTTTATCCAAGTTTATCTGGAACTTCTGTTTATTGGGATTTCGTAGAATTGCCAAGTCAGATTATGGAAAACTGGTGTTACGAACCGGAAGCCTTGGCTTTGTTTGCGAATCATTATGAAACGGGAGAAATTATTCCGATTGAATATGTACAGAAAATTAAAGAAAGTGCAAGTTTTCAGGAAGGTTTAGCAACGTTACGTCAATTAAGTTTTGGATTATTAGATATGGCTTGGCACGGACAAGATCCAACAAGCATTACCAATTTAAAAACTTTCGAAACAGAACAATTTGCCAACACGCAATTGTATCCTGATGTAAAAGAAAATGCGATGAGTACAGCTTTCTCTCATATTTTTCAAGGCGGATATTCTTCCGGATATTACAGCTACAAATGGGCAGAAGTTTTAGATGCTGATGCTTTTGAATATTTTCAGGAAAACGGAATCTTCAATGAAGAAATAGCTAAGAAATTTAAAGATAATGTTCTTTCTAAAGGAGGAACTGAACATCCTATGACTTTATACAAACGTTTTAGAGGTCAGGAACCAAAACCAGAAGCTTTATTGAAAAGAGCGGGACTTCTGTAATTGCAGATTTTTGATTGTAGATTTTTTAATCTTAATCTCTAATAAATTTTTACATTAAACCGAAGCATAATCGCTTCGGTTTTTTTATTTGATTTCTCTTAGAAATAATTTTAGTTATCTTCGTATTTTTAAATCTTAATCTTACAAATACAAGCCGTGAAAAAATATTTTAGAATAGTTCTTTATCTTGCAATTATTGGATTGATTGCTATTGTTTCTGTAAACTACTATGTAATATCTTCTACCAAAAACAAGATTTATTATTCGGTTAAAAAGTTTCCAAAAAATGATGTCGGAATTATTTTTGGTGCGGGAATTAATGGAAATCAGCCAAGCAAATATTTAAAAGATCGTCTTGATGCCGGGATTTTATTGTACAAAATGAAACGCATCAATAAAATTTTACTTTCGGGAGATAATGGCCGTGATGAATATGATGAATTAACGGTTATGAAAAACTATTGTTTTAATCATGGAGTTGACACGACAAAAATATTTATTGACTATGCAGGTTTCGATACTTATTCAACAATGTATCGTGCAAAACATATTTTCAAGATTAAAAAAGCTACTTTAATTTCTCAGGAATATCATTTGAACCGAGCGATTTATATTGGACAAAAACTTGGAATAAAATCGGCTGGATATTCTGCAAATAATGGAGAATATCACGGATATAAATATGTTTGTTTTAGAGAATATGGTTCCATTTTTAAATCCTTTTTTGATGTTTTAAGAAATCGCGAGCCTCGTTTTCTGGGAACTCCAATTAACATTAATGGTCCTTCTAATTATTCTAAAGAAGATAAACGATAAAATAGAAAAGCCGAAGTAATACTTCGGCTTTTCATTTGGAGCAAAATTAAAATAAGACATTTTTTGTTTTGCAAAAAATGAACTATTTATGTCGGCGAACAAACACTTCTTCAAACTGTTTAAGTTTAAGTGCTTTTGTTTCTTCGATGCGTTTAGCTTTTAAGTTAACATTTTTAGCAGTTGCCGGCTGAGGTTTTGTAGTATACAAATAAGACTCAAACACGTGGCTTAAATACAAAGGAGATTTTCCAATTCCTCTTGTAGTGTCAAAATTTTGAGATTGATGACAGCTAAAACAATTTGCTAAATTACCAGCATTAATTTTATGTATACTATCCTGAAAAGTCTGCGTGTAAGTCTCCATTGTAATGTTTGCTAAATTAGCAGAACCTCTTGCCAATGAATCCGGAAGAACACTTGATATATCACTTTTTACAATAGTTTGCGCCTGCTGCGCCGGAGTTAATCCGTCTGTATTTAACCAAATTGATCCGTTGTAGAAGTAATTCTTGAAAACGTCTGTTAATTTTGAGGCTACACATTTATTGATCGTATCGATGTTGTCAAAATTAGCAGGTTCTGCCTGGCTTGTTGTCATATAAGCATTTGTACTTATCACTTTTGGAACTCCATATTCATAAAGAACAAAAGCTTTATACGGCTCTAATGGTTTCTTGTTTACTTTATCCCATTTTATTCCTTTTAAGCCAGAAGTTGTTCCGCTTTGATAAAGCAGCATTTCAGTTGCTGATGTCACAGAATTGTTTTTCCAGTCATAAACCGGAGCCATTTCTTTATGCTCAAAAGTTGCCCAGATAAATTCAGGATGATTTTTTACAACTCCCACAACGTGCATTCCTAATAGCGCAACAGATTTTGCTACATATTGTCCTTGCTTATTTTTGAATGCCGCTTTAGTAACGAAATACTCTCCAATTTTTTCTTTCGGAATTGCATCGGTACTAATCCATGAAACTTTTAACTCCAATGAACCAACAGGAAATGTTTCTAAATTAGAATAAGGAACTTTTCCGCTGTTAATTTCAGAAGCTGCAATAATGGCTTTATCATGCAATGTTTTATTTACGTGTATAGAATAATATACCGTATCGCCAGCTGTTTTTCCGGAAACAAATTTTGGGTTAGAAACTAACACGCCTTCCGGACCAGCCTGATTAATGGAACTTAAAACTAATTTTAATCCTAATTGCGGAGCAACTGCCGCCATCTCAGGACTAACAACATCCAAAGAATCTAAAAACAACGGATTTCCAGATGGAAGTGGTTTTGTGACCCAAAGGAATTTTTGCCATGACCATTGATGGAAAATACAATTTGTGGTACTTGAAGTATCAAAAGGACTTTCGTCTCCTTCTGCAGGCGGCGGTGTTTGTTCGTGCGGAAACCAGCTTGCTTCGCATTCGCAAGGTGTAGCTGCTGCTTCCGTTTTAGCATATCCTGAAACTCCGGCTTTTCCAAATATTTTTTCTTTATTCAAAAAGAATATTGTAACAGCTGCAGCAATAAAGACAACTAATACGATTATAATAATCGGTTTTCTATTCATGTTTTTGTGATTTATTTTTTTGGCAATAAAAAAGGCCGTCTAAAAAGACGACCCTTTCAATCAAAACTGTAACCAAATCAGGCGTAATTAAATCCTAATATGTTTCGTAATTCGAGTTGTTAATATTTGGGGTCTCTTATTATGCCAACTCTGGTTGTAAATTTTTTACTGCTTTTACAGGTACGTTTTCAATATGATGTTGGTAGTATGAAAAACCTCCTACTCCGTTCCATTCTGCATCAACAGATAAATGAGCGTCAAAATCGGCTAAAAAAGCACCAATTGCCGGAGCTGGAAAAGTTTGAACATATTGTCCTTTAAAACTAACTAATTGTGTATACTGTCCAAGTCCAGCTGCATATATTTTTCCTGTTACAGGAACAACAATATGTCCATCAGGACCATTTACTGCTTGTTTAATAACTGCCGTACCAGAAACTGAATTTTGTGATGGTACAACAACTAAACTAAATGATACGATTGGAGCACCTGGTGTTCCTACATTTCCTATTGTTCCGCTTACTAAATAAGCACCTGCTAATAAATCTGCCATAACTTTTGTATTTTTTGGTTTTCCTACTCATAAGGCTTTTCGGAACCGCCTCGTTTTTTTAAGTGGGGTCTGCTCCACCTATTTGATATTTTATTTTTATATTCTTATTTAAATTAGAATGTTTTAAATAAGAATACTTTGGTTTATTTCTACTTCAAAACTATATCAGATAAGTAGACATAAAGGAAAAAATGATGTGAAATGGAGTTTCTTTGACATGAAACAGGTTAAGAGTGACACAAGAAAATTTTACCCGTATAAACACCTGTTTTAAACAAAAAACCACCAATATTACATTGCAATATCAGTGGTTTTTAAACTTATTTAAATTACTATGAACTTACGCCATCTAAAGCTAAATGATTAGAAAGAGTAGTTCCTGAACAAGTATAATCAGCAATAGCCGAATTTCCCGACTGATATATAAATGCTTGCTGCGCCTGATTATCGTGTCCGGCCATAACCCAGATTTTCATCCAAAGCGTTGATCCGTCCGGTACGCCAAGACTTCCCGGATCTGTTGTATACGACTGACCTAAAAGTTCATTACCTGTTTGAGAAGAACTTTGTAATTGACCATTTGAGTCTAAGTATACAAACTCAGTTCTGCAAACGTATCCGCCTTGTTGATTTAATTTAAATTTTCCTACTGTTTGAATTGCCATGATAATTAATTTTTAAAATTTTATGACCTACTCTATTTCTGCTTTTCGGTTTACGCAGCCGCTTTTTTTCTGTGCGAGACAGCTTCACTTAGTGATTTTGTTTGATTTGCTGTTTCAGGGAGAATGTCATAAAATTTATTCTTTTCAACTTGAAACAAGCTTTGAAAAAAAGATTGCTAGCTTATTTTTTTCTGATTTCAAAATTATTGCAGATGTATTAGCCAAATAAAAAAATTGCCGCAGAACAGAGAATATTGGTTATCAATTAATTAAAATCAATACATGAAACACGTTTTTATTTAGTCTAAAAAAGAATAAAAAAATAATCGAAAATAAACTTTCAATTATTTTTGAAAGTTTAAAAACTTTTAATTACTTTTGATCTATGGAATTCAAAGAAGCAAAAAATAAGTTTGTACAAACCTGGGGAGCTTTAGGTTCTCAATGGGGAATTAATAAAACGATGGCACAAATCCACGCTTTATTAATGATCTCAAACGAAGCTGTTTCTATGGAAGACATAATGGAAGAACTGCAGATTTCACGCGGAAATGCAAGCATGAACCTGAGAGGATTAATGGATTGGGGAATTGTATATAAAGAATTTAAAGCAGGAGAAAGAAGAGAATTTTTTACTGCCGAAAAAGATTTAGATGAATTAGCAGCAAAAATCTCCAGAGAAAGAAGCAAAAGAGAAATCAAACCTGCTCTTAAAATCTTAAAAGAAGTTTCGACAATTGAAGCAAAAGATTCTGCAGAAGAAAAACACTTTGTGGATCAAACTTCCAAATTATACGATTTCGTTTTAAAGGCAGATAATATGTTAGATAAAATGACTGAATTCAATGAAAACTGGTTAGGGAAATTAGTTATAAAAATGATGAAGTAAAAAAATTTAATCAAAACTTTCATTTTTTTCTGAAAGTTTAAAACAATCAATAACTATGATACCAACAAAAAGCATAAACAAATTTGCCCTAATAATCTGTTTTCTTTTCTATTTAACATGTTATTTACGTTTTGCCGGACAAGCATTTTTATTAATAATACAATTAATTTCAGCAATTTTTTTAAGTATTGAAATATTTTCAAAACCAAAGAACTATAAAATTAAAAAACAAATAAAAATATATTGGACAGTTACGATTCTAAATGCGATCATTCTTTTCTCATTTTTTAATTTCATAATGTGGAATGATTTTTTACAAGTTGTTTTTGTAACTCTAATTCCGAATATTACTGCCATTTATTTTTATAGAATACTAATTAAATGCGAAGATTTAGGATCTGTGATCTGAAATTTCTCAAAATTCTTTTTTCATCAAACTTAAAAACTATCCATAACCATGAAAGCAATAAATCACCTTAATTATTTTTTTACCGGAGTTCCAGCTATTTTAATCCTGATTGGTCTTTTAGATAATTCCCCTCTTTCTGGCCTCTTTGTATATGGATTGCTTTTGAGCATTTTGACAGGATTATTTCAGGTTGCAATTGGAGGAAGTATGCTTGCCGATGAGCCAAGAGATAGAAATCTTCAATTATATGTATACGGAGTTATTTTCTATTTTATAACCTTATTTATTATCAACCCTTTTTTACCCGATTACTTTTTTAAAAAACATTTCATATTTGGAATGCCAGCTGTCCTCGCATTATACCTTTCAATAATAATTTATAAAAAAGCACACAAATGAACTTCTTAAAAGCAGAATGGAAAAATTTAGCACTTTTCAATTATGAAGTTGATGCTGAAATATTAGAAAAATATCTTCCCGCTGGAACTGAGATTGATATCTGGAATAACAAATGTTATGTAAGCTTAGTTAGTTTTATGTTTAGAAACACAAAGGTTTTAGGATTGAAAGTTCCGTTTCATGTAGATTTTGAAGAAGTTAATTTAAGATTTTATGTAAAACGCTTTGAAAATGGCGAATGGAAACGCGGTGTAGTTTTCATTAAAGAGATTGTTCCTAAAAGCGCCATAACTTTTATCGCTAATACTTTGTATCAGGAACATTATGAAACTCAAAAAATGAGACATGAAATTATTGAGAATGAGAATACTAATACTTTTATTTATCAATGGAAGAATAATCAAAAATGTAATACAATTCAACTGGAAACTAAAAATGCCTTAACTCAAATTGAAGTTGATTCTGAAGCTGAATTTATAACAGAACATTATTTTGGATATACAAAAATTGATGAAGAAATAGCTTTTGAATATGAAGTCACTCATCCAAGATGGGAGCAATTGGAAGTTTTAAATCATACAATTGATATTGATTTTGAAAAAACTTATGGAAACGATTTTACATTTCTTCAGTACATGCAGCCAACTTCAGTTTTCATGGCTAAAGGCTCAAAAATTACAGTTAAAAATAAGAGAAAGCTACAAGCAATTCCAGTTTTAGAAGAAATGTATTAACCCATAAACAAAACCAGTCATGAATTTCAACATCATTGGATATTTAATATATCTCAGCATTACGACTTTCATCATTCTAAAAGTTGGAAAAGTCTGCTACAGAAACGGAAATATTTATGTGGCAGATTTAATCCCGAATCATGCTGACATTTGCCAAAAAATTAATCAGATTTTGCTTTTAGCTTATTACCTTTTAAATATTGGTTATTGTGCTATGACTTTAATTTCCTGGCAGAAAATTATTTCATCAACACAATTGATTGAAACTATCTGCATAAAAACAGCTGTCATAATTTTTATTATTTCAATTCTGCATTACCTCAACATTTTAATTATAACAAAATACATTCAAAAACTAATTCATAACAACAAAAACTAAATATTATGGAAACTACAAAAATCTTAATCGGTTACAGTATTTATTTACCAGTCGCTTTATTTCTAACTTATTACGTTTCTAAAACGCTTTTTAAAAATGGAAAAATCTTTATGCTTGACATCTTTAAAGGCCGGGAAGAAATTGCTGAGGCAACTAACAAACTTTTTGAAACCGGATTTTATCTTTTAAACATTGGTTTTGCCTTAATGATCTTAGAAATGCAATTATATAGAGACAGTTATCAGGAATTAATTGAAAACTTAAGTTATAAAATTGGCGGTTTTTCTATTTATCTTGGCATCATGTTATTCTTCAATTTGTATTTCTTTTTTAGAGGAAAACGAAAAGCCAAAGAAGCTCAAAGAGAAGAAAGATTGGTCTTTAAAGCTTAACTTCAAATCAAACCTAACAGACTTAAAAATCTGTTAGGTTTAAAGAAAACCTTAAATCATAAAAAATGACACATCAGGAAATACTCAAAAAAGTGCAATGGAAAGATTTGAAAACGCTTAGCCTTAAAGAAATGCTAATTGAAAACAACTTGACAATTCCGTGGTTTCTAGTTTCTATGACGCTTGCTTATTTTGGATATTATTTAGCAGCGATTCCTTTTTCAGCTTTTTTCTTTCTAGCCGGATTAAGACAAGTACATAATGGTTTTCACAATTCATTAGGAACAAATAAATTTTTAACCTGGTTTACGCTTTATTCAAACAGTATTTTGTTGATGGTTTCAATTCATGCCGTTAAATTCAATCATATACGACATCATAAATATTGTTTATCTGATGAAGATTACGAAGGAAAATCAGCTAAAATGACTTGGTACGGCGCTATTCTTTATGGACCAATTCATATGTTTTTGATTCATAAAGTAACATTGCAGAAAGGAAATAGAAATTATGTTAAAAATGTAATCTTAGAGCTTGTTTCAATTGCTGTAGTAACCTTTATAATTTTCTATTTTCAAATTCATTTCCTGATCTATCATTTTATTATAATGATCTTCGCCGAATTTTTAATGGCTTTCTTTGCTGTCTGGACCGTGCATCATGATACAGAAGATTCTCCGGAATTTGCCAGAACACAACGAGAAGGCTGGAAAAACAAAATTACGTTCAGCATGTTTTATCATTTAGAACATCATTTATTTCCGGCAGTTCCAACAATTAAATTACCAGAACTGGCAAAAAGAATTGATAATGTATTTCCAGATATTGAAAAAAAGAATACTTTTTAATTGTAAAATATAGTTTGCTAATAATTGCACGAATTTTCACGAATTAATATTCAACAAAAACATTTCCAAAAAAATTAGTAAAAATTCGTGCAATTAGTGGCAAAAAATCTACACCCAATGAAAAAACTCATAATCGCAGCCGGAACAGGTTTTCTCGGACAAGTTTTAGTCAATCATTTTAAAGATAAATTTGAAGAAATTGTAATTCTGACCCGAGGAAAATCTCAGACAATTGATGGAATTAAATATATAAACTGGAATGCCAGAACTTTATCTGGTTGGGAAAATGAATTGGAGAATGCGACGGTTTTAATTAATCTCGCCGGAAAATCTGTTGATTGTCGTTATACTAAAGAGAATAAAAAAGAAATTCTTTGGTCTAGAATTGAAAGTACCAAGATTTTAAACAAAGCTGTTTTGAATTGCAAAAATCCGCCGAAACATTGGCTGAATTCTTCAACAGCAACAATCTATCGTTTTTCTTTAGACAAACAAATGGATGAAGTTGATGGCGAAATTGGGAATGATTTTTCTATAAATGTTGCGCTTTCCTGGGAAAAAGCATTCTTTAAAACAGAAACTCCCAATACCTTAAAAACGGCTTTGCGAACTTCAATTGTTTTAGGCAAAAATGGCGGTGCTTTAATTCCGTTGAAAACTTTGGCTAAAATTGGTTTTGGAGGAAAACAAGGAAAAGGAAATCAATTTGTAAGCTGGATTCATGAAGAAGATTTTGCGAATGCGGTTGATCTTATTATTCAAAAAGAAATTACAGGCGTTATAAATGTGGTTTCTCCCGAACCTATTCGAAATGTTGATTTTATGCAGAAACTTCGAAAAGCTGTTGGTTTTCCTTTTGGAATTCCGCTTAACAAATTCTTTCTAGAAATTGGAGCATTTTTTATTCGAACAGAAACAGAACTCGTTTTAAAAAGTAGAAATGTGATTCCGAAAAGGCTTTTGGAAAATGGATTCCAATTTAAGTTTGGAGATATTGATAATGCTTTTGAAAATTTAATATAAATCCCAAATTCAGACAATTTTGTCATTTCGACGAAGGAGACTCGAGCGATAGCGAACAGACGAAGTAAATCTCCACGAGAAGCTCGACAAAGATTGGATTCACATAGTGGAGTTACTTGCGAAGATTTCTCCTTCGTCGAAATGACAAGATTGTGCAAAAAAAACTTAAACCTAACAAATCATGACAACAATACACCTCACAACAAAAATAAAAGCACCAAAACAAATCGTTTTTGATGCTTCACGAAATATTGATATTCACCAACAATCTGCAAGTCCCACAAAAGAAAAAGCAATTGCCGGTGTAACTTCTGGTTTAATAAATTTAAACGAAACGGTAACCTGGCGTGGCAAACATTTCGGATTTTATCTTACACACAAAACCCGAATTCCCGTAATGGATTTCTATGATTATTTTGTGGATGAAATGGAAGAAGGAAAATTCAAATCTTTCAGACATGAACATATTTTTGAGGAACAAAATGGCGTAACAATCATGAAAGATGTATTACAGTACGAAACTCCGTTTGGGATTTTCGGAGAACTTTTTGATATTTTATTTTTAGAAAAACATATGACTAATTTTCTTTTGGAAAGAAATAAGGTTCTGAAAGAAGTTTCGGAAAAACTTAGTTAAGATAATTTTCTTACTTTTATTAAGTAATTCATTTGTGAATGATTCAGATAAATTAATCAAAAACATACTTATGAAATTAAAAACGATATTAACTGTACTTCTTTTTACTGTTTCTTTTATTGGATTTTCGCAAAGCAATTGTACATCTTTAAAAGGCTGCGAACGAAAATTATGTGAGTTAAATACAAAATTAACCGCTGCTAAAAAAGCAGGAAATCAAAACCAGATAAAAGGTGTTGAAGATGCTATCGCGCAGACTAAGAAAAACTGTACCACAAAAACAGTCAATAAAGATCTGGACAAAAAAGTAAAAGAGAAACAGCAAAAAGTAAACGAAAGAACTGCCGATTTGAACGAAGCGATTAAAGACAAAGAAAGCAAAGAAAAAATCGACAAAAAAAGAAAGAAACTAAATGAAGCTAAAGTTGAATTAAATAAAGCGCTTGCTGAACAAAAAACGAAATAGATTTTTCGCTCTCGAAGATTTTAAATTAATTTGGCAAAGCCCAATATTTAAACGCAATCTTGTCATTTCGACGAAGGAGAAATATCCACAAGTAACTCCGCAACGAGAATCCAATCTTTGTCGAGCTTCTCGCGGAGATTTCTCCTTCGTCGAAATGACAAGATTATGGCAACAAATCTTCTTTTAAAAATGAATTTTCTCATTGTACGGTTTGCGTGAGGGATAGAGGCGGTATCTCCCGATTTAGAAAAACAAGGCTTTTTCAGCCGTAGTTTTTGTTAATCGGGAATTTAGCCGAAAGCCCGACCCGAAGGGACACGCCCAAATCATTTAGAAACTTGAATGCCTTATTTATAAAAACGCAATCATCAGCCACCAAAAGATGGGCACACTTTCGACCCAAAAAGAAGTATAATATTTAGATCGATTTGTATTGGCAAACAAAATAAACAACATCAAAGTCAAAACCATTATCAGGTTGATAATAAGATCATGAAGTGTAAAAGACAAAATTCCTAAAACCCAAAACGGGACCAAAAGTGAAAATCCTAAAATCTTAGTTCGTTTTACGCCAATGGTTTGCGGAACGGTTTGTAAATGCGGATCATCATTTGCTAAATCCAGAATCTCAAAAACTAAAATCAGCACAAAAACCAAAACAAAACGCTGAATGCATTTTATAAAAAAATTGGCTGTAAACGGAATTTCGGCATTTATATACGGCAAAACCAAAGTCGCTCCTACCCAACAAAGTGCTACAATGTAGATTTTTACTCCCGCCCAGTTTCGGGCATTTTTTCTGTTTGGGAAAAATGGTAAAGTATAAAGTGCCGTTATAGCAAAAATTACTACGGAAACAATTTGTGTAATTCTTTTTAAATGGAAAAAATAATAGCCAACTAAAATCACCGAAATGAAACTTAAAACAGCAATAATTTTTAAATGAATCCCAACCGGTTTTCTTTTCACCCGAACCAAAGCATCATATTTTACAAAATTATATCCTACAATTGTTCCGAAAAAAACAAACAATGCCATAGGTTCATCATACTGAATATGAAAGAAATGAAAAGTAATCCGAACCAAAGCATAACACGATAAAGCCACGTGAATACTGCTGTTTAAATAAAAATCTAATATTTGTTTTAGAAGTTTCATGCCTCAAATCTAATCAATTGGTAACAAATCAACTCTTTAGTTATAAATTTGATAAAAATTGAAGTTAAAAATACCCATTAAATTATTAATAATACTTAATTTTGCGCCACAAAAAAACAACACATTTACTATAAAATGTAATAAACCTTGTGAAATCGCATAGAAACACTCGGGAAATTACTTTTGATCTTTAAAAAATAGACTGCTACAGATGAAAACAGATGCTTTTGCTTTAAGACACATTGGTCCAAGAGAAACAGATCTTCAACACATGTTACAAACCATTGGTGTTGACTCGATCGAACAACTTGTTTACGAAACCCTTCCGGACGATATTCGTTTAAAAGCGCCTTTGAATTTAGATCCTGCAATGACGGAATACGAATTTGCAAATCATATTCAGGAATTAGGAAAGAAAAATAAAGTATTCAAATCGTATATTGGTTTGGGTTATCATCCAACTATCGTTCCTGCGCCAATTCAAAGAAATATCTTCGAAAACCCGGGATGGTATACAGCTTATACACCTTATCAGGCAGAAATTGCTCAAGGTCGTTTAGAGGCTATCTTAAATTTCCAGACTACTGTTATCGAATTAACAGGAATGGAAATTGCAAATGCTTCTTTATTAGATGAAGGTACTGCTGCTGCAGAAGCTATGGCTTTACTTTTTGATGTCCGTACGAGAGATCAAAAGAAAAACAATACACACAAATTCTTCGTTTCTGAAGAAATTTTACCACAAACATTATCGGTACTGCAAACACGTTCAACTCCTATTGGAATTGAATTAGTTGTTGGAAACCATGAAACTTTTGATTTTTCAACTGAGTTTTTTGGAGCGATTTTACAATATCCGGGAAAATATGGTCAGGTAAACGATTACAGCGCTTTTGTTGCTAAAGCAAAAGAAAATGAAATCAAAGTTGCCTTTGCTGCCGATATTTTATCACTTGCTGCTTTAACTTCTCCTGGAGAAATGGGAGCTGCTGTAGTGGTTGGAACTTCACAACGTTTTGGTGTACCAATGGGTTACGGTGGTCCTCACGCTGCATTTTTTGCGACTAAAGACGAATATAAACGATCTATGCCAGGTCGTATTATTGGAGTTTCTATTGATGTAAATGGAAACCGCGCTTTACGTATGGCTTTAGGAACTCGTGAGCAGCACATTAAACGTGAAAAAGCAACTTCAAATATTTGTACAGCTCAGGTTTTATTAGCGGTTATGGCCGGAATGTATGCAGTTTACCACGGACCAAAAGGATTACAATATATTGCAAACAAAGTTCACGCATCGGCGGTTACTACTGCTGAAGCTTTAAATAAATTAGGAGTTTTCCAAACTAACACGGCTTACTTTGACACTATTTTAGTAAAAGCAGACGCTCAAAAAGTAAAAGCTGTTGCTGAAAAAAACGAAGTAAACTTCTTCTATCCTGATGCTGACTCTGTTTCTATTTCATTAAACGAAACAACTTCAATTACAGACATCAACCAAATTATTGCGATTTTTGCTGAGG
The DNA here is from genome assembly GCF_057808895.1 of Flavobacterium sp. FG68. Lineage (NCBI taxonomy): Bacteria > Pseudomonadati > Bacteroidota > Flavobacteriia > Flavobacteriales > Flavobacteriaceae > Flavobacterium > Flavobacterium sp. FG68. The sequence continues at coordinate 157,993 of NZ_JBMDIY010000005.1, forward strand.
CTTTAGGAAAAGAAACTTTCACTGTTTCTGAATTAGCAACTGCAAGTCAATTACCGGCTTCATTAGAAAGAACATCATCTTTCTTAACGCATGATGTTTTCAATAATCATCATTCAGAAAGTCAGTTAATGCGTTATATCAAAAAATTAGAGCGTAAAGATTTATCGTTGAATCATTCGATGATTTCATTAGGTTCTTGTACGATGAAATTAAATGCAGCTTCTGAAATGCTGCCTTTATCAATGCCAAACTGGAACAGCATTCACCCGTTTGCACCAGTTGAGCAAGCAGAAGGTTACATCACAATGCTTAAAAAATTAGAGCAGCAATTAAATGTAATTACCGGATTTGCAGGAACAACATTACAACCAAACTCTGGAGCTCAGGGGGAATATGCAGGTTTAATGGCGATTCGTGCTTACCATTTGTCAAGAAACGAAGGTCACCGTAATGTATGTTTAATTCCATCATCAGCCCACGGAACAAATCCTGCTTCTGCAGCGATGGCCGGAATGAAAATCATTGTTACTAAAACGACTCCAGAAGGAAATATTGACGTAGAAGATTTAAGAGAAAAAGCAATTGAACATAAAGATGATTTATCTTGTTTAATGGTAACGTATCCTTCTACTCACGGGGTTTTCGAATCTTCAATTATCGAAATCACAAAATTAATCCACGATAATGGCGGATTAGTATATATGGATGGTGCAAACATGAACGCACAAGTTGGATTAACAAATCCTGCTACAATTGGTGCTGACGTTTGTCACTTAAACTTACACAAAACATTCGCTATTCCTCACGGTGGCGGTGGACCTGGAGTTGGACCAATTTGTGTGAACGAAAAATTAGTTCCGTTCTTGCCAACAAACCCAATCTTAAAAGTAGGCGGCGAACAAGCCATTACAGCTATTTCATCTGCACCTTACGGATCGGCTTTAGTTTGTTTGATTTCTTACGGTTATATCACAATGATGGGAGCTGAAGGATTAAAAAGCGCTACTGAACACGCTATTTTGAATGCTAACTACATGAAATCTCGTTTCGAAGGACACTACCCAATTCTTTATACTGGAGAATGCGGAAGAGCAGCTCACGAAATGATTTTAGATTGTCGTTCGTTTAAAGAAAACGGAATTGAAGTTGGTGATATCGCAAAACGTTTAATGGATTATGGTTTCCACGCTCCTACGGTTTCTTTCCCTGTAGCAGGAACTTTAATGATCGAACCAACTGAATCTGAAGATTTAGCAGAATTAGATCGTTTTTGTGATGCTCTTATCTCAATCAGAAAAGAGATTGAAGCTGCAACTGCTGATGATAAAAACAATGTATTGAAAAATGCACCTCACACATTGGCAATGTTAACTACTGATTCTTGGGATTTCCCTTATACCAGAGAAAAAGCGGCTTATCCATTAGAATATATCGCTGACAATAAATTCTGGCCATCAGTTCGTCGTGTAGATGATGCTTACGGTGACAGAAACTTAGTTTGCAGCTGTGCTCCTATCGAAGCTTACATGGAAAACTAAGAAATTATTTTTCTTATAAATATTCAAACCCGACAAGTTTTGAAAACTTGTCGGGTTTTGTTTTTGTTTCAAGTTTCAGGTTTCAAGTCTAAACAAAAACCTGATCCCGAAGCCTTGGGAGAAACTTGAAACAAAAAAAACTTTTACTACCACTTTGACTTCAATCGTTTGAAATCTCGGAAAAATTAAAAAATCATTAGAAAATAACCATTATATCATTCAAAAAATAGTTATTTCATAATTATATGCATGCATAGTATTTTTTATGATAGTTATCATGTTTTTATTTATACTTTAGCAGGAAATTTATCGGATAATTAAGGGAAAAAATGAAAATAAAAATTATTGGCATTGGGAGTTATATTCCTAATTTAGAAGTAAAAAACACAGATTTTGACAAGCATATTTTTTTGAATGAAGATGGAACCCCTTTTGGTTACCCGAATGAAGTCGTAATAAAAAAATTTAAAGGGATTACCGGAATTGAAAATCGCCGTTATGCCGAACCTCAATATACAGCATCAGATTTAGCTTTTTTTGCAGCTGAAAAAGCAATTGCAAATGCAGGAATCGATGCCGAAACTTTAGACTACATTATTTTTGCCCACAACTTTGGCGATGTAAAAACCGGAACGCATCAAACTGATATTTTGCCAAGTTTAGCGACTCGTGTTAAAAACAAATTAGGTATCAAAAATCCTAAATGTGTGGCTTATGATATTCTGTTTGGATGTCCGGGCTGGATTGAAGGTGTTTTACAAGCAAACGCTTTTATCAAATCTGGAATGGCAAAAAGAGTTATGGTAATTGGTGCAGAAACGCTTTCGAGAGTTGTTGACGATCACGATCGTGATTCGATGATTTATTCTGATGGAGCCGGAGTTTCTATCTTAGAAGCTTCTACTGATGAAGCTGGTCTTTTATCTTATGAAAGTGCTACTTATGCTAATGATGAAGCAAATTATCTTTTCTTCGGAAAATCATACAATCCAGATTTAGATCCGGATATTAAATACATCAAAATGTACGGTCGTAAAATCTACGAATTTGCTTTGAGCAACGTTCCATTAGCAATGAAAAGCTGTTTGGATCAAAGCGGAATTGCCATCGACGATGTGAAAAAAATCCTGATTCATCAGGCAAATGAAAAAATGGACGAAGCGATTATCGAACGTTTCTACAAATTATACGATAAAACGGCTCCTATAGATATTATGCCAATGAGTATTCATGATTTAGGAAACAGCAGTGTTGCAACCGTTCCAACTTTATACGATTTGATTCTACAAGGAAAAATTGAAAATCAAGAAATCAACAAAGGCGATGTTATCATTTTTGCTTCTGTAGGAGCCGGAATGAATATCAATGCTTTTGTTTATAGACACTAGTCTCAGTTTATAGACACTAGTCTCAGTTTACAGTCACAGTATTCAGTTTAACAGACTGTAAACTGTGACTGAGACTGAAAACTAAAAAAGTCCGCATCTTAATAGTGCGGACTTTTTTAGTATATTTGCGCCTTTGCTGATAAAAAATAAAAAATGTACGAAAAAACATTTCCGAATAAGAGATTCAAACTTACCTTAGAGTTTTTACAAAAGCACGTTAGCACATCAGAAACCATTTTTGATTTTGGTGTTCCAAATCCGTTTTCTAAAATAATGGAAGAAAATGGTTATACGGTGAAAAACACAAAAGGCGAAGATTTAGACAACGATCAAACGGCTTTACAAACAGAAGACTATACTGTTTTTACGGCATTTGAAATTTTCGAACATTTACTAAATCCATACACGATTTTAGAAAATGTAAAATGTGATAAATTGCTAATTTCAATTCCGTTACGTTTATGGTTTTCTCCGGCATATCGCTCTAAAACTGATATGTGGGACAGACATTATCATGAATTTGAAGACTGGCAGTTAGACTGGCTTTTAGAAAAAACGGGATGGAAAATAACAGACCGTTTACAGTTTACACACCCAGTAAAAAAGTTTGGATTGAGACCCTTATTAAGATATTTCACTCCAAGATATTATCTTGTTGTTGCTGAAAAAATAAAATAAAAATCCAATATTTAAATTCCAAATTCCAATTTAACCATATCGGTAAGATTGGAATTTGGAATTTTAGAAGATTGGGATTTATTCTCGAGAATTGGAATTTGGAATTTTTAAAAAATTGGAATTTAAAATGAAATATTACATCGTCATTCCCGCGCACAACGAGCAAGATTTAATTGGCCTGACTTTACAATCATTGGTTTCACAGACTGTTTTGCCATCAAAAGTTGTGGTTGTAAATGACAATTCTACTGATAAAACAGAAGAAGTTGTTTTGAGTTTTGCAAAGGAAAATCCTTTCATTTCTGTTGTAAACAAAACTTCAGATGCGATTCACCTTCCGGGAAGTAAAGTAATTCAGGCTTTCCAGAAAGGTTTTGAAACTTTGGATCAGGATTACGATATTATTGTAAAAATAGACGGGGATTTAATTTTTCCTTCTAATTATTTTGAAACTATAATTAAACATTTCGAATCTGATCCAAAAATCGGAATGGTTGGCGGATTTTGTTATATCGACAAAAACGGCGAATGGGTTCTTGAAAACCTAACCGATAAAGATCATATTCGCGGTGCTTTAAAAGCGTATAGAAAAGAAACTTATCAGCAAATTGGCGGTTTAAAACCTGCTATGGGCTGGGACACGGTTGATGAATTACTTTGTAAATATTATGATTGGAAAATTGTTACCGATGAATCTTTACATGTAAAACATTTAAAACCAACAGGCGCTAATTACAACAAAACAGCTCGTTATAAACAAGGCGAAGCTTTTTATACTTTAGGTTATGGTTTTTGGATCACAGCAATTGCTTCGGCAAAACTGGCGATGATGAAGAAAAAACCTTTCCTCTTTTTAGATTATATCAAAGGATTTTTGAAAGCTAAAAAAGCTAAAACTCCTTTATTAGTTACCTCTGAACAAGCTAAATTTATTAGAAATTACCGTTTACAAAAAATGAAACAAAAGCTTTTCTAGTTTTTTAAAACTTAAAAAACTGTAAAGTGAAACGGTAAACTGTAAACTAATCCTTAATTTAGCCAATATTTGTAAAACTTATGATGCTAATTCGTTATTTATCCCAAATAGGAAGATATTTTTTAATGCTTAAAGAAATTTTCAATAAACAGACCAAATGGCCTGTTATGAAAAATTTGATTTTTAAAGAAATTGATGATTTAATTATTGACTCTCTTGGAATCGTTTGCTTTATATCTTTTTTTATTGGAGGAGTTGTAGCCATTCAAACGGCTTTAAACTTAACTAATCCTTTAATCCCAAAATATTTAATTGGTTTTGCTACACGTCAATCTGTAATCCTGGAGTTTGCTCCTACTTTTATTTCGGTAATTATGGCCGGAAAAATGGGATCTTATATTACTTCAAGTATCGGGACAATGCGTGTTACAGAACAAATCGATGCTTTAGAAGTTATGGGAGTTAATTCCCTAAACTATCTTGTTTTTCCTAAAATAGTAGCTTTATTAATGTACCCTTTTGTAATTGGGATTAGTATGTTTTTGGGAATTTTTGGCGGATGGCTTGCTTGTGCATACGGCGGATTTTCGACCAGTCAGGATTTTATTCAGGGTGCTCAAATGGAATTTATTCCGTTTCACATTACATATGCCTTCATTAAAACTTTAATTTTTGCAATGTTATTAGCTACAATTCCATCTTTTCACGGATATTACATGAAAGGTGGAGCATTAGAAGTGGGTAAAGCAAGTACGGTGTCATTTGTTTGGACATCGGTTTGTATTATTCTTTTTAATTATATATTAACTCAATTATTATTAGGATAATGATCGAAGTAAAAAACATAGAAAAATCATTTGGTGACAGCAAAGTTTTAAAAGGCGTTTCGACGGTTTTTGAAACTGGAAAAACCAACTTGATTATTGGACAAAGTGGATCTGGGAAAACTGTTTTATTAAAAACTTTACTAGGAATTCATACCCCGGATTCTGGAACAATTGAATTTGACGGAAGAGTTTATTCTGAATTAGATCCAGATGAAAAAAGAGAATTAAGAACTGAAATTGGAATGGTTTTTCAGGGAAGTGCTTTATTTGACTCAATGACTGTTGAAGAAAATGTCGCTTTCCCTCTAAAGATGTTCACAAACGATAATAAAGCTAAAATAAAAGAACGCGTTGATTTTGTTTTAGAAAGAGTAAACTTGGTTGATGCACATAAAAAACTTCCTTCTGAGATTTCTGGAGGTATGCAGAAACGTGTGGCGATTGCCCGTGCGATTGTAAATAATCCAAAGTATTTGTTTTGCGATGAACCTAATTCTGGTCTTGATCCAAATACCTCAACTTTGATTGATAATTTGATTAAGGAAATTACAGAAGAATACAACATCACAACTGTAATTAATACGCACGATATGAACTCTGTAATGGAAATTGGAGAGAATATCGTTTTCCTTAAAAAAGGTGTAAAAGCGTGGCAGGGAACTAAAGAAGAAATATTCATAACAGACAACAAAGACATTGTCAAATTTGTTTATTCTTCAAACTTGTTTAAAAAAGTACGTGAGGCTTATTTGAAAGGCTAGAAGTTTTTTAAATTCCAATATATTAAATTCCAAATTCCAATTTTATTAAGATTGGAATTTGGAATTTAATATATTGAGATTTTAGTTCTGATGTGATTTAATATTCTTTTGGTAATCCAAATCCAATTACCAGTCCTGCTCCCACAAAACTATTCTTAGATATGCTGCCAAACAGCTTAAGTCCAATACTGGGAGTTAATGCATTAAATATTAAACTAGATCTTTTCTTAGGTGCAAACCACTTAAAGTTAGCTTCGAATGGCACACCAACAAATCTTTTATATTGATAATAATAATTATCATCAGAATCTTTGAAAGACAGCTTTAAATTATTAGAACTTATTCCGGCAGAAACACTATAAGAATGATTTCTGGTCAGCCATCTTTTTCCATATAAAATGGCATATTCATCATTGTCTTCTACACTTGAGAAAGCAAAAACACTATCTTGTTTTACATATCCCGATTCATGCGAATACCGTAAAGTAAAAAGATGTTTCTTATATTGATAATTTAATTCGCCTCCGCCAGCAAGACCAAAATGTTTCATTCCGACAAAACCTCCAAAAGCCTCAACATAAATAATGGGATTTGATTTGGGTTTTAATTCTGAATCATTGGTTTCTTGTGCATAAAGTGAATTGGAAAGCATTAAAACAAAAATAATCTTAAGTAGTTTTTTTATCATAATCTATTTATAAGAATGAAATAATTTTCTAAATATAGACAAATCGAATATCTTATTTATACGTAAAACTAACCGTTTTTAAAATTCAATAAAATTGGGGAAATCTCAATAAAAAAATTCCAAATCCCAATCTTAATAAAATTGGAATTTGGAATTTAATATATTGGAATTTTTATATTCTAATGATTACCAGGCAGAAGTTCAACCTCAGCATTTGGGTTAAATAGATAGGTCTTTCCTGAGCTTATTTCGAGACATTCAAAACGTTTGGTTCTAACGGCTATTTTCTTGAATATTTTACCATTTTTGATTCGGAAGACACTTCCGTAGGGAATTTCAAAAACATAGTTCTTATCATTGGTTAAATCATATTGTTTTAGTGCCAAAGATAAAGTAGTATCTGTATCACTACTTGCCGAAGGATTTTTAAAATGTCGCGCCAGCAAAGGCAGTAAATGACTCGGAAATATTTCTGGTCTTATAAACGGAACCATTAAACGTTGAAAAGAATATTTCCATTCATTTCCGTGAGGTTTTATATTTCGTCCAAATTTCTCAAAAGCAACTAAATGGGAAATCTCATGAATCAGTGTAATCAAAAATCGGTATTTATTTAAACTCGCATTAACCGTAATTTCATGTTTACCGCTCGGCCCTCTCCTATAATCGCCATGACGCGTCTGACGCTCATTTACGATTTTAAGATGAACCTGATTGGCTACAATCAAATCAAAAACAGGCTTTACTGCATGTTCCGGAATATATTTTGCTAATGTATCGCTCAAAATAATTATGAATTATAAAGTATGAGTTATGAGTTGTTTTTCAATTGGAATTTGGAATTTAAAAATTGGAATTTCAATTACGGATTAGTTGACGAAACCTCTAAAACTTTTCCATTAAAATATTTATTACCATTCAATGTAAAATCATAAATATAAGTCGCCATTCCTTCCGCAGAAATTGGAGCTTGATAACCTGGAAAAGCTTCATTCAGCATTTCTGTTTGAACCGAACCCAAAGCTAAAACATTAAATGAAATACCTTTCTCTTTATATTCTTCTGCTAATAATTCGGTTAAAGTAATGACTGCACCTTTACTTGAACTGTAAGCTGCTAATCCGGCAAATTTTAAACTTCCTCTTACACCGCCAATTGAACTTATTGTTACAACGTGGCTTCCTTTTTGTAAATACGGCAGACAAATTCTGGTAAGATTTGCTACAGCAAAAACATTTACTTTATAAATACTTTCAAAATCCGCTTGTGTGGTTTCTGCAAAAGGCTTTAATAATAAAGCTCCAGCATTATGAACTACAGCATCGACTTTTTTCCATGTTGAAGAAAGAAAATTTTCTACTTCCTGCAACGCCGTTTCATTTGCTAAATCAATTGATAAGCAGGTTACGTTTTGATGTTCTAAAAGTATTTTTGGAATTTTTCTCGAAATCGCCAAAACCTGATTTCCGGCATTGGCAAACTGCAATGCTAATTCATATCCAATTCCTCTACTCGTTCCAGTAACAATAATATTTTTCATGCAGCAAAAATAAGCAAAACCAAAATAATGGACTGTTATTTATTCATTGTAATTTCTTCTGTTGGAGTTGTTGCAATTTTAGTTACTGCTGGTAAAAACTCCTGAATAAAAGCCGTCATGTGCGGAATATCCATTACTTTAAATTCATCTGAAACGTGGTGGTAAAAATCGAAATTTTCAAAATCAAAAGTACTTATCGATTGACACGGTTTCCCGAAAGCTTCAAAAAACGAATAATTATCAGATCTGTAAAACAATTTATATTCGGCTTCTTTTGGTAAAAAACCAATTGTCTTTTTTCCAGTATATTCATTTATTTTTTCGGCCATATTCGATTTATCAAAACCTGTAATGTAAGCCAAATAATCACGTTTCATAGGAACGCCAATCATTTCGATATTTAATTGTGTGTATAAATTGAAGTTCTTTGCTTTTAGTTTCGGAGCCATACTTTTTGATCCCAAAAGACCTTTTTCTTCTCCGGCAAAAAACACAAAAAGAATACTTCTTTTATTGGAATGGGTTTTACTGAAATATTTTGCCAATTGCGCCACAGCCGTTACGCCCGAAGCATCATCATTGGCACCATTAAAAATTTGATCAGCTTGTTTCTTTTTTTCAATTCCGATATGATCGTAGTGTGCGCTTAAAACAACATATTCGTTTTTAAGAACCGGATCTGTTCCTTCTAAAACGCCAACAATATTAAAAGCCGGAGATTTAAAATTAGTCAAGGTATCTCGATAAGAAGCAAAATACGGTTTTACATTATTCTTTTTAAAGAAATCTTCTAAAAAAACTGCTGCTTTTTCTATTCCTTTTGTTCCCGTTTCACGTCCTTCTAATTCATCCGAAGAAAGATATTTTAAAAAATCAGAAACTTCAGATTCTTCCACTTTATATGTGATCTCAGTTGATTCTGGTTTTGTTTCTTTTTGATTGACAGTCGATGTACTCGTTTTACAGGCAATAAAAACAAATGGAAGTAGAAAGTATAGTTTTTTCATAAACGAAAATTTGATGCACTCTAGCTTTTAAACTTCTAAAGCTGCTGATTTAAAATATTTTTTATACACTTTAAATACCTGAATACTTCCCAGAATTATGAAAAAAGCGGGAATAAAAACCGGCATTATATACTCTGAAAAATGATTCGTTTTTTGAAAAAAAGTCTGCAAAATTACAATCAAACTAAACATCCCAAAAAAAACACCAATCAAAGTTCCTGCAATATAATAATATTTTAACTTTCTTTCGATGGTAATGTACTTTCCGTTAAGCAAATATAAATTCCAGCTCGCCCAAAAAGGAAGCTGTAAAAAATTGAAACAGTTTAAAATAATCCCAATTACAAACGGAGAATAGATTAAATAGTTCTGTAAAATTCCGTTTGATTTTGTTTCCTGATTAAAATTGAAATAAAAAGCAAAGGCCAGAACAAACATAAATCCTACCGCAAAAAAATCAATAATCTTCATTAATTTTTTATTGTTAGTGAGTTGTTTAGCAAAAAGCAGCGTGAAATAAATAACAAAAGTTTCTACTACAATAACTCCGAATAAAAAGAAAACTAAATCATGAAGTCCTGATTTGGTATAAATTTCTAAGCCAACAAGGTTTAAATATCCTAACGGAATTGATCCGAGAAAACTCACGAGAAATCCAACTAAGCTATTTTTTAAACTTTTCATTTTTAAAAATTCATGATTTTATTGTTTTGCGCCAAATGCAGTTTGTACTCGCGCATTCCTACTTTGTAATCTAAATATGGAACTCCCATTTTATGGTTTTCAACACTTATTTCATACATATACGTAATATGTCTTGCCAGTTCTTTCCAGGCAAACCATACGGAATGTTTGGGATCATAAATATGCGTAGGTTCGCTCGCGGCTCCGTTAAGTTCTACAATTTGAAAATTTTCTCCTCGCTCTAATTCTTCAAATGTGTTATACATGATATCAAAACGTCCGAAATAGAATCCCGGAATTTGAGTTGCAATTTCATCAATTGTCTTTGTCAATTTTGGTGTAATCCAATCGCTGCCATCAAGAAATTTTGCACCTCGTGCATGATTGCCAAACGGAACTAAATTTAATGTTTCATCTTTAGGTAAAATTCGCTGCAATTCTTCTCCATATTCTTCTTTTAAAACCTCAAACTGCAATTCAAATCTGGGAGTTTGTTTGATTAAATCTTCAATTGTAGATTTTCCGTCACCGGTTACGATCAAAAATTCTTTAGAAACAATTCCTGTAATTTTTCCGTTTTTTTGAAGCGGACGGCGTACGTAAAAAATGCCGACTTCTTTTTCAAACGGAATAAGATCTTGCAGTAAAAAATCAAAATTTGCTTTACTCGCATAATCAGTCAATTCAGAAACTGTTTTGATTTTCTTTACGCCGGAACCACGCAAGCCAATATCTGGTTTTGCGATTAAAGGAAAATAAATTTGTTTTTCGACCAATAAATTGACAATATCTTTTAACTCCGATTTCTCCCGAATCAAAACTGTTTTGGGATAATGTTTTTTGGGCAGTAAATCGTAAATCTGTTTTTTACTTTCCATAATAAAACCGCCATTTTTAATTTTGGGATTGGAGGCATTAAAGAAGAAAATTGATCTTGCTTTGACTGCATAATACGCCCAAAGAAAATAAATAGGAATGTATAAAACCTGAAAGGGCCAATATTCCCAATTGGTTACTTTGTGAAAAAATAGTTTCATAGGTTTACATTTTAAATTCGAATAAAAGAGGTTGAAAAATCTTCTGTTTTTATTAAATCGTAATATTTCATTGCGCCTTTATTTTGTTCTGTCACTACTTGCGTCACACTTAAGGTTTTCATCATATTTTCTCTGTTAATGATCAAACCGTTTTGTGTGTCATCGCTGTGTGTATTTTTATGAAAATCCAGCATATCCAGAGCCGAGATTTCATTTTTATCTTTTACAAAATCAAAGAACCAATTGGCTCTTTCTTTTCTAATTTCTTCAGGATATAAAGTAACCGATGACCAAATGTGGTTTTGAGTTTCATCCAGCTTTGTCGTTCTTTTACTGAAACCATCCCAAATCAACTCATACAACATTTTTTCCTGATACAGAACCAGCGTAAAAGGTTCAATATTATGGAGATCAATTTGTTTCCAAAAATCCTTTGGTGAATCCTTTTCAATAATATCCAGAACAATTAATCCACGGCTTTTTCTATACGGAAGTACCGGAATGTGTTTTGTAATTCCGCCATTTAATAAAAACAAAACAGTTCCGTTTTCATCCATTGCAAACCAGGTTCCTCCCGCTTTTGAATCTTTTGGATACATTATATTTTTACCATTGTGACAATAATTTCTGGGCACAACAGCACCGGGACGAATTACTTTTTCGTCCCGGTTTGAAGTAATAATGGCAACTCCGTTATTATTAATAAAACTTACTGTACACATTGTTTTCTATATTCTATAGTCGAGCGCGCTACGCCAAAATTGTCATCTACTAAAATATTTTCAAATTTCAGTACAGCTACTTTTATTAAAGCCTGATGATGCACGCAGTGTTCCAGATTATAAAGCAATTCTCTGTAATAATTACTTTGAATTCTCATATTAAGTCCGTCAATAAACTGCTCCAGAAACATTATTTTATTCTCGCTTTGCAAACCCGCTTTAATTTCGGTAATGCATTGTTTTGCAAATTCGGTCTCCGTTTGAATTCTGATATTTCTCTCGCGGTTATCATAATTTATAATTCCCGATTCATAGCCATTTTGAAGACATTGAAACATTTCCAGAATATGTCTTGTGTGCTCGCCAATTGTGGCATTGCTTAAAGCCTGACAAGATTTTGAATAATCTTTATCAGATAATTGATTTAATAAATCCGTTAACTCATCTAAACTGCGACGTATTGATTTTAGTAACATAACTTTTAATTTAGAAGATTAAACAATTTGTTCTTATTGAAATAAAGCAAACCTAAACTGCATAATAGCGTAATAACAGCTAAAGCAAAAAGTAATCCGCCGTCGTTTTGAACTTCAATTCCTAAAACAAATAAATGTGACAGAATAGCGCCAATCATAATTCCGGCTGCGCCAAGTGCGCCAAGCCATGTTGTTTTGGGAATTAAAATCAAAATTGCGGCAATCAATTCGGTAATTGCAGAACCAATTCTTCCGTAAGGTTCTACACCTAAAGTCGAGAAAATATAAATACTTTCTTCTGCTCCGCTGAATTTAAAAAACAAGGTTTGCAATAAAATTACCGAAGCCGTTATTCTCAAAATCCATTGTATAATTTCGTTTTTCATGGCTTTGGGTTATTTGTATATTTTTTTCCAGTTATTATCAGCCTTCACTTTTAACTCTGCTTCATCCGGGTTCCAGCTTTTTAGGGTATTATTAAAATAAGCATTGTAAAACAGATAAAGTTTTCCATCGCTGATTTTAAAAGTCTCCGGATTAATTTCTACTTTTTTTCCTTCACTTCCCATTGCATACGCACACCATCCGCCATATTGAGGTTCATATTTTGATGGATTTTTCAAGAACGCATTTTTATTTTCTGCTGATGAAAAATTATAAGTCACTCCCTGATATGAAGTTGAAATTTCTTTTTTCCCTTTAACTGCTTTTCCCTGATTAAAATAGCCAACCGGATCATAACCCTGAATCCCTAATTTATTTTCTAAATTATACTGGCTAACTCTTTTGGCATCATTTTGAGCAAATGAACTGCCTGAAACTAAAATCAATAACAATAATACTATCTTTTTCATCTTTGTTTTATTTAAGGTTTTTTAATACTGACACTAATAATTCTGTGGAAATGCGCTGTTTAATATCTGGCGAGATATATTCAAAAAGGATATCGGCCTCAGTATTAACAACAAAAACAGAAGGAACAGGCAGCAAACTGGTATTGATTCCTTTAGAATGTACGTTAATTACTGATTTGTAGTTTTCCGGAACCTGATAAGCAATTCCTACCGCTTTTATCAATTCTCCTTTTGAGTCAGAAAGTAAGGTGTATTTTACTTTGTCCTTTTCTTCTGTGATTTTTAAATTTTCTGGAGAATCCGGACTTACGGCTATAATTTGATAACCTAAGTCGATAATTTGTTTTTCGGCTCCAGCCAATGACTGTAAATGCAAATTGCAATACGGACACCAGCCGCCGCGATAAAAAACAAGAACTGTTTTTTTCTTTTTAAGTAATTCTGAAAGGTTTACATCTGCATTCTCAGCAGTTTTTAAAGTAAACTCCGGGATTTTTTCTCCTATTAATAAAGGAGCAATATCGAGCGCAGATTTAGGAATCTCGCTTTGCGCGTGAGCAGCCGAGGTTAGCGCTGCCACAAAAATTAAAAGCATTTTTTTCATAGTATAGTGGTTTTACATCTTTTTGATGATGTAAAATTATTGCACTATGAAAAAGCAAAATGTCGTCTAATTTACACTTCGCTTAAAATAATTATAATTCATTGAGTGTATACTTAATCTATTAGCCTCACTTAGGTCATAAAATATTATTTAACACATAGAAACATAGGTATAATGTGTCGCAAAAGAATATTAAAAGAAACTTGTTTCTAACACATAACTCTCTATGTGCATTTTAAATAAGTGAAACGCCTTTTTTGATAGTGCTAAATCTATGTTTCTATGTGTTAAAATTAATTACACACAACAGATTCACTATAATTTGGTTATATCCTGAATGATAATTTCTTTTCTGTTGTAACTTAACAGCTGGTTCGTTTCCATTTCATTTAGTAATTGCGTAGCCGTCTGTCTTGAAGTACAGATGATTTGCGCAATATCATTTTGGGTTAAATAGTTTTCAATAGCTACCGTGTTTCCGTTTCTAACGCCTTCTTGTTCTGCCCAGTCTTTTAGGAATTGGTACAATCTCGTTTTGGCATCTTTAGAAATTAAATTGGCATAACTATTTTTAACACGCTTCATTTTTAAACCAACAAATTTGGTATATGAAATAGCCAATGTTGGATTTCGCAGCAATAAATCTTCAAAATCAGACATTAAAAAACTGCAGATTACAACATCATCAGAAAGTACTTTTGCATATTCTTCGACTTTATTATCTGTTTCTAAAGTCAATTCGCCAAATAAATCTCCTTTTTGAATAATGTCTTTTATCGTTTCATTGCCATCATCATCAATGGCAACAATTTTTATATTCCCTTTTTTAAGTAAAAAGATACGAGGAACATCCGAAGAAGAAAAATAAATAATTTCTCCTTTTGCTGCTTTTTTAAAACCGGTAATAATACACAATTGCTTGATTTGTGAATAGCTCAACGTTCTAAACAATTTATGATCCCGCAAGTACCAATATTTTAAATCTTCGTACATAAAAATTAAATCTGTTGGTGTAAATGTAATTAATTTAACAATTGCGTGATTATCTTTCTGATAAGTTTTAAGCACGCGGATTATACAGATTCGCTACCGCGAAAACGATGATAAAACGGATTTCTATTATTTTTGAAAATAAAAAATCCGCGTCAATCTGTGTCTTCGCGATAGCGAATCCGCGTCATCAGCGTTCAAATTATAGTTTAGCTGGACAACAAAAAACCCTTTCGAAGCAGAAAGCCTGAAAGGGTTTTAAATATATTTAAGAGAAAAATTATCCTGCGATAACAGATCTTGAAATAACGATTTTTTGAATCTCTGAAGTTCCTTCGTAAATCTGAGTGATTTTTGCATCGCGCATAAAACGCTCAACATGATATTCTTTTACATAACCATTTCCTCCGTGAATCTGTACTGCTTCAACCGCAGTATCCATTGCAACTTGCGAAGCAAATAATTTTGCCATGGCACCACTCACGTCATAATTTTTATGCTGATCTTTATCCCAAGCTGCTTTCATACATAAATGACGAGCCGCTTCGATATTAACCGCCATATCTGCCAGCTTAAAAGCAATTGCCTGGTGATTACAGATTTCTGTTCCAAAAGCTTTACGCTCTTTAGAATATTTTAAAGCCAGTTCATAAGCTCCGGAAGCAATTCCTAATGCCTGAGACGCAATACCAATTCTACCTCCGGCAAGCGTTTTCATGGCAAATTTAAATCCGAAACCGTCTTCACCAATTCTGTTTTCTTTCGGAACTTTTACATCACTAAACATTAAAGAGTGTGTATCAGAACCGCGAATTCCCATTTTTTGTTCTTTTGGACCAACAGAAAAACCTGGCATATCTTTCGTCATGATCAAAGCATTGATTCCTTTATGTTTTAATTCAGGATGCGTTTGTGCAATTACTAAATATACAGAAGCTGTGTTTCCGTTTGTAATCCAGTTTTTTGTTCCGTTTACCAAATAATGGTCGCCCATATCAATCGCAGTTGTTTTTTGCGAAGTTGCATCACTTCCTGCTTCCGGCTCGCTTAAACAAAAAGCGCCGTGAATTTGACCTGAAGCTAATCCCGGTAAATATTTTTGTTTTTGTTCTTCCGTTCCAAACTCTTGTAATCCCCAGCAAACCAAAGAATTATTTACAGACATTACCACAGAAGCCGAAGCATCAACTTTAGAAATTTCCTCCATTGCAATAACATAAGAAATTGCATCAAGTCCGCTTCCGCCGTATTTTGGATCAACCATCATTCCCATGAACCCAAGTTCACCCATTTTTTTAACCTGCTCGGTTGGAAAAATTTGTTTTTCGTCGCGTTCAATAACTCCGGGTAATAATTCGTTTTGAGCAAAATCTCTTGCAGCTTGCTGAATCATTAAATGTTCTTCGGTAAGATTAAAATCCATAGTTTTATTTTATTGTTTTTTCTAAACCGAATTTGGAATTCAGTTTTCGTGGTTTTTTATTTGTTTTTTTTGAAAAGCCAATTTATGGTTAAAAGGCTTCCAAAGATAATTTTTAAATGCGGATTTTACAATGCATGCATATAAATTTAATAGATCAACAAGAATAACGATAACGTTTTCGTAATAATTTATGATTTGCTCCAAACAGACTATAATTTTGCAGCGTTTTTTGTAAAATACAAGATTAAAAAATGCGATTTAAAAACCTCAAAAAAGTAAATTTTAAGTCATTTTCTCCACAGAAAAGATTAAACAATTCCTAAAGCGCGTAAATCTACGTAAAGTTAGTCTTACTAATTTGATTACTAAACCGATAGAGTAAAAAAAATAAAAAACTTCCAAAAAAAAACTTCCAAAAAAAGGCAATAATATTGATAAATTAACATTATTTTTGCCTTAAAATTAAATAATTGACAGAGCATGAAAAAGATTTTACTAGTACTTACACTCCTTTTAACTTTACAATTTTCAGCAGTTTCTGCCCAGACTCATTTAGAGGTAAATGGCGTTACTGTTCCTAGAAAGATAGATTATCAAAACAAAACTTTGCAGCTTAACGGCGCTGGCGGCAGATCTAAAATGTGGTTAGAAGTTTATGTGCAGGCTTTGTATTTATCTCAATTAAGCCAGGATCCAAAATTTATTATTGACAGCGATACCGAAATGGCGATTCGAATTGAAATCACATCGTCTATGGTTTCTTCAAATAAATTAACCAAAGCAATGAATGTTGGTTTCGAAAAATCTGCAGGAAGTAATCTGGAACAATTACGACCAAGAATCGAACAATTCAAAACATACTTAAGCGACGCAATTACAGAAAAAGATGTATTCGTTTTAGCTTACAATCCACTTGATCAAACTATCAATGTTTTTAAAAATGAAGTTTTAAAAGGAAAAGTTCAGGGATTTGATTTCAAAAAAGCATTATTCGGAATCTGGCTTTCTGATAAACCAGTTGACGAAACTTTGAAAAAACACTTATTAGGAATATAATCCTTAAAATTTTACATATTCAAAAAGCCGAAAACCGAATAGTTTTCGGCTTTTCTTTTTTGTTTAATAAATTTGATACAAAATACATTATTCGCATTATTCTATTTTATACATTTACACAAAATAAACATATCACAACAAAATGAAAGATTTATTACAACAATTTGAAAATAAAGCACCTGAAATTGTTTTTAACTGGAAAGATTCTGAAACAGAAGCTGAAGGATGGACTGTAATTAATTCGCTGCGTGGAGGAGCTGCCGGCGGAGGAACAAGAATGAGAAAAGGCTTAGACATGAACGAAGTTTTGTCGCTTGCCAAAACAATGGAAGTTAAATTTTCTGTTTCGGGCCCGGCTATTGGCGGTGCTAAATCTGGAATAAATTTTGACCCGAATGATCCTCGCAAAAAAGGAGTTTTACAGCGTTGGTACAAAGCGGTTTCTCCATTATTAAAAAGTTACTACGGAACCGGTGGAGATTTAAATGTTGATGAAATTCACGAAGTAATCCCAATGACAGAGGAATGTGGTGTCTGGCATCCGCAGGAAGGTGTTTTCAACGGACATTTTAAACCTACAGAAGCTGATAAAATTAATAGAATTGGTCAATTACGTCAGGGTGTAATTAAGGTTATCGAAAACCCAAAATTCTCACCAGACGTTACAAGAA
Source organism: Flavobacterium sp. FG68 (assembly GCF_057808895.1). Taxonomy (NCBI): domain Bacteria; kingdom Pseudomonadati; phylum Bacteroidota; class Flavobacteriia; order Flavobacteriales; family Flavobacteriaceae; genus Flavobacterium; species Flavobacterium sp. FG68. Next base: position 175,913 of record NZ_JBMDIY010000005.1, read on the forward strand.
AATATACTGTTGCTGATATGATTACGGGTTATGGCGTTGCCGAAGCGGTTCGTCATTTTTACGCAACTTACGGCGGAGACATAAAAGGTAAAAAAGCAATCGTACAAGGTTTTGGAAACGTTGGTTCTGCAGCTGCTTTTTATTTAGCTGAAATGGGCGCGAAAGTTATCGGAATTATTGATCGCGATGGCGGATTAATTAAAGAAGATGGTTTTTCTTTTGAAGAAATCAGAACGTTGTTTTTAAATAAAGACGGAAATAAATTAGTTGCTGATAATATGATTCCGTTTGAAGAAATCAATTCTAAAATCTGGACAATTGGTGCTGAAATTTTCACGCCTTGTGCAGCTTCAAGACTGGTTACTCAAAACCAAATCGACAGCTTAATTGCAAACGGATTAGAGGTTATTTCTTGCGGAGCTAATGTTCCTTTTGCTGATAAAGAAATTTTCTTTGGTTCAATTATGGAAGAAGTAGATCATAAAGTGAGTTTAATCCCGGATTTTATTTCAAACTGCGGAATGGCGAGAGTTTTTGCTTATTTCATGGAGAAAAAAGTTCAAATGACAGATGAGGCTATTTTTAACGATACTTCTGAAATTATAAAAAATGCGATTATTAAAGCGCACGCTTTAAATTCATCTAAAACAAATATTAGTGCAACGGCATTCGAAATTGCATTGAAACAGTTAGTATAATTTTATCTTTATACTTTATATATAAACGAGCCAGATTTCTATTTGGCTCGTTTTTTTTTGCCACAGATTAAAAGAATTATTTGGATTTCTGCTTTGTGAATTTTTAGTCCACAGATTTGCACAAATTTAAACAGGTAAAATTTTCCGGTTAAAAATAAGATCCAGCTTTGAGAACTTTGCCTTCTATTCACCACAAAGAATTACACAATCTAAACAGAAAAAACTTTGCGAACTTTGCGTAAAACCTTAGCGAACTTTGCGTTAAAAAATCCCAGCTTTGAGAACTTTGCCTCCTATTCAGCCCACAGATTTACACATATCTAAACAGATAAAACTTTGCGTTCTTTGCGTAAAACCTTAGCGAACTTTGCGGTTAAATTACGCACAGCTCTTTCAGTCTAAACAATTTTTAGTACTTTTAAACGTTTTTATTTAATACAATTTCAAAATTCAGAATTACAATGAGTTTCACTATTTCTTCAGATAAAAAGAAATCATTACTACTCACAACTGCTATATATGCGGCAATCATTGTATTGTTGTTTTTTATACGTTTTTGGCCTCCATACAATCCTGAAAATAACGTTGCACTTGCAGATGGCGGCGGTGGCGGTGGCGGCGTAACGGTAAATTTTGGTGACAGCGATTTAGGTTCCGGAGCCAATTATAAAAGCGAAGTTCTGGATGTGAAAAATGAAGTAAAACAAGCTCCGGCAAAAGCAGTTGAAGAAGAAGCTATTATTTCTCAGGAAAATACAAAAGCTGATGAAACTGATGTTGTTATTCCTGTAAAAGAAAAACCTAAAAAACCTGTTCCGGTTGAAAAACCAATACAAAAACCTGTTCCCGAAAAACCTAAAGTTTCAAATTCTACAAATGATGCTTTATCAAGTATTTTAAAAGGTTCGAAAAAAGGCGGCGACGGCGATGATAAAGCGTCTGGAAATAAAGGAAAAGTAAACGGAAGCTTAGGTTCCAGCGGTTATTACGGATCTGGTGGTTCTGGCGGAGGAACCGGAGGCGGTAACGGAACCGGAAATGGAATTGGTACAGGAAGCGGTTACGGACCAGGAAGCGGCGGTGGTTCTGGCGGCGGATCAGGATATTCTTTAAATGGTCGAAAAGCATTATCTAAACCAGCTCCTAAATATACTTGCAACGAAGAAGGAACAGTTGTAGTCGAAGTTACGGTAGATCAAAATGGGAAAACCGTGAGTGCAACTGCCGGAATAAAAGGAACTACAAACAAGGCAAGTTGTTTATTAGAACAAGCAAAAATAGCCGCATTAAACACAAAATGGTCTGCCGATGAAAATGCAGCTGCCAAACAAGTTGGAAAGATTATTTACAATTTTAACTTGAATTAAAAAACACGAATTTCACGGATTTTCACAAATCTATTATTATACAAAAAGGCTTTCAGAAATCTGAAAGCCTTTTTTCGTCCAGTTTGTCATTTCGACCGAAGGGAGAAATCTCCGCGAGAAGCTCGACAAAGATTAGATTCCCGTTACGGAGTTCCTTGCGAAGATTTCTCCCTTCGGTCGAAATGACAAAATTGCGCTTACTTATAAAAGTGAGATTGCTTCGTTCCTCGCAAGACTTTGATTGTGTTGTTTCGCGTGAGGGATAGAAGCTGGCTACCGAAGTAGCGCTCCCGATAGCTATCGGGACGACCGGAATAAAAAAATGGGCGAATCAACGTTATGCTGATTGGCCCATTTTTTTATTGTGGTCACGCCCTAATTATTATTTTACTTCGGACTTGTAGCAATTACAAACTTCAAGTTATTCTTCACTCCTATCTGCAATACATCAACTAAATCCTGAACTTGCAAATTAAACGGAATTCGGACTACGACAGTCTGACTTTTATCGGCGCCTATTTTATTCATTAAAGTAGTTTCCAGTTCTTCAAAAGCAACGGGCTGTTTGTCGATATAAAACTGTTTGTCTTCTGTAACCGATAAACTAATTAATTGTTTATTCGTTTTTTCATTTGATTTCGCTTTTGGAAGCGTCATCTTAATAACATTCGGATTCGCCAGTGTTGAAATAATTAGAAAAAACAACAACAGGAAAAACATAATGTCACTTAAAGATGAAGTCGCAACCTCAGCGTGAAATCTTCTTTTTCTCTTAATCGACATACCTTATGATCTTTGAATTATGTTTACAAATTCTAATATCTGTTTCTGAATTTTTAAAGCAAAATCATCAATTTTTCCGTTCAGTAAGTGGTAAGCACTATAGGCAATAATTCCCACGATAAGCCCAGAACCAGAACTGATCATTTTCTCGTATAAACCTCCGGAAATATTTCCGATACTGATATTTTCTGTAACCGAAATACTGTAGAAAATTTTAATTACCCCAGAAATAGTTCCGATGAAACCAAGAGTTGGCGCAATACCCGCAATAAGTCCTAAATGACCTAAACGTCTTTCCATTTCACCAATTTCAATATCGGCAGCACGATCCATATTTGATTCGATTTCGGCAATTGGTCTTCCAATTACTAAAACGCCTTCTTTTAAAATATTTCCAACAGCTGTATCGTTTCTTTCTACAATTGTTCTGGCTAATTCAATGTTTCCGGCATGTAATTTATCGCCAACGTCCTGCATTAATCTGGCATCAATTCTTGACGCTTTTTGGATATATAAGTAGCGTTCAAAAATTACGTAAATCGTGTAAAACAATAAAAGTGCGATTGGTATTAAGAAGAAACCTCCTTTTAAGATAAATCCTAAAACAGAAATTTCGGTTTCTGGGTGAGCAATTTTTTCGATCACTACGTTTGAGGCGTTTGCGAGAGTATCAGCTTGTAATTGAATGTAGCTAAACATATTTTAATTCTGGTTTTTAATAATTAATTCTAAAAAATATTTCAATTTTGCAATAAAGATAATTTTCATTGTTATATTAAACTAAAAAAACTGGAAATTATTTCAATCAGCAACTATTTTATCCAAATAAAATGAACTATCAGGAAACAACAAACTGGATGTTTAATCAATTACCAATGTATCAGCTTCAGGGTGCTTCGGCATATAAAGAAGACCTGACAAACATCAAGTTACTGGCAGAACATCTTGGTAATCCCGAAAAGAAATTGCAAACGATTCACGTTGCGGGAACAAACGGAAAAGGATCGACTTCGCACATGCTGGCTTCGGTTTTGCAGGAAGCGGGTTATAAAGTGGGTTTGTATACGTCGCCACACTTAAAAGATTTCAGGGAAAGGATTAAAGTAAACGGGCAGGAAATTTCAGAAGATTTTGTTTGCGAATTCATCTCCAAACACAAAGATTTTTTTGAAGCCAACGATATGAGTTTCTTCGAAATGTCGGTTGGTTTGGCATTCGATTATTTTGTTTCAGAAAAAACAGATATCGCGATTATTGAAGTTGGTTTGGGCGGAAGACTGGATGCGACTAATATTATTACGCCTTTGGTTTCGGTTATTACTAATATTGGTTTAGATCACACGCAATTTTTAGGAAATACGCTTGAAGCTATTGCTGGTGAAAAAGCCGGAATTATTAAACCGAATGTTCCGGTTGTTATTGGCGAATATACAGATGAAACTCAGCCTGTATTTTTGGCTAAAGCCGAAGAAAATAATGCACCTATTTCTTTCGCTTCAGATTTAATTGATCAAATTTATTTGTCTGATTTAATTGGAGATTATCAGTTTCATAATAAAAAGACGGTTCAGCAGACGATTTCAATTCTGAACAATCAAACCAATTTTAAAGTTTCGACAGAACAATTAAAAGAAGGTTTATTGAATGTTGTAAAAAATACGGGATTACAAGGAAGATGGCAACAGCTTGGCGAAAACCCGAAAATTATCTGCGACACAGCTCACAACAAACACGGATTAGCCGTTGTGATGAATCAGCTTCAAAATGAGAAATATGAAAAACTGCATATTGTTTTGGGTGTTGTAAACGATAAAGATTTGGATTCTATTTTACCGCTTTTCCCAAAAGAGGCGCAATATTATTTCTGCAGTCCGAATTCGGCAAGAGGTTTACCAGTTGAAACGCTTCAAGATGCAGCAGAAAAATTTAATTTAATTGGAGAAAAATACGATTCTGTTGAAAGCGCTTTCGCGAAAGCCAAACAAAACGCTTCAAAAAATGATTTTATTTATGTTGGCGGAAGCACTTTTGTCGTTGCCGAATTGCCTTTGTAACAATCAAAACTTAAATATTAGAAAAAACTCTAAAAAAACCGATTTAATAACAAATTCATAAACAGCGAGATATAGTTTATTTTTAAAAAAGTTTTATTTTTTATTCGATTTTCTTTGCAGAACTCAAAAACTAGCGTATATTTGCACTCGCAATCACAAACGATAGCAACCTAGTAAAATAGGGCGATTAGCTCAGCTGGTTCAGAGCACCTCGTTTACACCGAGGGGGTCGGGGGTTCGAACCCCTCATCGCCCACCGTAATTTAGAAACCTCCAAAGTCATTTGATTTTGGAGGTTTTTTTGGTTAGAATATTATTTCGATCTTGTTCTAAGATTGACAAACCCTGAATTTACATAGATTATTGGTTCGAATCCCTTAAGCTTGTTTATATAATTGTTAACCTATATTTTTTTCTAAATGTTTAGGATAATGCGCTAAATCATTAGCAATATCACCATCTTTAAAAATATCAAAACAGTTATAACCTTTTAAAATTTCCACACCACAAAAACGATAATTGCTTGTAATATTTAAAAATAAATCTTCTGTTCCTTTTCCTTGCATTAAAGATTGTGAAGGATTGTCAAAACTCTCAGCTGGTGCATTAAAAGTAGCACAAATCATAAACTTTTTTCCTTGCATTTTCCCACCTGTCCCGTATTGCTTGGTTAAATCATCTCTAGTTCTACCATCTCCTGAAAGAAACTTTTGACTATGTAGTCCGCTGTTAAAAACTTCATCTGTATATTTTTTATAAATCCACGGCGCACCAAACCAATTGACTGGTGTTTGAAGAATGATAATATCAGCTTGAAGATGTTTTTCTACTTCTTCGTCTGCGTCGTAGCCATCTTCTATTTTCGTTTCTAAAATTTCAAAATCTTTTGATTCAAAAAAATCTTTAGCTTTTTGGTTGAAAGCATCGTTTAATAATCCTTCTGACCAATTGAGATACGTTAAATGTGTATTGATTAATAATACCTTTTTCATCTTAATTCTAATTTCTAGATTTTGTAATTAAATAGTATAGTCTATTGAACTCATATGTGCTTCGCCCATACGATCACCATATATTGGGAATTTTGTAAAACAGATTTCTATACTTTGAATATCTTCTTTTGTTAAATGAATTTTTGACGCGCCAAGATTTTCCAATAAATGTTCCTCAGTACGGGTACCCGGAATTGGAACTATATTCGGACTTTTAGCAAGTAACCAAGCTAGAGCAATTTGAGCTGGAGTTGCATTCTTTTTTCTAGCATACTCTATTAGCCACTCTATCATTGGCATGTTCAGTGGTAAAAATTCTTTTGAAAAACGAGGAAAACCCGAACGAAAATCTGATTCTTTATCGAATTTAGTAGTTGTATTGTATTTACCAGTTAAAAAGCCCGCACCAACAGGAGCCCATGGAACAAATCCGATGCCTAAATTTTCACAGGTTTTAAGTACTCCATTTAATTCGACATTACGTGTCCACAATGAATATTCCGACTGAACAGCGGATACTTTTTGAACGGCATGGGCACGCTGAATTGTTTTAGCACTAGCTTCGGAAAGTCCAAAATGCAAAACTTTGCCTTGTTGAATAAGCTCTTTAATAGTTCCCGCAACTTCTTCGATTGGCACGTTCGGATCAACGCGGTGTTGATAATATAGATCAATATGATCGGTTCTTAGACGCGTAAGCGATTCTTCAACAACTTTCTTGATTCGCTCTGGTCTGCTGTCTAATCCAACAGTACCATCGATTGCAAACCCAAATTTTGTGGCAATTTTGACTTCATTACGAAATGGCTCCAGCGCCTCGCCAACAAGCTTTTCATCTGTATAAGGACCATATACTTCTGCTGTGTCAAAGAATCTTACTCCATTTTCAAATGCGGTGCGTATTGTTTTAATAGATTGTTGATGATTTGCAGGCGGGTTGTAGTTTCCTACCATATTCATGCATCCAAGACCGATTTCAGAAACTTCCAGAGTTCCTAGTTTTCTTGTTTTCATATTGTTGTTTTTATTATCATTAATTTGTTTTGGATATGATGAAGTATTCGTTGCTGACAATAAATTTGGGGCAAATAGCAAACCTGCACCAGCAAGTGCCGCTTGCTGAATAAATTTTCTTCTTGAATTTTCTTCGTCTTTCATATTCTAAATTTTTATGATACAAATTTAGTTTTAGCTTAGGGAAGCAAAGGAAACGGATCACTAATAAAAAGGATACAAATTACGGATAACAAAAAACGCCTTCTTACGAAGGCGTTTTTTTATTGATTTGGACAAGTTGCAATCGATATTCTTTTGGTGTGAGATTGACTTGCTTTTTGAAGAATTTTGAAAAATAATTGGGATATTCGAAACCTAGTTCATAAGCTACTTCTGAAGTTTTCATTTGAGGATTTTGTTCTAAAAGCTCTTTAGCTTTCCTGATAACAAATTCATGAATAGTTTCAAGTGTTGATTTTTGAGTAAAATGTTTTACAATATCGCCCAAATAGTTAGCGGTTAATCCTAATTTGTCGGCAAAATATTGAACATTGGGAATTTGAGAAACAGGTTGATTGTAATAATCAATTAAACTTTGCTGGAAATCGGATATGATGTGATTATATTGTTTTGGATCGGTTGAAAACTGTCTTTTGTAAAATGCTTCAACTAACGAAACCAAAACATTTACATAAGAAAGTAAAACGGCAAAATGTTTTTTATCGCTTTCGTAATATTTTATCATTAATTTAAAAACCAGACTAATCTCTTCTATTTCTTCTTCTGTTAAATATAATGCCTCGTGTTGTCCATAGTCTAAATAGGTCTTAAATAAAAAACGGTTTTCCTCAATTATTTTTTTAGAAAGCTGTAAATACATTCCGGTATAAGTTGGTTCAACATCCCAGCCTGCAGTCAAAACCAACTCGGGACTATTGAAAAATACAGCATTAATTGGTTTCTCTGTGGGCGTGATTTTACTCTGAAAATTTATTTTGATCGAAATTCTGTAAAAATCAACCATTACAGCTTCTGATTTCAAAAGCATCTTTGGAGGGTAGTAATAACCAACATCAATGTCGTTGTCCAATGGTTTGTCTAAACCAATGTAATCATTGTAAGATTTGAAGTCTTTAAAAAGTTTCATTAGTAGTTTGTTTTTTGATTCTGAGCAAAACTTCAGATCAATTGTTTGTAGACATTAAAATTGCATTAATGAAAACAAATATTATGTCTTTGTACCAGAATAAGATTCTGATTTGCTAATATAAGAAATATCTGTGCGATAACTAGCTTATGGTTTCAAGGTATGTACATGTTTAAATAAATTATTTCATCGAAATTTTTTTCAAATCATGCAAAAAATGGTTCGTAAACAGGTTCGTAAGGACCACCAAGAAACTCCTTAAGAAATTAAGGAGTTTTTTTATGCTTATTTTTCGACAACTTTTGTATTAATTCAAATAAACACAAAGCATTGTCATTTCGACTGAAAGGAGAAATAGCACTCGGGAATCGACAAAGATTGGCGACATACTTTGTAGAATTTCTAGTGCGATTTCTCCTTTCAGTCGAAATGACAAGATTGTGTAACTTCTAAAAATTAAAAACAAAAAAGCAAATTCATTTGCATATTGTTGTCGTGTATATTATATTTGCGACAACAATTTAATTTTAAAAAAAATGAGAGAACTTACATTTGCATCACTACAGGTAAAAAATTTAGAAGCATCAAAAGACTTCTACGAAAAGAAATTAGGGTTTGAAGTTGGAAATACTAATCCGCAGGCTTGTATTTTTAAGTACGACGAAGGAAAAGCAAGTTTTGCTATTCGTACTCCGCTTGAACCTTTAGAAGATCGAGAATTAGGAGTTGGCGTAGCGCTTTGGTTTGCTGTTACCGAAAATGTAGACGAATTAAAAGAGAAATTTATCGAAAACGGAATAACAACAGCGGGACCAATTATAGAAACTCCGTTTGGAAGAGCTTTTCACGTAAAAGATCTTGACGGCTATAAACTTACTTTTTTGGAGACAAAATAAAAGTAAATATCAGTAATTTTAGAAACAGATTAAGAAAGAAAAAATTTCTGTTATCTAATCTATTAAAAGTTCTGATGGCTATCTTTGAAATCAATGAACTTGATTTTAATATTGACACAAATGCTTCAACATTATTATGGCTAAGGAAATTAATTTTCATTTTAAAAGTCCAAAAGACAGCCCCGGGTATTTACTTGGGCAGCTAACAATGCTTTGGCAGCGCAAACTAAAAAAAGTTTTAGATCCGTTAGATTTAACACAGACTCAATTTGTGCTGCTGGCTGCTTTGGGCTGGCTTTCAAAAAAAAGTGATTCTGTAACACAAATTGATATTGCGAATCAGAGTAATGCCGACAGAATGATGGTTTCAAAAGTATTGCGAACGCTAGAAGAAAAAGGTTTTATTACCAGACATGAACATGAAACTGATACAAGGGCAAAAACCATTCGATTAACAAATACAGGCGAAACAATTTTGCAAAAAGCTCTTATTGAAGTAGAAAATGCCGATCTTGATTTCTTTTCTTCTTTAGATGAAAATCTTCCGTTGTTTAATTCTAATATGGCAAATCTTATTGAAAGAAATAAGACAGAGTAAAAGTGTTTCGGTTTAAAAATACTTATCAGAAAAATTGTATTTTTGTTTACCGCTCCCAAAGAACAACTGTAACATACATTTAAAACCTGTTTTTTACAGTTCCTGTTTATTATACTTAATTATTATCTTTGAATTATGAGCACACTATCAAGACCAAAACACATTGGAAGAAACATCAGTCGTATACGCGAACTTCGTGATATGAAACAGGAAGCTTTGGCACAAGCTTTAGGAACAAATCAACAAGCTATTTCTGCTATGGAAAATAGCGAAACTATTGATGAAGAAAAGCTTACGGCAGTTGCAAAAGCACTTGGCGTTACAGCTGAAGGTATTAAAAATTACAGCGACGAAAACATACTAAGCATCATTAATAATACATTTAATAGTCACGACAGTTCAACATTAAATGCAGTCAATTTTCAACCTACTTTTAATCCGCTTGATAAAGTTGTAGAACTTTATCAAGAAAAAGAAAAACTTTATGAACGTTTGATCCAGGCAGAAAAAGATAAAGTTGAATATCTTGAAAAAATAGTAAAAGGAAAATAACCTTTTAAAGCATAAAAAAACTCCATTAGAAATAATGGAGTTTTTTTATGCTTCAACTTTTTTATTTATTTAACTCTTTGTCAATTTCTTTAATAAGTTCAACTGCAAGTGGTTTTGTATTTTCGTTATAAACCCTAAGATTATTGTTTCCTAGTTTAACAAGATACTCAAGCGTTTTTTTATATTTCGGGTCTGAATATAATTCTTTTTCAGATTTATCTGCATTTTCTATCGTTTTATCAAAACACTTAATCAAAAAATCATTGTATATTTTATCAACTTCGTTAACAGCCGGCACAAATATTTGGTAATAATTTAAAATTTTCTGTTTTAATTTTTCGTCTTCAATGTAGCCAATTTTGCCACTTGACTTAAAACCTTCATAATTACCAATACTCAGTGTTTGTCCATGTGAATGAATTGGAAAATTAACTTTGCCTTTCGACTTATAAATACTATCCAGTTGGGAAGTCGTTAATGCCAAAATCTTCTCATAGCTTTGGTTTGTCATTTGGTATGCTTCCATTTCATTGTCGATACTTTTTACGTCATTCTGTAAATCATTCTTTAAATTAGTAAGAAACACAGATACTTCTTCTTGTTGGTGTCTGTGCTCACTCCAACTGTGCAACCATATTGAAAGCGTCACGGCAAAAACGATTATGAATATTTCTATAATAATTTCTTTTACTTTCTCTCCCAATGTATGTTCTGAATTTTTCACAGTTTTATAAATTTTGTTTGAATGTTTCGTTATTTCTTCTTGCATAATTAGTGTTGTAATTTAACTCTGGTTGTTTTGTAGTTTATAATAGTTTTTCTCTTTATTAACCAATTTTATTTAAAAGCGAATATAAGATTATTTGCAAAACCTCTTATTCATTTCTTAATACTCTATAAAAAAAATTAAGCTTTTTTACTTGAAAGCTTCTTCAAATCTAGCTTAGAATATCTTAACTAACTTATCTCGCTTGTGCATGAACTTAAGAAGTAATATTAAGCTTATACCCTTTTCCGCGTATAACAATAATTTGGACATTTGGATCATGTTCCAGTTTTTTTCTAAGTTTTGATATGAACATATCCAGACTACGGCCCACAATAACACCTTCATCTTCCCATATCTCTTTTTGCAGTCGGCTTCTTGCTATGGTTTCGTTAGGAGATGATGCAAAAATGAGCAATAAACGGGTTTCTGTTCCGGTGAGGTCTAATGTATTTTCATTTATGATCAGCTTACGGTTTTTCGCATCAAATAATACCGAACCTAAAGTGAACAAATTAGCAGAATCATTAGGTAAAGTTGCTTTTGGCTTTGCAGATCTAAAAAAAACAAATCCGACAAATGCTAAAAATGACAAACCGCCTACCAAAAAATATTTATTCTTTGCTGTATATATACCAAGTGGTTTAAATTTGATGTTAATCATGTAACATGCTTTGGGCTGTTTTCTTCCTTTACATGGTACAATATCATCTTTCTTATTTTTTGATATAGCATATCCATAAGCTACACTGGTATTTTCACAGTTCACTACATTAACAACATAATCACGTGCGAGTGGATCTTGGGCTAACAAACGCTGCGTAATATTCACCAAAGAATCTGTTTGAAAAGTAAAATCATTCTCAAACCTGATTTGATACTCATTTTCAGCAATCTTTTTTACAGGAAGAACTCTTGATGTTTTATCTCCCGATTGTAAAAGTAGTTCATGACCAATTCTGCGAAGCAAAATTTCCCTTCTTGCAATAGCAAAGTCGTCATTATCAGACATACTGAAAACTGTGCAGATTGCAGATATAAACAAAAGCAGTATCAATCCAAAGATGTACTTGCCTTTTCCGTAAAGGAGATTTCGACTATGATACATAGTGTCAAGTTTTTATTTACAAAGTTTACATTTTTATTTACAATCTAAACTCCTCAGGCTGAAATATATCAAAGTAATTTTGTTAAAACAAGTTTAAAGATTGTAAAAAATAAAAAGAATGCCTTACATGAACAAGATTTATCAGGAGATAGATCTATTTTAATTAAACCTAAAAAAAATATGAAAAAAATCATTTATGCACTGATCTTACCGCTAGTTGTGGTAAGTGGACTAGTTTTTACAAATTGTGAAACTAAAAATGAAACTCCTAAAAAACCAATTTCAAAGACGCTCTCTATTGCTGAAAGGAAAACCAAATTGAAAAAATGGGAAGCAACCCCTGATGGTGTAAAGTTCAAAAACTGGGAAATGTCTCCCCGAGGGAAAAAAGTGCTTGCCGGAGCTGCTAAAATAAGCAAGAATACCAATATGGAGGCTGTTATAACGTCTCTTTCTCTTCCGCCCGGATCATTATTAGGTTTCGGAGTGATGGCCAGGATTGATGGCGAAGATTATATTCTGAGATTTGAGCCAGAAAAGTCCCAACTTCAGCAATTGTACAGTCTGAAAGTTAACGACACAATAATTTTAAAAAGCCATGGTGTATCATATGCGCCCAAGTATTCGTATCCAATAATATCGGGCAGCTATGTAGAACGAGATAATAAAGTAATTTTTAAACGTATTCCTCGCAAGGGCGGCTGTTAAGTAATAAAATTAATTAACCCTGCTGACGCAAATGCCTCATTCGTGAATACAGTTTATAAATAAGTGAAACACTCGCCTCAGCTCGGTTAATTAATTTTTCTTCCATTTTTCGCTAAATCTTAATTTCGCCAGCTTTTCATAAAGGTTTTTTAAACTGTAAGTCCCAACCATTCCATAATCACTTATAGTTTTTACTTTACCATTATTAAAAGTTATTTTTAAATCTCCAGTTTGATCATCAGTATGCATTACGAAATATTCCTTATTTAAATTTTCAAAATCACAGTAATTTAAATATTCTTCTAATTTGTCAAATTCAGTTTTACTAATCTTTGTCAAAAACGTTCCTTCTTCTTCACCATAAGTAATTTTTTCATTTCCATTGAAGTTATAGTATCGAGCATTAAATACTGATAAGGAATCTCTATTTAATGTTAATTTATAAACCGGACAGGTTCCAAAACAACCCGAAGTACTAAATTCAATTTTGGTAATTTTATTCTTCTTCGGGTTTTCATTGTATTCTAAGAAATTGCCAAATTTAAAAGTTAAAACAGTTTTTGAATCAAAATAAGATTCTTTTTTCAAATCAAATTTTTTCTTGTAGATAGCTAAAAAAGGCTGAGAATTTATATATTCAACTTTTGGCACAATTGATTTCCCCCACTCTAAATCAATATATTTTGGTTTTATCTTTCCCATAATTCATTACTACAATTGGCGAAAAACTACATGATTCTTCATCAGAAAAACAAGTATGATTATCCCCAATAGCAAGCAAATCAGTATAACCGTTATTGTCAAAATCAGCTTTTGTATAAAATGTTTTGACATTAAGCTTATTTGCTAAAATTTTATTGGCACTATCATTCTCATAATGTCTATTAAAATCCTGAAGAATTTTTAATTTGTATTTTTTATAATTCGTATCACTTTTTTGAATGAATTTGTCTATTTCTAATTTAGTTTTTAAATTGTCTATTTCTGATTGAATTGTTTGTGTTTTGATAAATTCAGTTTGTTTTTTACATGATGCAAAAACAAGTACAATTAAAAATAATTTTACGATTTTCATTTTAAGTTTTTTAATGGCTTTTATATAATATTCCCAAAAAACAGGAGAGCAATTCCAATGTTTTTTTGTTCATCCGATAAAACTAAACAAACTTCGTCATTCATTGGAGATTCTTTTGTAATATTTTTTGGAGATTTTCAACAAGGATTGTTAGCCGTTTCATCTTTAATAACTTCTAAAACCCAATAACAATTTTTAACTATATTTGATCTGGATATTATTTTGTTTGGCAGCTTTTTTGCTGAAAAGAAAATCAAATCATCAAACCCAAATCTTAAAAATGAAAACAAACCTAATAACTCTTTTATTTGTATTTGCTGTTATAAATACGTTTGGGCAAACGCCAGCCGCATCAAAAACTACCAATACTAATAATAAAACTTTACCGCCTACTGAACAGGTCACGAATAAAGTTGTAAGCGCACTTAAAAAAGTTCCTTTAGACGAAGCGTCGATTCTAATTTATGACTACGACGGTGCTCTTTTTTCATACGATTTAGAATCTGAACAAATTGGCTGGACTGTAAAAGCGACAAGTCCTTTTACCGAAATGTGCGCCAATAAAGTAACTATCGCTAATGGCGTTGTGTACATTCCATTTATAAATGGTGAAATTGTTGCCGTAGATAATCAAAGTGGTGATGTATTTTGGAAATCAAGATTAGGAAATATCACAGATCAAATTGTTCTTAAAGATCAGGTTCCGGTTGTAAATAATGGAAAGCTATATCTAACTGCTCAAAACCAAAACGGAAGCAGTAATATTTATGCACTTGATACAAAAGATGGAAGTTTAGCATGGACTTACAAGCTGGATACTCCAACTAACGATATTCCGGTATTATTTTTTAACAACAAAGTTTTTGTTCCGAGTGCGACTAATTTATATGTTTTTGATGCCAATACAGGAAAAGTCCTTACTCAAAAAAGCTTTGACCAAAGTATGCACAGCAAACCTGTAACCGATGGCGAAAATGTTTTTATCGCAAATGAAAAAGATGTACTTTTCGCCTTAACTCCAGATAAACTAGATGTTTTATGGCAATTTAAATTACCTGAGGATCAGTATAACATTAAGGAACGCATCTTCACTAAAGACAAAAAATTATATTTTGCAGCGCAAGGCACAACAGTTTCTTCGGTATATGCTGTAGATTCTAAAACGGGAACTGAAATTTGGAAAAGAGATTTTCAAAATGATAATGTAGAATACATAACCGAAGACAGTGATAATATTTGGGGATATACTAAAAAAGGAAGACTTTTTCAGCTGGACATAAACAATGGTGAAATTGCATTTGAATTAAAATTAACAACGCAGCCTATTTCAAATATTGAATTTCCGGTTGATGATACTATATTTTATTATTGTGATGCCGGTTTAATTAAATTTGATTTAAGCACCAAAGATGAAGATTTATATTATATGCGAACTTCTATTAAAGATGATGTTTATACCGCATATTTAAAAATAATTAGATAAAATAGAAAACTCCAAAGTCATTTGATTTTGGAGTTTTTCATTTTAAAAGATGTTACTATTTTATTTCATTAAACTGATATTGGTTAAACCTCCATCTGATAAGATTTCTGTTCCAACAATAAAAGCAGAATCATCTGACGCCAGAAATACAGCAGCGTTTCCAATGTCTGATGGAAGACCTTGTCTGCCTACAGGAGTAATGTCTATCCACATTTGTTTTACAGCATCTAAGTGTTCTTCCGGTACTAATTTTCCAAATACAGGCGTGTCGATAGATCCGGGTGAAAGTGTATTCACACGTATTTTTCTTGGTAATAAATCTAATGATAAACCTTTTGCCAATGATATAATTGCTGCTTTTGCTGCCGAATAAATTGCCATTCCCGGCGCTGCCCGATGTGCCGCACTCGATCCGATAAGTATAATTGATGCACCATCATTTAAATAGGGAAGTGCTTTTTTTACGGTAAAATAAGAACTTTTCAAATTCAAATCCATATATCGGTCATAACCTTCTTCGGTAATATTTTCGATATCAGCCATAGGAACGCCGTCGACTACACCGCCCGCATTTACTACCAATACATCTATTTTTCCGAATTTATCAAAAGTCTTTTTAAATACATTTTCTAAGTCTTCACTTTTGGTTACATCACCCGCAATACCTATAAAATCTGATTTTAAAGCTGCAACTGCATCATTTAATGTTATTTCATTTCTTCCGGTTATAGCTCCGGAAGCTCCTTCGTTTTTGAATGCTTCTGCAATACCAAAACCTATTCCGCTATTACCTCCAGTAATTACGGCTACTTTATTTTTTAATTTGCTCATTTTGTTCTTTTTAAAAATTGGAAATAAATTATAATCCGAAAATCCCTCCCGAAACAGAAATTTTCTCTCCGGTAATCCACCCTGAATCATCAGAGGCTAGAAATACAGCTACTTTTGCAATATCTTCCGGCTGTCCGGTACGTCCAAGAGGTGTGCTGGCAACAAATTTTGTTTCGGCTTCACTGCCAATAAAACCTGCAGAATGTGAACCTTCTGTTTCTACTATTCCTGGCAAAATAGAATTGATTCTGATATTTCTTCCGATAAATTCTTTGGATAAAGAAATTGTAATAGCGTCTAAAGCTGCTTTGGTTGCAGAATATACAGAGCCTGTTGGTAGTGGCGATTTACCAGCTTCTGAACTGATGTTAATTATGTTTCCGCCTTTTTCTCCAAACAATTTTAAAGCCGCCTGAATTGAAAGTAATGATCCTAAAACATTAATATTAAATTGCGAATGGAAAGATTGCGCAGACAATTGTTCAATTGGTGCATATTGGTAAATTCCTGCATTGTTTACCAAAATATCTAATGTCCCAAAAGCATTTTTGGTTTCCTCAAAAAGTCTGTTTACATCAGATTCATTTGAAACATCGCCCTGAACTGCAATTGCTGTTCCTCCGTTATCTTTTATTGCTTTTACTACTTTGTCTGCATCGTCTTTACTTGATGCGTAATTCACTACAACTTTTGCACCTTCTGCTGCAAAATATTTAGCAATAGAGGCCCCAATTCCTTTTGAAGCGCCTGTAATAATTGCTACTTTATTTTTTAATTTGCTCATTTTTATAATTTTAAATTATGTTTACTGATGCAAATTTATGTCAGTTTAATTTATTTTAGTAACTTTGTAACTAAAAGTAACAGTAACCTTGGAGTAACAAAGTAACCTTATGGAATGTAATTTACGCGAGAAAGAGAAGCACAAAAAAGAGATGATGGCTGTGCAGGATTCAATGGATGTGTTGAGCGGAAAATGGAAAATATCTATTATTTCTTCTATTTGTTATTATAACGAAAGAAGGTTTTCGGATATCCTGAATGATGTTGTTGGCATTTCAAACAAAATGCTGAGTAAGGAATTAAAAGAACTGGAAGTAAATAAACTAATTAAAAGATTGGTTCTTGACACACAGCCTGTAAGTGTTCATTATGTTCTTACAGATCATGGAAAAACGCTGCAGACAATCATTAATAATTTGACTGATTGGGGAATTGAACATCGAAAAAAAATTATTGAGGAATAATTTTGGAGGTTTTTTATTAGATATGAGTATAATCCCTACGGGATATTTTTTATTGGGCTCTTATTTTTTTCTACCGATATTTTGCTACCGATATTTAACTCCTAACGGAGTATTATTCATTTATTGGGTCTTCTTTTTTCTACCGATATTTAATTTCTACGAAATACTCCGGCAGGAGTTAAATATCGGTAGAAAAAAAACAATGAATGCTAAATATTTGTCCCGTAGGGAACTAGACAAACATAATACCTTGTATTTCAATAATTGCCATGTTCTTCAAAATCAATGTAACAATCAAACAAGATTATCATTCTTTGTTTCATGATATTACAATAATCTAAATAGTAGTTGTAATCAAACCAATCATCTCTTAAGCGGGTTAAAATCCACAGAGATTCTTCTTTCTTAAAAATTTCCCAGGCGTTCTGAGATTTTATCAGAGCTTTTTTCTGAGTTTCTGTTGACTTTACCTTTAATAATTGATAGTATTTATTAATTACTTTTTCATACCTGCTTGTCACATGCTTAACTAAATCAACTTGTTGTTTATAATTTACAGGAACTTTCCTGTTCTTATTTCTAAAATAATATCCAATTCTAAAAGTGTCAATTGCAAAATCTGAATACAATTTCTTTGTAAATGGATTCATTACATTTGATTCAACTAAGGATTTTAAATCAGGTATTTTAGATTCAATTTGTGAATTAATAAACTCATCGCTATTTTCTTTTATATCATTTTGTGAAAAGCAGGCAGTTAAACAAAAACTAAAAATAAGGGCGAGTATATTTTTTATCATTTGGTTCGTTTTATATATAATCCCTTACGGGATATTCTTTGCGGGTTCCTTTTTTATTCTACCGATATTTAACTCCTAACGGAGTATTTCGTAGAAATTAAATATCGGTAGAAAAAACAATCAAACCAAAATATTTGTCCCGTAGGGACTAAACTAATAATAATCAATTTTTATCTACTCTTTTTCAAACGATTCGGGAAAATTTTCATTCAAATAATCTGAAAGCTTTTCAAAATCTTTAGAATTCCTTTTGACTAAATTGATTTTTGATCCTTCTTTTGTTTTTAAAATTATATTTCGTCCCGTTTTAAAACCTAATAATTCATACTGATTTTCACTCCAACCTGAAACAGTTTTTAAACTGTATTGTTTCGGCTTCGAGAATATTTGACGAATAGTTAAAACATCATCAATGAGCGTATAATATTTAATCCTGCTTACATTTTTTATGAATAATAATACTGTAATTATACTAAGTGTTGCGAATAGTGATTTTTCCCATGGTTCTTTCAGCCGTTCAATTTGCACATAGGCCAATAAACTGAAGCACAAAATCCATGCAATATTCAGTATTATATCTTTCGTAATGTGTTTCATTTAAATACTTTTTAACTTATTTCATGAGCTAATATAAGAAATATCTTCACCGAACCTTATCATCAATAACTTCATCCCTCCACCAAACAAATCTCAAAAACCGTTTTCCCGTTCTCAGTTTTAAACGAAACATAACCGCCATGCGCTTCTATAATATTTTTAGAAAGCGTTAAACCAATTCCGGCGCCTTCATTTCGGGTGGTAAAGAAGGGCAGGAAAACTTTATTTTCAATTTCTTTTTCGATTCCGCTTCCGGTGTCGGTGATTTTAATGTAAGTTCTGTTTTCTTTGGCTTCTGCCGAAATTAGAATTTGTTTTTGAGTTGTACTTTTTAAGGCGTAAACAGCATTCGTTAAAAGATTAATGATAACTTGTTCCGTTTGCTGCGGGTCAACATTAATTGGACGTTTTAGTGAAATTGCGTTTACAACTTCAATTCCGTCTTTTTTAAATAACGGATTCATGATTTGCAGACAATTCTCAATCAAAGGCTGTAGCTCTATTTTTTGTTTTTTTGGAGACGGAAGCATGGCTAATTTTCGATAACCTTCAACAAATTTCTGCAAATGATCACTTCGTCTTAACATGGTTTCGACGCTGTTTTTGATATCTTCTAAATCTTCTGCCGAAAGTGAATCCTGCTCAACCAAATCCTGCAGGTTTTGACAAATAGAACGAATGGGCGTTATCGAATTTAAAAGTTCATGCGAAATCACTTTCATCAAATTAACCCACGCATCTTTTTCTTTTTTCTCGACTACATTTTGAATAGAATCGAGTAAAACAATACAATATTCTCGTTCATAAATTTCTGTTTTGGAGGCCTGCAAAACAAAAGTCTGTGCGGCTTGTTCGTTTATACTAATTTCTACAGACGTTTTTATTTCATGAAAATCATCTTCTTCAATAATTTCACAAAGTGATGGTAATTGATTTTTAAGATATTTCCATTTCGAAACTTTAGGAACATTAAAATGAGACGAGAAATAATCATTCATCAAAAATATATCCCAGTCATTTTCTTGTTTTTCTAAAATGATAATTCCGGTTTCGATATTATTTAAAATAGAGCTGTAAATAATGTCTTTTGAAATTTGTTCGTTTTGTCTGCTTTTCAAAGTATCGTACAATTGAAATAAATCTCCGTAATTTTTATCGCCTTTATGTTTGGTGAAATCTGACGAAAAATCATCCTGCAGAATTGAAGAAATGGTTTTATCATAAATGAGGACAAAATTGCGAACATAAAAATACATTTCGCGAATGAGCAGAAAAACAATAAAAAGGCCAAATATTCCCGTAAAAAGCAAATCAATTTTAAAGAAATAAATCGAAATTTCGATTCCCAAAACAATGGCGATCAATCGAAAAAAGAGCAGTTTATAAGTTTGCAGTGTTTTAAACATACTAGTTAATATTGATGTTATATTTCTCTAAACGTCTGTATAAAGAACCTCTTGACAAACCTAATTCATCGGCAGTTTTACTGATATTATTATTGTGCTTAAGAAGTGCTTTTTCAATCGTCGCCTTTTCTACAGAAGAAAGCTGTATATCATCCGGGTTTTCATCATAAGGAGTTATGGTTTCTAAATCTAAATCAGAAACTGTGATTGTATTGTTTTCGCAAAGAATAACTGCGCGTTCAATTTTATTTTCCATTTCACGGATGTTTCCGTTCCAGGCGTGTTTTTCAATTTGTTCCAAAACCTTTTTATCAAAAGTAATTTCACTTCTTCCGTATTTTTCAATCATTTTATCCAGAAGATATTCTGCCAGCGGAATTTTATCTTCGTTTCGTTCCCGAAGCGGCGGCAGTACAATCTCCATCGTATTAATGCGATAATACAAATCTTCTCTGAAATTTTTATCTGCAACTTCCAGTTTTAGATTCAAATTGGTTGCCGTAATGATTCTAACATTCAAAGGTCTTGCTTTAGTTTCTCCCAATCTTGTTACGGTTTTGGTTTGAATAACCTGCAATAATTTAGATTGCAAATGCAGTGGAACGTTTCCTATTTCATCTAAAAAAATAGTTCCATTCTGCGCCATTTCAAAACGTCCGGGCGTATCAATTTTTGCATCGGTAAAAGCGCCTTTTGCGTAGCCGAATAATTCACTTTCGAAAATATTCGAATTCAGCGAACCTAAATCAACCGCTATAAATGGATTATTTTTTCTTTCAGACTGGCTGTAAATATGATGTGCCAAAACAAATTTTCCTGTTCCGTTTTCTCCAAGAATTAAAACGTTGGCATCTGTTTTAGCGACTTTATCGGCGAGCGAATATGCTTTTTTTATTATTTCAGAAGTGCCAATAAAAAAGTCATTATCGGTTTCAATCTCTTTGTTCTTTTTTTGTTCTTTTCGGGATTTATCAACGGCTTGTTTTACAGATTCTAAAAGTTTTTTATTTTCCCAGGGTTTTAAGATATAATCAAAAGCGCCCGATTTTAATCCTTCAACAGCCGTTTCTACTTTACCAAAAGCGGTCATTAATATCACAACAGTTTTCGGCGAAAGCGTTTTTATTTCTTTCAGCAAGTATAAACCTTCTCTTCCATCTTCAAAACCTATTCTGTAATTCATGTCGAGCAAAACGACATCGATGGTATTTTTCGACAATAATTCGACTATTTTTTTTGGATTATTAAGTGTATGAATGTTCTCAAAATACTTTTTCAAGTACACTTTTGATGCAAAAAGAATGTCTTCCTGATCGTCGATGATTAATATTGATGCGTTTGTCTTTTTCATTTTTGTTCGGTTTTGGACAAAAGGTGTCCAATTGTGGACACTATAGCTTTTTTTCGGATAATAAAATTTTAAAAATAAGGCAGTTACAAACTTTAATTTTTTGGCATGAAAATCACATTTAGACTTGTAAATCATTAATTATTAAAGCCTTCTGAAAGTAAAAATAGCAAAATAAATATCTATAAATCGCATTGTTAATTATCTTAATTTTCGGGTGTGTTTCTTTTACTTCAGAAGACAAAAAAATCAGAAAACGAATAGCAATCAAACATTAAAAAATCAATTATGATTACGATCAAAAAACTTTCTAAAATTTTTAGAACCGAAGAAGTAGAAACAAATGCTTTAAGCGAAATTTCATTAACCATAAACGAAGGTGATTTTGTCTCGATAATGGGACCGTCCGGAAGCGGGAAATCGACTTTATTAAATATCATCGGATTATTAGACAGCGCTTCTGGCGGAAGTTATGAATTGCTGGGACAGGAAATGATTGGCCTGAAAGAGAAATTAAAATCGAAAGCCAGAAAAGAAAATATTGGGTTCATTTTTCAGAATTTTAATTTAATTGATGAATTATCGGTTTATGATAATATCGAACTGCCTTTGATTTACAATAATGTTCCGTCATCTGAAAGAAAGAAAAAAATAGAGCATATTGCAACAGTTTTAGGTATTTCACATCGTTTGAAACATTTTCCGCAACAGCTTTCGGGCGGGCAGCAGCAGCGTGTAGCGGTTGCAAGGGCTTTAATTAATGACCCTAAAATTATACTTGCCGATGAGCCTACAGGAAATCTGGATAGTAAAAACGGAAATGAAGTAATGGAATTATTGACAGATCTTCATGCTGCCGGTTCTACAATTTTGATGGTGACGCATTCTGATTATGACGCTTCTTTTTCGCAGAAAATAATTTTAATGAAAGATGGTGTTATTCTTTCTGAAAAATTGAATCAGAGAAATGTGGATGTTTTAGTAACTTCTAAAAAATAAGGTCATGCTGAAAAATTGGATTAATGTTTTTACGTATCATATAAAAAACAATAAGCTGTTTACGGTTTTGAATGTTTTGGGATTGAGTATTGGAATTGCGGGTTTAATTTTTGCAATTTTGTATTGGAACGACGAACAGAGTTATGATCAATGGAACCCGAACAAAGACAATGTATTTTTAGTAGCCAATCAAATGGACCCAACCACATATTGGGCTTCAAGTTCTGCACCTATCGGCTCTGCCATAAAAAATACAAGTCCGGAAGTCGAATCTTTTTGTTATTTAAATGGCAATTACGATAATGAAATTATTCATTACAATAATAAAAAAGTACAGTCTGACAAAATTGTTATAGCACAGAAAAACTTTTTCGAATATTTTCCTTATTCCTTTATTGAAGGAAATATAAAAAATGCACTGCCTGATGTAAATAGTATTAGTATATCCCAGGATTTGTCGCAGCAGCTTTTTGGAAGCGAGAGCGCTTTAGGGAAAAAGGTTATTTTACAAAATCAGGTTTTAATTGTTAGAGGTGTTTACAAACTGGATAAAAAATCGGTTTTTAATCCTTCGTGTGTAGTCAATTTCATGGACACACGAGTAAAAAACAGCATTCAGCAATGGGGGAACTTTCAGTTTATTCTTTTATTAAAATTAAAAAAACCAACTGATTCAGAAATCGTTACAAAAAATCTGGCTAAAGTTTATTATGAGAACATGATGATGCCGCGGGCCAAAGCTCAAGGCATGAGTCCGCAAGAATTTATTCAAAAATTTGGAGAAGTAAAACCTCATTTAGAACCTTTATCGATTGTTCGTTTACATACTAAAACCGGTGGTTTGATAGAATCCAACGGAAATTATCAGTTATTATTGATTTTTGCTGGATTATCAATTTTAGTCTTAATACTATCAATTGTAAACTATGTCAATTCTGCTACTGCAAATGCTGTAAAAAGAGCTAAGGAAGTTGGTGTTCGAAAGATCATTGGAGCTTCGAAAATAGAAATCATACAACAGTTTATTTTTGAAACTGCCATCATTTCATTGTTTTCTATTTTAATATCGCTTGTTATTGTAGAACTTTCCCTGCCATATTACAATGTTTTTTTAGAAAAAACACTTGTATTACAAAGCAATCAGTTTTATCTGCAGCTTTTCGTTATATTTATTATAATGATAATTGCAGCAGGAATTTTTCCGGCGGTATATGTTTCAAACTTTGATGTTTTAAAAGTATTGCGAGGAAATTTTGCCCGAAGTAAAAATGGTATCTGGCTTCGAAACGGAATGTTGATTTTTCAATTTGCTGTGGCAGCTTTCTTTATTATTGGTTCTTATATAGTATATCAGCAGATTAATTATATGAACTCAAAAGATGTCGGTTTTAACGGAAACCAGATTCTGAATATCTCTTATCGAAATATTTATGGTGAAAAAATTAGTAATGAAGACAGAATGCGCAAATACAACGGCATTAAAAATGAATTGCTGCGTATTAAGGGAGTAAAACAAGTTTCCGGCGGCGGATTTGTTTTGGGAAACGGTGCAAAATCAGTAATTTCATATCATCATAAAGATATAAATATAGACGGAAATAATATTCCGGTAGACTTTGGCCTTCTTGAAATGATGAAAATAAAAATAGTTAAAGGACGCTATTTAAGTCCTGATTATTCTCAGGATACTATTAATTCTATGCTGATTAATGAAACCGCTTTAAAATTATTAAACGAGAAAGATCCAATAGGAAAAAAAATTAACTGGGACGGAAAAGCAGCCATTATCGTAGGAGTTGTAAAAGATTTTAATATTGGAAATCCCGGCGAAGCCATACCTCCTGTGACTATATTTCATTTTAAAAGTGTACCGTGGTTTACGAACCTTTTGAACAATATTTATGTAACAGCTGATCCTAAAACCATGTCGCAGAATATAGCCGATATAGAAAATTTGTGGACAAAAAAAGTTGATTCTGATTATCCGTTTTTATATGATTTTGTAGATAAAGAATATAAAAAGTCATACAGCAGTTATGTAAAACAAAAAAATCTTTTCTCTTTATTGAACATTATCGTAATTACAATTGCGCTTTTCGGATTATTTGCTTTGGCTTCTTATTCGATTGAAAGACGAATGAAAGAAATCGCTATTAGAAAAACTCTTGGTGCAGAAACGAATGTTTTATTAATAGAACTTTGTAAACAGTATATCTTTTTCTGCATCATTGGTTTTTTAATTGCTTTATTTCCTGTTTATTATTTACTAAATAAATGGCTGGAGAATTTCGCCTATAGAATTACCATTTCTATGTATCCTTTTTTAATTGGATTTACTGCTTTACTTTCATTAACGTTATTAGTTGTTCTTTCAAGGGCTTATCAGGCAACAAAAGTTGATGTTTTGAAATATCTGAAATATGAATAAATTCAGTTTGCATTAAAATAAAAAAGACTCCAAATATAGATTTGGAGTCTTTTCATTAAATTATTTTTTTTAGTCTTACCAAGGACTTACTCCTGTTTCATCTTCAATATCATTACTAAAAAACTGCCCATTTGGTCCGTTTTCATCTGTTACCGTATGTTTAATAATGAATGATGCTGCACTTTCTACAGTTCCTGGTCCACTATGATGATTAAAATCTGTTGCGGTGTAACCCGGATCAATTGCATTTACTTTAAAAGACAAATCTTTTAGTTCAAAAGCCAGTACAATGGTATATGCATTTAATGCTGATTTTGAAGTTCCATAAGCTGCCGATTTGAAATCGTAATATTTCCAAGTTGGATCACTATGCAAAGTCAAAGAACCAAGTCCCGAAGTAATATTACTGATTCTCGGACTGTCTGATTTTTTAAGTAATTCTAAAAAAGCCTGAGTAACACTTATAACACCAAAAAAGTTTGTTTCAAATACATCTTTAATGTCTTTTACGCTGGTATCTGAAGCCGTTTGAGGAAACTGACCGCCGCTTATTCCTGCATTATTAATCAGGATATCTAATTTTCCCTGCTCGTTTTCTACAATATTCTTTGCTGCTAAAATAGAATCCGGATTGGTAACATCAATCTCAATGGCTTTTATGTTTTGAAATCCATCTTTGTTTAATTGTTTTACAACTTCATTTCCTTTTTCAAGATCGCGGCTTCCTAAATAAACAAACAATCCTTGCTTTGAAAGTTGTTTTGTTATTTCTAATCCTATGCTTCTGTTTGCTCCTGTTATTAATACTGATTTCATTTTTAATTTGTTTTAAAATTATAATACAAAGTTGGTTACTTTGAAAATGGAATCATTTGTCATTTGGCAAAAAGCAATTTTAACTGATATTTTTTCTAATTCTGCTTAATGACGATTGTGTAATTCCTAAATAAGAAGCCACATAAGATAACGGAATGCGATTGATAACGTTTGGATAAATTTTCAGAAACATTAAATAACGTGTAGTGGCATCTTCTGAAACCAGCGGACTTCTTCTTTCTACTTTTTGTCTCAATGCTTTTGAAATAATTCTGTGCACAATAGCGTCCCAGCCAATAATTGTTTCTAAAAGTTCCCTCCAGTCTTTTTTAGAAAAAACCAGCAGTTTACAATCTGTTATTGCCTGCACATAAGCATTGGAACAAATATCATTGTCGAAACTTTCCATGTCAACAACCAGATTATTTTCGTCGATAAAATATTTGGTAATTTCTTCACCTCTATTGTTGTAATAACAAACGCGGGTAATTCCGTCTAAAACAAAACCGACTTGCTGCGCAATTTTTCCAGCTTCCGAAAAATATTCCTCTTTCTTAAGTTCCAGTACAGTTGTTTTACTCGCAATTAAATCCAGCTGATGCTGATTTAAAGTTCCAAATTGCAATATATAATCTATAAATTCTTTCATAGAGGCAAGTTAATCAAAGTTATTGGTGCAAAATTTGTCATTTGGCAAAAACGATTCAAACTATAAAAATTATTTTCCCAGTAAATTTTCGGTGCTGGATAAGAATTCTTCAGTCGCTTTTTCAATATCAATATTCATTCTTTCGGCTAAAATTGTAAGCCACCAAATCGATTCTCCTAATTTATGTTTGAGTTCTTGTTCTGTATTTCCTTTTGGCCATCTTCCCTGCTGCGACATTACGTTACGCCCAACTAAGCCGGCATCTGTCAAAAATGCTAGTGCATCTTCTTCAATTGTCCATTCACTTCCGTGATGCGATAATTCTAATTCGTGATAACGCTTTCTTATTTCTAAAGAACGTTCTTTTAGCTGTTCAAAATTTATTGATGCCATAATTTAATTTTTATTGAATTGTTCCTGAAACGCAATTGGACTAATATTCGTTTTCTTTTTAAATAATTTATTGAAAGACTGCGGATGCTCAAAACCTAATTTATAGGCAATTTCAGAAATTGAAAAAATTCCTTTCGTAATATATTCTTTTGCCTTTTCTATCAGTTTGTCATGAATAAACTGCTGTGTATTTTGTCCCGAAAGATTCCGAAGCAAATCGCTTAAATATCTGGCAGACAAACCTAATTCATCAGCAACAAATTGTACGGTTGGCAAACCATTTTCAAGTGCTTTTTCGTTATTAAAGTAGTCTTCAAGTAAAATTTCCAATTTCGAAAGTACATCATTATTAACCGCTTTTCGGGTAATAAACTGTCGGTTGTAAAAACGATTGCTATAATTAAGTAAAAGTTCTATTTGCGAAATAAGTACGTCCTGACTAAAATTGTCAATTCGTTCTTTTAGCTCATTTTGAATATTAGCAAAGACCCCTAAAATAGTTTCTTTTTCATTTTCTGATAAATACAAAGCTTCAGATGCCATATACGAAAAGAATCCATACTTTTTAATATTGGCGTTTAATGTATAAGGCCGAATAAAATCAGGATGAATATTTAAGGACATTCCGCTGTAATCGGCTTCTTCCTCTTGCATTTTTAAAATTTGTCCCGGCGAAACAAATGACATTCCGCCTTCTTCAAAATCATAAAAACCATGTCCGTACCGAAGCTTTCCCGAAAAATGAGTTTTAAAAGAGATTTTATAAAAATCTAAAATAATTCCGTTTTCAAAATCTTTGGGGTCAAATACAGCTTCGCCATAATTTAAAATACTAATAAGCGGATGCATGGGCTTTGGCTGTCCCATCGCTTTATGCAGTTCTGAAATGCTGTTGAATATTTTAGGCTGATTTTTCATTTTACAAATTTATAAAATGTTCGACTGGCGCAATATTCCAGCTCACTGTGCTTTGATCAATCATATCGTGTACAACAGAATCGCTAAGTTCAATCATTAATTTATGCATGGCATCTGTACCTTCTGCTGCGCTGTCCCAAACCAACATATCGTAAACAATTCCCTTTTTCAATTCAAAAATGGTTCTGGAACGAAATCCTTTTTGACGTTTTAAAAATTCGTCGATTGCTGCATTGGCTTCAATAAATTGCTGTGTTGTAAAACCATTTAATTTAAAAGTTGTTAATTCTATCGCTTGATTTTTCATCTTATTTTAAATTAAAAAGTAAACATTGCTTTTATATTCTGTACTTGAGTTTCAGCGCCATTTTTCAATCTTTCATCATATAAAGCATTAGCATCATTTCCGGCAATATATCTTAATTGATTTTTATTATCCGTCGCTGCTTCGTATATAATTTGAGCAACATCTTCTGCATTTGTATAATTCTCTAATTGCTCTGCGCTGTAGCCTTTACTAACTTCTGCGGTTAATTTTTCATACGCTTCGTGTTGTCCAACTTCCATAGAACGGATTGCAAAATCAGTTTTCATTCCGCCTGGAGCGACAACTTTAACCTGAATTCCAAATTGGGTTAATTCTGATGCTAAACTTTCTGAAAAGCCATCAACACCAAATTTTGTTGCGCTGTAAATAGAACAAGTCGGAAATCCAATTAATCCGAAAGTAGAAGTAACATTAATAAAAATACCACTTTTTTTCTCACGAAAATGTGGTGTAAAAGCTTTTGAAATTCTAATAACACCAAATAAATTCGTAACAATCTGGCGCTCGATTTGAATTTCACTTAAAGATTCTAATGCGCCAATTAATCCGTAACCGGCATTGTTTAACACAACATCTACAGAATATTTCTCTGTAATGTTTTGTATATTTTCCGTAATTTGTTCCGAATTTGTAACGTCAAGCGGAAGTACGATTACGTTTTTTAATGAAGTTAGTTCGGTTTCCTTTTCTGGATTTCGCATGGTGGCAATTACCTGCCAGCCTTTGCTTTGAAATAATTTTGCTGCTGATTTTCCTAAACCAGTTGAAGCTCCTGTAATAAAAATTGTCTTTTGCATTTTTAATTGTTTTAAAATTATAATGCAAAGATCAGCCGAAGCCTGAAGTTGTTTTTAGCCGTTTTGGACAATTGGTTAGCCAAAATGACGATTAAGAAATAAATTAATCGCCGCCACAGCCACCGCATGAACTTCCACAAGAACTACCGCATGAGCTTCCACATGAACTTCCACATCCTGAATTACTGTTTGATGACAAAAAGTTATTATTTGCAGGCATGACCAAAGGCATAAAAGAAGCTGTCAGTCCTCCGTATAAAAAATAATTCCTCTGCCAGTCTTGTTCAACATTAGTATTACTTTTTCCTTCTTTAAAAGAGGAGTGAATTGTATGGAAAAATAAATAGTTCACTACTTTCTTATAGTAACGATAAGAGATCGCTGCTAAAATTATGGTTATAATAAGAATATTAGTTACAGCCTTATCTCTAGAAACTCCTGTAATAATTCTGCTAAAGCCTATATTTAAAAGAAGCCCAAAAACTACCAGCGCTACTTTTATGATAAATAAAAATTGCTTAGAATCTAAAATCGTTTCTCTAATTTTTTCGACTCCTTTTTTTAGTTGTTGAAATATTGGTTTGTTTATAATTAACTGATGTAATTGTAGATAAGATATTAAATCATATTCTTTCATGATCTCAATAACACAATTTTCATATTGATTATTTGTTAGCGTATCATCGATTAAGTTTAAATTATTACCTGTAACCTGAATTCTTCTATTTTCAATTAAATTATTTACGACTCCATGAATTACATAGTCTAGATTATTTTTTTGAAAGAAGACCAATTCTAAAGGTGTGAGATTGCTAATGATTAATTTCGACTTAATTTTTTCAATCAGCGAATCACAAGCTTTTTTGACAAATTGCATCAATAAAAATGTTGTCAAAGCAAACAAGAATATGTAATACCATGCAAAATATGGATTATCAATTTGAATCAAAATTGGTTTTAGAAGAAGAGAAATAGGAAAAATTAAAAGTATAAATGCTCCTAAAAAAATTATTTTTAATATTCCGAGATTATAATTAGCGTTATCTAATTGAAGAGAATCCATTGGATTTCCAAGATTCCAAATTTCTTCAGACTGTTTTCCAAAATTTAATTCGTATAATTTTTTAGTAACTTCTTTTGCTTTATAGAATTTCTCGTGTTCAGCCTTATTGTGTGTTGACGGAATATGTTCTATTCTTTTTGCCAAAATTGTACAGAGATCAGAATAGGAATTTGTAAATATTAAATGCTGGTGCCAAACAATATCAACAATTTCTGAAGGAGAAACCATTTCGCTTGAAGTTGCGGCCAGATACATGAATTTTTTATATTCTAAAATCGCTGTTTTAGTAAAATAAATGGTCCAACTATTTTCGAATGCTAATCTTGTTGAAAATCCGTATTGATCATTTGGTTTGTCGAGATCAAAATTTTCGATTTGATTCCAAAGTTGTATATCCATATAAAATTAAAGTTCTTTCGTTAAACGATCTAACTCTTTTAATAAAGTCGGCATTCTAAATTCGCCCGCCATAGTTTCAACTTTTTGGAAAGCTTCTTCTAAATCAATCCCAATAGATGTTACAAATAATGGTTTTGCGCTGTCGCCTCTTAACAAAGGCTTTTTATCTTTTTCTATACTGGCAAAATTAGTTTTGGCCATACCAATGATCGGAATTTTACTATTTAGCTTTTCATATAAACGTCCGCCTAAGCCATACTTTTTATCATCATCTAAATATACGAATCCGTCCACAATTATAGCTTCTATATTTTCCAAATCAATCTGATTTAACAAACTGATAATACACGGAAGTTCTCTTTTATAGAATTCTCCCGGAATATATTCTGAAACATTATCAATTATTTCTGTGTGAACTTTAAAGTTTTTATCTTCATTCCAATTCTCAAATTCAAGGCATACAGTTTTTGCTTTATTATCAAAGTAATAAGTATCGAAGGCTAATATCATATCTATTTTTACTCTTTAAACTCTTAATGAACCACGGAAACCTCTCGCAGCATAATACGAATCGGCGCCATTATGATATACAAAAACCGTATCATAACGGAAATCTGAAAAAATTGCACCACCTAATTTTCTAATATTTTCAGGAGTTAAAATCCAGCTTGAAGTTTTAGTATCAAACTTTCCAAGTTTTTGAAGTTCACGATATTCTTCTTCACCCAAAATTTGAATTCCCATTTCTGAAGCCATATTTATAGCACTGTCTTTTGGTTTATTCTCTTTTCTTTTTTCTAGTGCTTCATGATCGTAACAAATACTTCTGCGCCCTTTTGGACTTTCAGTTGCACAATCATAAAAAATATATTCATTTGTTTTGTCATCATAACCTACGACATCCGGTTCTCCTTCAGTTCTTTCCATTTCGTCAAGCGACCAAAGTTTTACAGGATTAGCTTTTAGTTTTGACTCAACTTTTTCCCATTCAATATTTTGATGACGATGTTTATTATTTTCAAAACGTGCTTCAAGAATACTTAACAATGATTTTTGCTGTTCTAATGACAATTTATATTTTTGATTATTCATGGCTTTTGAATTAATTATATGGAAATAAATTCTGAGAGATATTTTTCAAGCTTTTCTATATTCTCTTTTTGTCCCTGATCTGCTTTGTGAGCTTTTACAATAATATCAAACATTTCCTCAGAATCGAATAAAAGTGTCCAGTCTAATAGTGTTTCTGAATTTTCAGATTCAAATAAAACAGTTGTAATAAAATGCGGATTGAAATGTTCGAAGACAATTTTTTTAAATGGTATAATTTCTTTAAAGATACTACGGTTTGGATAATTCTTTCCATCCGGTCCGTGCATTGTTAAATTCCACTCACCTTCTTTTTCAAAATCCATTTTATGAATTGTATTTGTAAAACCGTTTGGTCCCCACCAATTTGAAATATGTTCCGGATTTGTCCACATTTCCCAAACTATATCCGTGGGAGCCTTAAGCAGTATTTTACTTTGAAGAATTCTATTTTGAATATTATTTGCGCTTTCCATATTTACCAGAATGATTTAATCGTTCAACCCTTTCCCATCTAAAATATTTGGAATATTTTTTTCTACTCTCGCCTCTCTTGTTTTTGATTGTTTTGGTTGAGAAAAATGTAAAAGATAAGCCCTTTGTCTTCCAGGTGTAAGTGCAGAAAAAGCTTTTTGTAAATCAGGCATAGCATCTAATTTCTTCTGAAATTCTTCAGATACTTCAAATTCAGAAGTTTTTTTAAGTTCTACTTTCAAACCGGCTTTTTCAATTTCTATCGCCTGATAAATATATGTTTTTAAGATGTCTTTTAATCCGACAATTTCTTTAAGATTTGTAAATCGTATTTGACGCGCTGCCTGAACATTTTCAGATTGCTGGATCAAAATACCATCTGTATCTTTTAATAAAGCACCTTTAAAAAACAAAAAAGCACAATATTCTTTAAAAGAATGAATTAGTACGACGTTATTTTCTTTATAAGTATAACAAGGAACACCCCATTTTAATTCTTCGCTTAATTGACATTCAAGGGCAATTTTTCGCATTAAAATTAATTCTTCCTGCCATTTCTTGGCTTCATCAAAAAAGAAATCAACTTTTGGATTTGGATTAACTTGTAACATTCTAAACTTTTTAATTACTCTTTCAAAATAGGAGAAAGATTTTAATTTAAAATTAAAACTTTTTTTTCATTTAATAGTACATTTAAAAATCCATCAAACTTGAAGAGCATATTATTTAATAGCGAAATAGAAATGAAATGATTTTAAAATCTAAAATTTAACAAGCAAAAAACAAGATTTAAGGCATTATCTATCGAAAAGCACATGACTAATACAATTTCTAAATAAAAGGAATGAATATCGAACGATATTTAGATGTTCAGAAAATAAAATTACTCAGCAGTTACAACCATGCAAATTTTAGTTTCCTATCTTGGAATTTAGTTTCCAAAAGTATTATAAAACAAAAAACCCTATCCGTTTTGGATAGGGTTTTTCAAAAGAAAGGCGACGACATACTCTCCCACAATACTGCAGTACCATCTGCGCAGGCGGGCTTAACTACTCTGTTCGGGATGGGAAGAGGTGAGCCCCGCCGCAATAACCACCTTAAGGTTGTTAGTCTAAAGTTCAAGGTCATAAAGTGGTAAAGTCTTTCGACTTTTGACTTTAATCTTTCGACTTAA
>NZ_JBMDIY010000050.1:0-35543 GCF_057808895.1 Flavobacterium sp. FG68
ACTAATTATAAAAATGTAGCTTAACTTTTTCTCCAGTTTTTGTTTGCATATCCAGATCTCAAGAGACTGGCTTACTCGATCTAGAGGCTGTCTTTTATTTGGTTTGAATGTGTTGTTGGAGATTGATGCAGAATAGATATTGTTTTATCTTTGATTTTGCCGCAAAATGTTCTCTAATATTTTTTACTTTAATTACTTAATGTAAAAGAAACTGCCTTAACTTTTTTGGCAAAAAAGGTATCCATTTCACAGAAGCGCGTTTACCGGCACGGTCTCTGGGAAAAGAGAGGTCTTTTAAATCATAGGCTTTCTTTCACAGCCGATGCAGGAATCCCTTATCCGGCTTCGGGTACTTTGATCAATATTATAATTGAAGTGAACAGTGTCAGCAGTACTAAATTTAAAACGGCTGCCGCAAGGCTCAGCAGAAAAATCCCGGCCCTGGTCATATTTTTGAAGAACTGTCCGTAGACCCAGAGCATGAGAAGAAAATCGATTCCGATAAGAAGCTTCATAAGCAGATCGGCCTGGTCTGTAAAGAGCATCAGGGGCAGGGCCAGGATCCGTGTCCAGAGCTTCTGGGTGCTGTAAAAGGCATTGACCACCAGATGCTCGGTATAATTATAGCCCTGGCTGCGGAACAGCAAAAAAGAGTTCAATGATAAAAGCGGGACCAGCATCAGGGTAATGATGGGGAAGTGGTGTGAGATCCACTCGTTGAGATCTTTGTAGTCCAGCGTGCTGTCATTTATATCCTTGAAGGGATCTATCCTAAGGGCATGATATAAAAGCGCATAAAAACCTGCAACGACCAGAAGCATTGAAAAAGGCCTGTAGTGTTTGATGCGTTTTCCTTCAATATAATCGCGGATGCTGTGCCCGGGCCTTGTAAAGAGCTCGCGAGCCGAATGCAGGATCCCCCCGTCGAGGTGCATAAGGCCGTGCTTGAGGTCATCAAAGACAAAAGAAGCGTTGATTTCAGGGGTATGGGCGGCCTGTCCGCAGACATTGCAGTAGTTTCCCTCAAATACATTGCCGCAGTTCCTGCAGGTATGGCTCATAATGGACTGGTCTTTTTAAAAAGGGCGGCTGCCTGCTAAAGAGTGGTTCTGCTGCCTGGCCGCACCTGGATTGAGTAAATAAGATATAGAATTGAAGCATTTCCCTTTAAGCAGATTATCTGGTATAAATAGGGCTTCGCTTTAAAAGGTAGGTGATCGAATCGATCCAGCTGTCTTTCAGGTTAAGAAATGGTTTTCTGCTCTGGG
This sequence comes from Flavobacterium sp. FG68, assembly GCF_057808895.1. NCBI lineage: Bacteria > Pseudomonadati > Bacteroidota > Flavobacteriia > Flavobacteriales > Flavobacteriaceae > Flavobacterium > Flavobacterium sp. FG68. The sequence goes on from NZ_JBMDIY010000050.1 coordinate 1,269, forward strand.
TATAGATTTTCGTGCCGTTTTTGTACATATCAAAATAAACCGTATAATGGTAATACTCCTGGGTGTTTGAACTGGTCACCGATGTACTGTTTGCTTTGGCCCTGGTGCTGCTCTCATTTACTTTGGCAGTCCCTGAATTGTAGGTCGAGGTGGTCTGCCCCTGGGTTATGGTATAGGAGATTTTAGCGGCAATGATATTATCCGTCCCTAAGATTCTCTGAAGCTCCTCAATGGGCGTATCATCAATATTGGCGCTGCTGATACCGGCCTTATGCAGCAGGCTGTTGGTCACCCTTAAATCCTGTACGGTCAGCGGGAAGATATTCGAAGACTTGTCAATGAGTTTGTTGTAGATGTCGTTTTGTGCAAATTTGGCCATATCCTCGGAACTCTGAAGGTTATCTGAATTCACATAGGGTATGGGAAGCACGGCAATTGTATTGGTTTTCACAGGGGCATTTTCAGTAACCTGGGATGCCGGCAAACCAGCATTGGTGACAGTGCCTGCAGCTGTATTGAAGCTCTGGGATCTGCCGCTTGCAAAATCAATTCTGGCAATTTTGTTTACCTCCAGAGAAATCACCATCGTTTCCCCCGGCAGGGAATATTCCACGGCAGTGTCAGACATTTTTGAAATGCTGCACTCAATGACCTGGTAATCTTTTTTTATTATTTTGTCCAGTTTAGAAGTGCTTTTATTCTGGGCAGAGTTTACAATCGAAAAAAGAAGCATCAATAGGGCGCAGATCTTTTTGAAAGTTATCATAATTGCGTGTTATTTAATTAATAATCTAATTTTAATTAAAGTTAACAATTAAAATTAAAATACTCATCTAAATCTGGTTAAAAAAACAATATCTGATGCCGGGTGTGCTGACTCAGATGAAGATCAGGCCTGGGGTGTGTTTTATCACTTTTTTTATCTCTATGAACTGGTGGATGATCTTAAAACCCGGCTGGGCGGTTCTGGGCTGAGAGGCACGCTGGTTTTTTGATAATCCGGTCATTTCTTTTTGATCTGCCGTAATAATAAACCGGGATTTTGGGGGCTGATTTATCCCTATTGCGCCTTAATGGATTACAGAGTGCCCAGGATTTACCGCTGCTATAATGAATATATGTATTCCCGGCAGCTCCCGTAATTTGTTAAAACAGGGGATTAATTGCAGTATGCCGCATTGTTTATTTCAATAAGGCCTTTCAGGGTGATGCGGCTTTCATCGGTATCCGGGTCCAGGACAATATACCACTTGTCATCCAGCGCGATCAGGGCTTCTAATATTTTTGCCTGGTTTTCCCTCTGCACATCGATATTTTTGCTGAATGTTTTAAGGACATTACAGGGGGGCATTACAAGGGATGCCAGCTCTTCTAAGGTACAGGCACCGGGGTAACTCCGGGCAAGTTTCCTGAGTATACTGTCAAAATAAACCGATGATTTCTCCAAGATATAAAAGTTTAAATAATAACATAACAGCTTTGAATAAAGATACAAAGATTTGGTTATTAGTTTAATATTTTTCCTTACATCCGGGTTCAAATTAGTATCATTCTGCTGTTATTATCTATAAGGTCGTTCTCTATGTCCTTCCCGGTGATGTCTTTGGGGCCGCTTTGGGGTTCCTTACGGGGGGTCTCCGGGTCATAGGGGCTGCTCTCTGGAGCTGCGTGTTTTGGGGCTTTGTTTTGGTTTTGGGAATTACGGTGGTCCTTGTCGTAATTTTTGGTTGTATGGGAATGTGTCGTTTTATTTGCTGATCGCTGAGTTTTTTAGGTTTAATCTTATTTTTTTGGAGCTTTTTCCCGCTATCCGTTCCAATCTTTTGTGCCGAACCCCGGCACAAAAGGATTTCCACTTCTATCGGGGCTAGGTGAGTATGCACAACGTTTCATTTTTAGTTTGCTGTACTATAAATTGTATTGCAGATCGGATAAATTAAAACGGAGTTCAGGCGGTAAATAAAATTTGATATGATAGGGTCAATTTTAATAACATACCAAGTTTAACCAATGATCACTTTAGATTCCAATTGCTCTTCAAGGCCATAAATTCCACCTTCTCGACCAATGCCGGATTGTTTAAATCCTCCAAAAGGAGCTAACGGATCATGGTAAATAGTATTGATACCAACTCTTCCCGCATTGATTTGCGATGCAACTCTTTCGGCACGTTTTCGGTCAGAAGAACTTACATACGCATGCAGGCCGTAAATTGTATCATTTGCAATGGCAATTGCTTCGTCTTCATTACGATATGTTATAATAGATAGTACAGGTCCAAATATTTCTTCTCTGGCAATAGTCATGTCATTAGTTACATTCACAAAGACCGTTGGACGTACATAATAACCTTTTGTTAATCCTTCTGGTCGTCCTAAGCCGCCAACAAGTATTTTGGCACCTTCTTCAATACCAAGATTGATATAATGTTGTATTCTGTCGTATTGCTTAGTGCTTGCCATAGGGCCAATTGCTGTGTGTTCATCAAGAGGATCTCCTACTTTTATAGCTCTTACTGTTTCTTCTGCAATTTTTGCAACCTCAGGCAATAGATGTTCTGGGACCAACAATCGGGTACCTGCAATACATGCCTGACCGCTGTTCATAAAACAGGCATTGATTGCCATCGGTACTGCCTTAGTTAAATCTGCATCGTCGAGTATAATGTTCGGAGATTTTCCACTTAATTCAAGTGTAACGCGTTTCATAGTCTCCACTGCATTACGAGCAATGATTTTTCCTACCATGGTAGAGCCAGTGAATAGAATTTTGGCAATAGCCGGATGAGTGGAAAGGACTGTACCTAGCACATCGCCTCTGCCATGAACGATATTTATGACACCAGGGGGAAGACCTGCTTTATCAAAACAGTTGGCTAGCACATGAGATTGTATGGCGCTAAGTTCACTAGGCTTGATAACAACTGTACAACCTGATGCAATGGCAGCGGCGACCTTGACACAGATCGATCCGGAATTAGCATTCCAGGCCGTCATAATTGCAGTAACGCCTACAGGTACAAGTTCTATTCGTGATTCACCTATGTTACGTTCGAAATCAAAGTCTCGTAAAATATCTTTGAAATGCAGGAATGTCTCGGCTGCGTAACGGTTTGACCATTGTGAGCGCTGTAAGGTTGCACCATATTCTTCTATAGTTACCTCCGAAAGCTCATCCAAACCGGACATTACCGCATCGTGTAGTTGTTGCAGATATTCCATACGCTGATTTTTAGTGCTTCTGGAAAATAATGGGAAGGCAAGGTTTGCACTTTCTATTGCAGTAAGAATGTCTGCTTCTTCACTCATTACTACTGTACCTATTTGGTTACCAGTTGAAGGATTAATAATATCTAAAAACTCTTTTCCATTTGCAATTGTGAACTGTCCGTTCACATAATTGTGATCTATTTTTTTCATTTTGTTGTTTTTTTACAGACCTGTTGATAAGTCTTGTTTGTTAATACAAAGTTCACTAATAAGAAGTTTTTTAATTTTGTTGAGAAGCTCAAATTTATTTGTTGTAAAGCTTATTTTAGGGTTCTGTCGCATCTGGGAATAACTTTTATCTTTAGAATTTTAAACCGATCAAAAGATGAATACTAAAGGTCATTGTTATCCAAAATACATAATTCTTCAGGCAGTATATTTCAAGCTAAGATTTACACTTAGTTACCGGGATGTTGAAGAACTAATGAAGATTAGAGGAGTCATTGTGGATCATGCCACGATTCAGCGTTGGGTTTATAAGTTTGCACCTTTGCTTGAGGCAGAGATGAAGAAGAGAAAAGGCAGAGTGGGGGCGAGTTGGAGATTGGATGAGACCTACATCAAAGTAAAAGGTATTTGGTGTTATTATATCGAGCAGCAGATAAATTAGGCAATACGGTTGACTTTCTTTTGACCAGAAAAAGACAAAGAATGAGTGCTCAGTCATTTCTAATTAAAGCAATTGCTAATAATTACCTGCCAAGAGTAATAAACATTGATAAAAGCGGTTCTAATATCGCAGCGATCAAAGTATATAATAAACGTTCATTCTCAAAGATTAAAATCCGGCAGTGTAAATATCTCAACAATATTGTAGAAGAGGATCATCGTTTTATAAAATGGCGTATACAAAACGGATTAGGTTTTAAAAGTTTTGAATCGGCCAGACGAACATTGATCGGAATTGAAGTTGTGCATATGCTGAGAAAGAATCAAATGGTTAGACCAGGGATAACTATGTTTAAATCATTTTGTAAATTGGCAGTTTAACTTTTAAATCATTTAAAAACTTATATTTTATTCTGACAGATGCGACAGAACCTTAGTTCTCCCAACTTAGTTTTTCTTTTAGATATTAGCACAACCTTAACTTCTGAAAATTTGTGTTAAAGTTTTTGGTAGAGACTTGCAATACAGTAAATTTGGACTCGAGAATTCTATCCAAAAATTAACTTCTCAATTTTTGCCACCCAAATGAAATGTCTTAAAATTATTTACATTATTCTGTTTTGGATTTCCGTTTGCGGAAATGCTTTTGGTAAGGCAGCAGAACCTGTATGTGAAAATTTGACTGCAGAAAATACTTTCGTAAAGGAAAAATTTTTAGGGACTGAACTTAGTTTTTTAGAAGTAGTCAAAAAAATAAACTATCGTAACGATCATACACTAAATAAAATTGATGTATTGCATCCATTAGCCCCTAAAGGTATGAGTAGAAAGGCAATTCCTGAAGATAGTTTAGACAATTACCTGTTATCGGATTTATATTCCATTGAATGGATTACTTTAAAATCTCTATATGATACCAGAAGATGTGAGGGTATTTTAAAAAAATATACTTCGAGAAACAATTACCTGCATCTTTACCAGCTCTTCTAGCACAATCGTCTTACTTTACAGATTCTATTTGGATGTGCTCACTTAGCATGGAGTTTTAGTTAAGGACAAAATCTTAGCTGTAGGCCATGAAAGAAAATCGCAAAAATTACAACCGCATTTTCCAAAGAGAAAGCAGTTCAATTAAGTTATGAAAGAGATAATATCTCTCAACTTTCTAAGGAACTTGAGATAACAACTGCTTTGCGTTATAAGTGGCGCCATAATTATCAAGAATTTAGAACGGGAAGTTTTCCTGGAAAAGGCAATAAGCGTTTTTCCATGGGAGATCGATGATTTATCTTTTCATAAAAGACAATGAAAAAATATATTCGATTGAAAGAGGTGCAAAGTTTTAGAAATAAGTAACAGCCGTTACTATAAATGGAAAAACAAGTTATTTCAGGAATAGATAAAGGAGTAATTTTATAAAAGCAACAATAACCTCCGTCTATTTTACTGCTAAACAGTGATATGGGAGCCTTAGGATTACTTTAGAGCTGCAAATATTGGGTATCAAATATCCAGAATAACGGCAGCGAAATACATGAAGCAATTAGGTTTATACAGTAAATTGAGTAAGAAATTTAAACTAACAACCAATTCAAAACATAATCATTTCGTTGTTCCAAATATTTTAAAAAGAGAATTTACAGTGAAAGAACCCTCTAAGGCTTGGGTTTCAGCTTTACCCATATCAAAAATAGTAGAGGCAGTACAACATAGAGACATAATAAAAAAGTCCTACCGAAGCAGGACTAAAGATTTTCATCTGCGGCATATAGCCTTATTGTGATAAGATTAAAGATTAGAAATTTTAATCAGTTACAAATGTATAGAAAAAATAAATTGGTTTGAATAAGCAAAACAGTAATTACTTTATTTTTTTTAATGGTAAAATCCATGCAGATTAATTTTTAATGACTATGGCAAGAATTTTAGGATTGGATTTAGGGACAAACTCAATAGGCTGGGCATTAATTGACGATAAGTTAAATAAGATTTTAGGAATAGGAAGTAGAATATTTCCAATGGGAGTTGAAAATCTTGGCGATGGTGATAATGAAATTTCTAAAAATGCAAGTAGAACTGGTGCAAGAGGAGTTCGACGTCAATTTTTTAGGAGAAGATTAAGAAAGAAAATTTTACTTCAAAAACTTTCTGAAAATAATATGTGTCCAATGGATGATCAAGATTTAGAAGATTGGAAAAAAACAAAATTATTTCCAACAGCTAAGCTGGCAAAATGGTTTGCATTAAATCCATACGAACTTCGACACAAAGCCTTAAACGAAAAATTATCATTAGAGGAAATTGGCAGAATTTTTTATCATTTGATTCAGAGACGTGGATTTTTGAGCAATAGCAGAAAGGGGGGGATTGATGACGGAGCCATTTTTAAAGGCAATCAAAAAGAAGGAAAAATAGGAATTGATCATACATTAGAGAGTATAGAAGATAAAACATTGGGTGCATATCTATTTGAAATTTATCCAAAAGAAAACCGCCCTTTTCAAAATGGTTTGGAAAGAATTAGAAATAGATATACAACACGGAAAATGTATGTAGATGAATTTGAACTAATATGGAGTAAACAAGCACAATTCCATACAAATTTAAATGAAGAATTGAAAATTTTATTTGGTGGAAGGAAATTAGATGGTTACAAAGAAGACGGAATTTTATTTCATCAGCGACCTTTGCGCTCTCAAAAACATTTGGTTGGTAAATGTTCTTTTGAACCAGCTAAAACTAAATGCCCAATTAATGCAATTCCTTTTGAAATGTTCAGGATTTATCAATGGGTAAATACAGTTGAATATAATGGTAAGAAAGTATCTAAAGAAGAACAAGAAAAATTAGTTGAACAACTATTATCATTTGAAAAAATAGAATTTAAAAAATTGCGAAAAGCAATTGGCAAAGAGAGTGCTGAATTTAAATTTAATTATAAAGATGATGATAAAATTGTTGGAACATACACTATTTCTAATTTATCAAATAAAAAATTCTTTGGTAAAAAATGGTTTGAGTTTTCAGATAAACAGCAAGAAGATATTTGGCATGTTTTGTATTTTTTTGACAGTAAATCGAATCTTAGAGAATATGCGGTTAAAAATTGGAGTTTTACAGAAGAGCAAGCTCATACAATATCAAATTTCAATGTAAAAGATGGTTATGCGAGTTTAAGCAGAAAAGCTATTGGTAATATTTTGCCATTTATGCGACAAGGATATACCTATGATGTTGCAGTTGTAATGGGAGGCGTTAAAAATGCTTGTGGAGATAAATGGCAAAACGATACTGTTGAAAATAATCAAAGGCAATTAGATTTAATTGAGAATATTGAAGGAATTATCAGATCAAAAAACTCTGGAAGCTTTATAGATACAGTAAAAGATTTGCTTCGTAAAGAATTTGAGTTTGATGACAAACAACTAAAAAAACTCTATCATCATTCTGTAGCAGATGATGTAACATCATTGTTCGAGAAATTACCAATTGGAAAAAAAGCGGACAAGGAAATTCAAGCTCTTAGAAATCCTATTGTTATTACTGCGTTGTTTGAATTGCGTAAGCTCGTTAATGAATTAATTGATGACCACGGACAACTTGACGAAATAAAAGTCGAAATGGCTCGCGATTTAAAAATATCCAAATCACAGCGAAATAAAATTCGCAGGGATCAAAAACGGTTAGAAAGAGAAAACGATAGAGTTAAAACGGAAGTTGAAAAATATACAAGAGTTTCTCATGATAACATTCTAAAATTTAAGCTTTGGGAGGAGTGCAAACAAACTTGTGCGTATACTGGCGTTCCAATTCCTATTGCTAAATTATTTACAGGTGAAATTCAAATAGAACATATTCACCCTTGGAGTCGCTCATTAAATGATAGCTTTAATAATAAGACGTTATGTTATGCTGATGAAAGCAGATTTAAAGGAGACAGAACGCCTTTTGAGTTTTATGGAAATGATGAGTCCGCTTGGACAAATATTAAAGAAAGGGCATTAAAATTATTTTCTGACACAAAAGAGTATCCAAATGCATATCAAAAATTTAAAAGATTTGTGCAGCAAAAATTTGATGATGATTTTTCATCTTACCAATTAAGTGATACTCGACATATAAGCAAAGAAGCTAAAGATTATTTGTCACTAATTTGTAGAAAAGTAAATGTATCACCCGGGCAACTGACTTCTAATCTTCGTCAAAAGTGGGGATTGAACCATATATTAAATACAGATAACGATGCTAAATCCCGTGAAGATTACCGTCATCATGCTATAGATGCATTAGTTATGGCATGTGTAAATTCAAGTCATTTGCAAGAATTATCGAGATGGAATCGATATGACAGGAAATCAGAATTAAAGAACTTCCCGCTGCCTTGGGTTGGATTTAATTTTGATGCTGAAAAAGCGGTTGACAAAATATTGATTTCACATAAAAGACTAAATAATATTGTAACTATTAAGACCCGCAGAGTGAAAAAAAATGGAGTTGTTTTTAAAAATATTGGAGTAGCAGCAAGAGGACAATTGCATAAAGAAACTGTTTTTGGAAAGCGAAACTTTAATGGAGAGAAAGCATTTCATGTTAGAAAGGCAATTGATAGTTTAACAACTGAAAAGCAATTAGAAAAAGTAGTTGACGAGACGATTAAAAAATTAATACATAAAAGAATTCAAGAATTAGGTGGATTTGTAAAAGGCTCCATTCCTTTAAATACATTTTTTACCGTTGATGAAAATGGAATTAAACATCCACAAATATTTTTGCCTAATAAAAATGGAAGCCCGGTTCCTATTTTAAAAATAAGAATGAAAGAAAATATTGGTGGAGCCGAGCAGTTAAAAGATGATCTAAATCAATGGGTAAATCCAAGAAATAATCATCATGTATTAATTTACAAAGATATAAAAGGGATTTTAAAAGAAGAGGTAGTTACATTTTGGACCGTTGTAGAAAGAAAAAGAAAAGGGTTTCCAATCTATCAACTGCCGGCAGATGGCAGTGAAATAATTACCACTTTGCAGATTAATGATATGTTTTTACTCCGTTTAAATGAGGAGGAAATTGATTGGGAAGATCCAGATTATGAAAATTTGAAAGAGAACCTATTTAGGGTGCAGAAGTTATCGTCTAAATTTTATGAATTTAGATTAAGTTCGGAGTCATCTATACAGAATAATTTTCAGCCTTTTTATGTTGGAATTCGAAGTTTTGGTGATGGAAAAACGGGATGGGAAACTTTTAAACCAATTAAAGTAAAAGTTTCGGTTTCTGGAAAGATTCAAAAAGTGTAATTTAAAAGCAGTTTTTTAATGATATTTTCTGTCTTAAACATCCAAACCAGAACAAAAATCGATATTCGATTTTGATTATAACCATTTACGTGTTCTGATTTGACTAAAGATTAGAAAACAGGATATTTGATATTAATGAAAATGAAATGAAGTTAGATCTATGGCTTTATTAATGCTTACAAAACACGATATTTCTTAGCTAAATCACTGGTGATGGAATCTAGTTGTGGTTTGATTAAAGATTAGAAAACACGATATTGGACCAAACAAAATAGATAAAGAAAGATCAGTTGTGGTTTGATTAAAAGATTAGAAAACACGATATTAATTGATTTGTTATCCATTGCTATATAGGGTTTTGGTTGTGAATGTCGTTCAGAAAAATGCCTCTTTTATGGATTGATAACCCATAATTGCGGCATTTTTTCTATTTTAAGGTTTGGTAAATAAGCTTTGGGACGTTGATATATTGTTGATAATTATAAATGCAGCGGTAGTAAAAGAATTCTAATTGTGTGGATTGGGGTGCTGATGGTAATGCTGATTTCCCTCAAAAAATTAAAATATTTCCAAATTGTTTAGCGGTTATTCGAAGTACATCTACTTTTCCTAAAGGTGGCAGAAGTTTGTGGATTCTCTTTTAATGAAAATCGGTGCTTGCCAACTTGCTTAATTGAATGTGCTAACTTTGTTTAAAATTCCGAATTAAACCATTTTAAACAAAAGCAGTCTTACTAAAATAATCTTAAAATACATAAAAAATGAAGACCCCAATTTTATTTGTTATCTCTTTTTTTCTATTATTGTCCTGCTCAAAAAATGACGCAGATGATTCAAATCAAGATTCTGCATATATAGATGATGATTTGGCAGGACCTATTTCCAGACCAAAAACAGGATATGGTTCGGACGGCAATTATCAGGTAGCAAAAATTAGTTTTCCAAGCCCATTATACAGTGGGAAAAATGTTGAAATATTTTATCCAAAAGATATTACTTCACCAAAACCTGTCATTTTTTATTCGCACCCTTACGGAGGTGAAGAAAGTGCATATAATATAGGCCTGTATGAGTTTATTGCAAAGAAAGGTTATGTGGTAGTATTTGCTCCATATCCAACCACGGGTGTAACGGTCGATGAACGATACGAGACACTTTGGGAAAGTTTCAAAGAAGCTGCTACAGATTATCCTGCTATAATTGATACAAAAAAAGTAGGCTTCATGGGGCATTCCTTTGGTGGGGGAGCTTCTTTTGCTTTGGCTCATAGAGGATTTATTGATGAAGGCTGGGGGCAGAACGGACGTTTTATTTTTGCAATGGCACAATGGTATTCTTACCAAATTACGCAGGAGGAATTAGAAAGTTTCCCGGAAAACACAAAATTAATAACTCAGGTCTATAATGATGACGTAACAAATGATCATAGGCTGGCAATTGATATTTTTAAAAATATAAATATTCCAAACTCTGAAAAAGATTTTATTTTAATAAAAAAATCAGTTTTATCGACTTTTACTTACACAGCTGAGCATAATCTTCCCAATACACAAAGTTCGTATGATGCCTATGACTATTATGGGATTTACAGATTACTTGATGCCATGATTGATTATAGTTTTAATGGAAATTTGACTGCTAAAAATACAGCCCTTGGCAATGGGTCTAAAGAGCAGGTAACAATGCCGAGCTATAATGGGCAGGTACTATCGCCACTCGAAGTAACCGATAACCCTTCGCCATTATATCCACAGAGCAAATATTCTTTCCAGTGCGGTGCATTAAATAATCCCCGAATTACAAATTGTAATTAAAGATAAGGATACCGTATTTTTTGTTTCACTTTTCTGTTCCCGGATCTGGTTAAAATAATAAGAACCCTAAATAATAAAGTAAGTATTATTATATAGGGTTCCTATCGCTGTTATTTATTTTGTGGTATTAATTTTCACCTTCTTTATCCCGATATTGTTTTAACAATTTTCGGTTAAAATCATTTTCAGATTTTTTAAGCTTTAATATTTTTTTTGCCGGAAGTATTTTTTGAAGACTGCTGATATAATTTTTCTTCAATAGATATAATTCCCTATTGGTACTTTCTATTTGTGACAAAAGCATTGTTGCTTGTTTTTCTGAAATGGAATTGATATTATCATCATTGAGTTTTCGTAAATATGTTTTCATTTTTTCATGACGCAGCTTAAATTGTTTATCGTCATAAGTATTGTAAACAGGCCAGAATTTCTCAGCTTCAGTAGAAGTAAGCTGGAGCTTTTCGGTCAAATAAGAAATTTTATAAGCTTTGATTTTTTCGAATTTCTCGTTTGTTTTTTCATTTTGTGCGTAAAATGAAAAACTTGTCAGAAATAGAAGTATCGGCAGTACGTTTTTGATTTTCATTTTTTTAAGTTTTTGTTTTATTCTGAAATTAAATTTTCAATATTTGGGTTACCCTGCTATTCTTCTTGCTCTGCTGCTTTTGATTGAGTTTTCAATATGAGGGTCTCCATCGTTGCATTATTTAAATGCAGCTGCAGCTTGAATTCTTTCACAATATTATAAGATATGTTTTACAGCAAAAGGTTTAATTTGAGGCATCAAATAATTTATTTCTTATAAAGAATCAGCGGAACCTGACATCTATAAATTTGTGTTAAAGTTTATGGTTTAGCCCTGTAATATAGTAAATTTGAAGCCGAGAATTCTATCCAAAAACTAATCTTCTCATTTTGAAGCCCAAATGAAATGTCTTAAAATTATTTACATTATTCTGATTTGGATTTCCGTTTGTGGGAATGCTTTTGCTAAGGCAGCAGAGCCTGTAGCTGTAAATTTTACTTCAGAAAGTACATTTGTAAAAAAAATGTTTTCAGGGACTGAATTTTGCTCTTTAGAAGGAGTCCAAAAATTAGATTATTCTAACTATCATGCACTGGATAAAATTGAAGTATTTCATCCATTAGTTACCAAAGGGATCAATAAAAAGGCAGTTCCTCCAGATAGCTTAGATAATTACCTGTTATCGGATTTATATTCCAGTGAGTGGATTACTTTAAAATCCTTTTATGATACCCAAAAATGTGAGGGTATGGTAAAAAAATATGCATCAAGAAACAATTTCCTGCACCTTTATCAGCTTTTCTAGCACAACTGTACAATTTTACAGATTCCTGTTATCAGTTTCTTTAACCTCTTGAGTTATTAAGCTTTTGCTTTTTTTACTTAATGTTTTATATTCTGATGATTTTACAGATTCTGTAAAATTTCCAATTCCTTTTTGCATCGCCTATCCTAATTTGCAGATTGCAGTTTATTTGTCTGGACCTTCTATTGCGTTATCGTAAAATTTTATGAGATTGAAAACGGTACAGGTTCTTCTGCGCACATTCCCATGTATGCTTTTTTCTTATACGTATTGAATGGAATCAAAGAGCAGTACAAATAAAAAGACAATAACTGTTTCTATTGCAGATCAGGAAACATGATAGCTATAGGGCGTTAAAATCCGTTCCCGTGTGCTTAAAGGAAAATCTTTTTTATCCCATAATCTTTAATATATCATCATGATGCATTATCTAAAACAAAGCGCATTTATTGCGTTATGCCTTTTTGCAGCCATAACCAGTCATGCACAGCAGCACATTACATTAAAAGAGCTGCTTAGTAACGTCTATAAAAAAGCTCCGGGCTTAATTGCTGACTCTGCTTCGGTCGCTATTGTACAGGCACGATCCAATGAGACCCGCGCCAGCTGGCTGCCTACTTTAAAACTTAATTACCAGGCTGATATAGGCACAAACAATAATACACCGGGACCTTATTTTGGTTTTGGTATTGTTCCGTCCAACTCACGCGGTGTGCGTACTGAAAGCAACACAAGTGCCGTGCTTACAAGTTTAGGAATCGCCGCATTAGACTGGGAGATCTATAATTTCGGGGCTTATCAGGCTCAGAATAACTTAGCCAGATCGGACATTGAAGTTGAAAAAAATAAATTCCAGCAGGCAAAATATAAACTCGAGGCCTATACCATAGGTAATTATCTGCAACTGCTGCGGTTAGAGGATTTTCGCTCTATACAGTCCCATGCTATAAAACGCAACGAGGAGATAGTGCGCTCAATTAAATCCCTTGTCAAAAGCGGTGTGCGGCCGGCTGTAGAAAGCAGTATCGCCGAAGCGGAACTTTCCAAAGCACGTTTAACCTATATTGAACTTGATAATCAGTTAAAACAAACCCAGCTTCAATTAGCTGCAATCAGTGATCTGCCTTTTGAAAATATCCTGCCCGATACACTGGCAGAAACTCGGCTTATAGAGCAGGCTGATATCTCCGGGCTTATGGTTTCCGATACCACTAATCATCCTATAATTAATTACTATAATTCTCTTGTGAGCAACAGCCGTGATAAAGAAAAACTTGTAAAAAAACAATATAACCCTAAGGTTCTACTAGAAGCAGCTGCATGGGAGCGTGGGGCAAGCGTGGATGCTGAGGATCATTTCAATAAATTATCGACCGGTCTGGACTTTGACCGCAGCAACTACCTGGTTGGTCTGGGAATCTCTTACAGCCTTTTTGATCTGAGGCATCAGCAATTAAAGTTACGGACACAGAAAAAGGCTACCGACTATGCCCTAAAGAATCTGGCTGCCCAGAAATCATTGCTGGCATTAGGAGTCAGCCAGGCTGACCTTGAGTTAAAAACCGCCCAGCAGCGTCTGGCTGAAATTCCAAACCAGCTTCAGGCTGCCAAAGCCGGATACCGCCAAAAGCTGTCTTTACATAAAAGTGGTCTGACTGACATCATTGATCTCAACGCAGCACTTACTATTTTATACCGTTCCGAAACTGATTATGCACAGGCACGGTTCTCTTACATCAGCGCCCTATTTCAAAAAGCTGTTACTACAAATCAAGTCAGCTCGCTTTTAAACCTTTTAAATTAGTTTATTATGTCAATGGTTACCTCAGCACTCAAACGGCCTATTACTACAGTGGTCATTACCTTGAGCCTCTTGATTTTCGCGATACTCAGCGCGGTGAAGATCCCTATAGATATCTTTCCGCAGCTCAACCTGCCCACGATATATGTAATAGAATCGTACGGCGGTATGTCGCCCCAGCAAATGGAAGGCTTTTTCAGTACCCGTCTGCAGGATCAGTTCCTGTACGTTAATGGAATAAAAAACATCTCTGCCAAGAACATTCAGGGCCTTACGATGCTTAAGATCAGTTTTTATGAAAATACAAACATGGCCGAAGCGCAGGCTCAGGTTGCTTTACAGGTTAACCGGGCAATGAAGTTTTTTCCCCCTGGTGCGCTCCCGCCTCAGGTAGTGCGCTATGATGCTTCGTCTTTACCAGTGGGACAGCTGGTGTTGTCAGCTCCAAATCGAAGCCTGAAAGAAATTTATGATATGGCAGCTACCCGTATCAGGCCCATGTTTGCTTCTGTGCCCGGATTATCAGCGCCTCCTCCATTTGGAGCTAATTCACGTTCTATCACAGTAAATATTGATCCGGCAAAACTGCGCAGTTACGACCTTACCCCGGACCAGGTTGTCGAAGCGCTAGCTAAATTCAATGTGATGTCGCCTTCGGGTAACCTTCGTATTGATAATACGATGTTTACCACTACGATAAATTCACTGGTAAAAAAATCGGAGGAGTTTGGTGAAATTCCAATCAAAACTAAAAATGGAATTTCAGTATTGGTAAAAGATGTGGCGCGTGTAGCCGATGCATCTGATATTACCGTTGATTATGCGCTGATTAATGGAAAGCGTTCTGTTTATATCCCGGTTGTAAAAACTGCCGATGCCTCTACATGGTCTGTCGTGCAGGGCCTGAAAAGCAAACTGCCCGAGATGCAGAATCTGCTGCCTGATGACATAAAAGTATCGTATGAATTTGACCAGTCTGTTTTTGTGATCAATGCGGTGAAAAGTTTAATAACCGAGGGCAGCCTGGGGGCCTTGCTTACAGGATTGATGGTACTGTTGTTCCTGCGTGACTGGCGAAGCAGTCTGATTGTAGTGATTACGATTCCGGTATCTATTCTGCTTGGAGTCATGCTGTTAGGGGCCTTTGGACAAACCATTAATATCATGACCTTAAGTGGTCTTGCATTGGCTATTGGTATCTTAGTGGATCAGGCAACAGTAACGATAGAGAATATCCACCAGCATCTTGAAATGGGCAAATCAAAAAAGCGGGCCATTTATGACGCCTGTGAAGAAATAGCCTTCCCGCTTTTGCTTATCCTGCTGTGTATCCTGGCTGTTTTTGCACCCTCATTCCTAATGAATGGTGTGCCCAAGGCTATGTTCCTGCCGTTATCAATGTCGATTGGCTTAACGATGATCGTCTCCTATATTCTTGCCCAGACCGTTGTGCCTATTCTAAGCAACTGGCTGATAAAAGAAGAGCAATACCAGCATTATGATCATAAGCAGCTCCACGCGCATGCCGGGGAGGCACTGGATAAGGTGGAAATAATTCAGGTGAATGAACATTTGGAAAATGAAGTGGAACATCCAAAAGATAATGATTTTTTTGAGATTGTTAAAATGAAGTTTATGAATATTATCACAAACTGGATGCCAAAGAAAAAACTTATTGTTTCTGTTTATTTAGCTGCTGTTGTTGTTTTAGCGGGGATTGGATTTGTTGTTATAGGAAAAGATATGATGCCCAAAGTCAATAATGGCCAGTTTCTTATCCGAATTAAGGCTCCCGATGGTACGCGCCTGGAGCGAACCGAAGATAAGTTTAAGCAGGTATTATCCATTATTGACAAAACAGTGGATCACCATATTGAGATCAGTTCGGGCTATGTGGGAATAATTCCAAGCAGCTACGGGACCAGCAACCTTTATATTTTTAATACCGGCACCCACGAGGCTGTACTGCAGGTCAAGCTCGATGAAAATTATAAAGTTAATATGGACGAGCTCAAAGATGCGCTGCGAAAAAACATACTTCATGCCAGACCTGAGCTGCGCCTTACCTTTGAGCCCATAGACATGACAGAGAAAATAATGAGTCAGGGAGCTGCCACACCAATTGAATTAAGGGTAACAGGGAAAAACATGCAGGAGATTGAAAGTTATGCTCATAGGGCAGTAGCCAAACTCAAAGGGATTTCTTATCTGCGCGATGTGCAGATCGTGCAGCCGCTGAAAATACCGGTAATTGATATTACACTTGACCGAAAAAAAATCTCGCAATTTGGACTCAATGTGACAGATGTGGCCCGTTCTGTTACAGCCAGCACCTCCTCAAGCCGTTTTACCGAGAAGAACCAATGGCTGGACGAGGATAAACAATATACGTATCAGGTTCAGGTTCAGATACCTGAGTCTACGATGAATACTATAGAAGAATTAAAGGAAATCCCACTGCTGAAAGGACAAAACACACCCACGCTTGGCGAGGTGGCAGATTTTAAAATAAATTATGACCCGGGTGAATATGACCGCTCCGGACCAAGACGGTTTTTAACGGTCAGTGCCAATATCCATAAAATGAACCTGGGTACTGCCACAGCTGATGTTGAAAAAGCCCTTAAGGGATTAGGATCGCCGCCAAAGGGTTTGGTATGTGAATTAAAAGGAATGTCCAACTTACTGACCGAAACCATGGATAGTCTGCAGGTGGGTCTGGGTTTTGCCATCCTGGTTATCTTTTTACTGCTGGCAGCAAATTATCAGTCATTTAAGCTCTCACTTACTGTACTCTCAACAGTGCCGGCTGTAATTTTAGGCTCCTTAACGGCCTTAATGTTAACAGGATCTACCCTTAACCTCCAGTCTTACATGGGGATGATAATGTCTACAGGTGTATCTGTTGCCAATGCAATCCTGATCGTGACCAATGGCGAAAAGCTCAGGTTAGAATTTCAAAATGCAACCCGCGCCTCTATTACCAGTGCTGCAATACGTTTACGTCCTATCCTTATGACCAGTTTAGCCATGATGGCAGGTATGGTGCCTATGGCAGCAGGAATGGGGGAGGCCGGCGAGCAGACTGCTCCACTGGGACGCGCTGTGATTGGGGGGTTATTTGCCTCCACACTGGCAGCTTTGTTTATACTCCCGCTGGTATTTGCATGGATGCAGGAGAAGTCAACTTATAAGTCGCCCTCATTAATGCCCGAAGAATCACCTATTTTAAATTTAAACGATGTAAAAAAATGAAAGCAAAATTAAGTATACTGGGTTTATCCCTTGTTCTTTTGGCTGGCTGCGGCCAGAGTGAAAAACCGGTAGACCTGACCCAGACAAAGCAAAATAATTCAAATCAATATGAAATTGGTACTATCACAGAGAAAGCATTGTCCAGTTATGTTCGTTTGCCCGGAGAGCTGCACCCTTTTAACGAAGTAAATTTATTTCCCCGCGTAAACGGGTTTGTAAAATCGATCTATGTTGACCGTGGTTCAAGGGTTAGAAAAGGAGAACTGCTCCTTACACTGGAAGCCCCTGAGATGGAATCACAGCTTCAGGCAGCAAATTCGCGCTATCTGCAGGCGCTGGAAACTGCAAATGCAAGTAAGGAAAAGTATAACAGGCTCAAAGAGGCCGCGGCCGAACCGGGCTCGGTATCAAGCCTTGAACTGGACAGCGCGTTGTCCAAGATGAAATCTGATAGGGCAGTGGCTAATTCCGAAAAATCTAATGTCCAGTCGGTAAAAACCATGCAGGGCTATCTTAATATCTATGCCCCATTTGATGGTATGATAGTAGAGCGAAATATATCCCCGGGGGCTCTTGTGGCACCAGGGAAGGCCAGTGACCAGCCCATGCTGGTTTTACAGGATACCAGAAAATTACGCTTAGAGGTTGCCGTGCCGGAAAACTATGTGGATAAAGTTGACCTGAATAAAGCCATAACCTTTAACTTTAATGCAATACAGGGAAAAGAGTATACGGGAAAGATAAGCCGCGTTGCCAATGCTTTGGGAAGCATGAGGTCGGAAGCCATAGAAATAGATGTGATCAACAGCGATAATAAACTAAAACCCGGCATGTACGGAGAAGTTAAAATTGCTATGGTATCAGGGGCAAAATCCCTGCTGGTGCCCAATACGGCTATTGTTCAGACAACCGAAAAAGAATATATCATTGTAGTTAAAAAGGGCAGGGCCGCCTTTGTTGATGTTAAGGAAGGCATGACAAATAAAGATGATACAGAAATTTTTGGGGCTTTGTCACCATCGGACCGTATTATTTTAAAAGCCGGGGAAGAAATAAAACAGGGCGAAATCATCAAGTAATACAGGAAAAAAAATGGAACTAAATCCACGATGCTCCTAACTGACTCCTGTCATTTTTAGAAGATTAATAAGGCTGCCTTCAAATAGTGCAGCCTTATTATTATCTGGTCTTGTCTTCAAATATAGATTCTGTTTTTTACGTCTTCCGATATCTATTATTCTTCACCGGGTATATTTTAGATCACAAAAGTTTCAAAAACAGCTATTCACTATTTTAAGCTTTTATTTTTAAAGGACTTCCCCTTTAATTCTTAAGGCAACCCTGCCGTCAGGATAATTTACGGCATTGCTCTCCACGGTAATTGTTTTACGAATCGGGCCTTCAGTCAGATTGTTGTATTTGATATTAATTTTTCCTTTTTTACCCGGCATAATTGCCGAAGCAGGTTTTGTAACAACAATTGAACTTAGTGTTGATTCTGCGCGTGTGATCAGCAGCGGTGCATTGCCGGTGTTTTTAAATTCAAATGAACGAACTTTATTATCAGTTTTGGAAGTTGTACCATAATCTATGGTATTATCCGCATCTTCAAATTCAATTCTGGGACCATTTTGGCAGTAACCAAGAGTACTGAATAATACTACTGCAATAAAAATGCTGATATTTTTCATTTGGATTGTTTTTAAGGCGTAAGTAAATTTACTTTCATAATTAAATAAAAAAAAGTTATTTCCCCCCGTACAATATAAGTATTGATTATATACTGGCCGGCATTTTAAAACATGGTTATTTATAACGGCATTAATAAATAAGTTGCATTAAAGGGGGCTGTAATATAGTGATTTAATATAAATAAATTGTATGTATATCAGTTCTTAAAAAGTGATTTTCTTTTATATGATCTGAGAATTATAAAAAAACCGACTAAAATGAATGGGATACTTAGCCACTGGCCCGTTAGCAGTACAGGGTCTTTTCCCTCAAATCCTCCCTGGCTGGCCTTTACAAATTCTACACAAAAGCGGACTGTCCAAAGTAAAACCAGAAAAATTCCAAAAATCAATCCAGGTTTGGTACGTGCATCGGTTTTCCAGTACATATAGTAAAGGATTATAAAAACAACGATGTATCCTGCGGCTTCATAAAGCTGCGCGGGATGCTTGTAGGGTATGGCAGCGAGAATATCTGAAAACCGGGGATCTTTTTCAATTAAATCATAGGCATGGTTGTAGTCTTGTTTACCAGTTATGCTCATGGCTTTGACTCTGGAAAGATTATCTTCATCCCTGACAAACTTTATTGCTGTAGGAAACGTGGAGGATACTGGTCTTCCTGTAATTTCAGAATTAAAAAAATTTCCCAGCCTTACAAAAACCCCTCCGCTGCTTACCGGTATGACGATACGGTCCAGCACCCAGAACACAGGCTTATGGATTATTTTTTTGCTGTACCAGATAACAACCAGAATCACTGCAATGGCAGCCCCATGACTTGCAAGTCCTGTAAAACCTGTATATTCAAATTTCGGACTAAAACGGAAAGGAAGCAGGATTTCCTCAGGATGCTTAGAAAAATAATTCCAGTCGTAGAAAAAGACGTGTCCTAATCTTGCGCCGAGTAACGTGGCGGCTATTGTATAGATAAAAAGTTTGTCGAGCTTTTCTAAAGATTCATTCTCGCGGTCGTATATTTTTTTCATTATAAACCATCCGGTGCCAAATGCGATTAGAAACATAAGGCTGTAGAAATGAAGTGTAAAAAAACCGATTTGAATCCCATCTGAGGGGTTCCATATTATAGCAAGTTTATGTATCATAATTAGGTGGAAATATATAAAAAAAACAGCTCTTTTTTTTCTTATATAGTGCGCTGCCTTGCGAGATCGATATCTTCAAAAAATAAAATGTCAATAAATGTTTCTGAAAAATCATATTTGTATTTTTCAACAATATCCTTTACAAGCGCGGAATAGGAAGCTGTCTGAATAGAATAGGGAGTATATTCTGAAAAGCTGTTCAAATCAACTGCGGTCGCTGCATCCCTGGCAGGGATATATTTTTCTGCTGTTTGAGAATGACATGAAGCATCCGTTTTGATGCTCAATTGAGCAGCAGTATGCTTTTGCAGTTCATTTTCAGGTACTTGTGCAGTGCAGGTATGCTGATTGGAAAGGGGCTTGATTTTTAAACTCTGCGCAGATAAACTAGCGGCAGCAGGAGCAATAAAACATAGTAAGATGATAAAATATTTTTCTACAGATAAGGCCATTATGTTTTGGTTTTTTGTTCTTCTTTACGACAAATACATAAATATGAAGGGCGCCCATTGAGCAGTCTGGCGCCCTTTCAATATAAAAAAGATTATCTGTTTCCGCTGGAGGCCGTAATTTTGCCTAACTGTAATCGGAAGTCCGGTTTTTTGGCATTGAAAATATCAACGAAGGTTTCTTTATTGTCACTTTGTGAATAAACATTAAAAAACAGGCTGTTACCGTACCAGTGCTCTAAATCTTCATTGTTTGTGTTGTATTCAGTAAAGATATTCCCGTTACACAGGTTGAAAAACATTTCCTCAAATTTTATTTTCTTAAGATTAGCATCATTAACCTCTGTTTTACTGTCCAATAAAACAGCAGGGCTGAATCCTGAAATTACGCTGCGCTTCATTTCAAGGGAAGCATTTTCGGCTACGTAAACAGCTTCTTTTACCAGGCCTGACTGGATATCGGCTTTGATGTTCTCGCTGTCGTTAAGCATTGTTATATTGGAAGCGGTAACAAGAGTCTGGTTTTTGGTAAAATCGGTCTCGTTTTTCTTTTCATAGGATTTTACTTCCATGCAGCGTGATCCGTCTTTATTACTTGATAAATAAGAAGATCTTACTGCCAGTGAGTTGTACAGACGGCATTGAATGCCCTGTGTGAATTTATAATCGTCATTGATCGATTTATAAGAAACAAATTTTGTGGCATTTACATCGCCTCCGTAAAAGGCAAATGAATCACCTCCCGAGTAGCTCACCATTACGTTCTCCAGAATGGTCTTGTTTCCAACTCCTGCAATGGTAAGGCCGTTAAAAGTATCGGATCCTTTTACTTTTTTTCCGGCAAATTCAATTCTGACATATCTTAAAATACCGGAATTTGAAGAGGCATTATCGCCTCCATAGGTGGTAAGTGAAGGGTCAAGATCTAAGTTGTAAGAACCGATATTTCCGAATTTATTGATCGGAGCATCGCCAAGGATTACAACCCCGCCCCAGTCGCCTGCTTTTTTCATGCTGCGGTTAGAAGTAAAAACAATTGGGTCTGTTTCCTGCCCGTCGGCAATTATCTGCGCTCCTTTTGTTACTACAAGTGTGCCTTTTGTTTCAAAATCACCGATAATTAAAGTACCTGGTTCAATGGTTAAAACAGCATTGTTTGTAACATACACGTTTCCCTGTAACACATAAATATTTCTCTTGAGCAATTTTGTGTTGACAGTAATATTTCCTGCTAAAATTTGGTTTGGATCGCCGTACTCTGTTTTATGAGGTTTAAATTCGGTCCAGTTGTCCAGCCAGTTGCTGTAGCCTATAATTCCTTTCTCCTGCTGGGCACTCATACTGGTAACTGTCAAAATGATGCAGATGATCTGAGTAATTTTTTTCATGATAGGGCGTATTTAGGTTAAAATGTAAATTTGGGTCAGGCAATTGCTGTAAGCCTCTTTAGTCAGGTAATCTTTCCGTTGATAATCCCCGGTAAGGCTCCTTGCTATGCAAACAAAAATAAAAAAATAAACTTAAAGAGTCAGGAAATTGTTGATCTTTTTTTAAAAATAGCTGGTAAATATGTACCTGTTTTATCTTTTTTTACCTGCTGGAACCAATAAAAACAGCGTGTCTAAAATTTGCATTTGCATTTGCATATTTAAGGCGCAGTTTTTTTCTTTTAGAAGATAATTTTATTTTAAAAAGGGATATCTTTGGTACCGTATTGTATATATCCAATTGTAAATATGCCAATATTTAATCTGTAATTTTATTGATGAGAAATTTTAAGTTCATAATTGCTGTGCTGCTTCTCTTTTTTGCTTTTCTAGGCACAAAAGGCCAAAACCGTCAGCAGGTGCTTGCCGGACTTGAAATGCAGCAGGTTTATACGAAATTCGAAACACTTCATTTTATAGATTCAGGCTCCTTTGCAGCCAATAAAACAGATCTGCATGCCAAGGTAAAAAAGAAGGTAAAATACAGGGCTACAACTTCTGATCCTTTTATTTTAAAGCTGGCTTATTTTCACCAGTTAATCCGTTTTGGTATTTTTAAAAACAGTTTAATTTACGGGATTGCCAAATTATACCAAGTGCAAAGGCATGCCCATCTTCACCTGTATCAGCTTTTCTAGGTTTTAATACCGGCTGTTTTCCCGGCAGAATTCCCCTGCTGAATTATCTTCTGCTTTTCTTTAAAAGGACTTACATTAAAATAAGTAAGGAGCAAGAGTCCGGATATAGGGCTGGGGCTGTATTTATTTATCCTAAAAACGGTAAGATTGAAAATAAAACAGTCTGGCGGCGCATCAGGTGCTTATCAGCAGTTAAACTCTTTTTTTTTAGCTCTTAAATGTATGCTGCCTGTCTGTATCAAAGCATAAGTAAATAAATAAAATGTGCCGCCTGGAAGTCAAGAAGAGAAAAAAGATTTTTTGCATTACCTGCGAAACCGGGCGCAGAATCCCAATTGTTATAAAATAACAGTATACAAAATAATATAGATATGTTTAAATGTTTTTTAAAAAAACAGGCTTTCCTTTTTTTACTCTTTATGCTGGTTTCCTGTGAGAATCAGAATTTAAAAAGCCAGTTGTTCTTAGAGCATAATTTCCTGAAAATAATTGATGCAGAGGCAAAAGGGGAAAGTTTTTCGCAGAGAGAATCAGCAAAATTTAAAAAAAGTGATAAAACGATAATTGAACTCGATCCCAGGATTGCCTATAATGAAGATGCAGATGAATTACTGTTTGATTTTTTTGACAAAAACCCCTTTTACAAAGATCAGTTTAAAGATCTTATCTATGATATTTCCTATAATGAATTTTCAATTGATCATAAATTTGCAAAACAAATTGGGGGGTATTCAATCCATTTTAACAGCAGTAATATTCTCACTGATGAACTGCAGAATAAAAATACAGAAAGATTTGTTATAGAGAATTTTAAATCCTTTGACAGCAAGGCAATGCTGGTGCTTTCCAAAGCGGAAGGTAAACATATTGTTGTTTCTGTATTACTGTTTGTAAAGAACAAAAGTAAATGGGCAATCGTAAAAAGGGAAATTCTAGCTAAGACATAAATTAAAAATTTTATAAAAGAGAGAATGACGAGCTGCTAAGCAAAAAAGACAGAATTCAGTTCCTTGGAATTTTGAAATATTCTTAGCACGTGATGTAATGCTGTAAATGCAGAAGCTTCATAAATTCTCAAAAAACATCAACAGTCATGTACGACAACCTAACACTTTTGAAAGACATAGCAGAGAACACGCCATTGCCCATCGGGGTCTATGTCGGAGAAGAACTAAAAATAGAGTTTGCCAATCCCGCTATGATTGCTGCCTGGGGAAAAGGCAGTCAGGTAATAGGAAAAACCTACAAGGAAATTCATCCAGAACTGGAAGGACAGCAGATATTTGACCAGGTCATAGGGGTATTTAAAACGGGTACTGCTTTTCATGCCAAAGACAAAAAAGTAGAACTGGTTGTTGGGGGCATTCCAAAAACGCATTATTTCAATTATAGTTTCGTGCCTCTTACTGACGCGGCGGGCCAAATTTACGGCGTGATGAATACAGGAGTGGACGTTACGGACCTGCAT
This sequence comes from Flavobacterium sp. FG68, assembly GCF_057808895.1. Classification (NCBI taxonomy): domain Bacteria; kingdom Pseudomonadati; phylum Bacteroidota; class Flavobacteriia; order Flavobacteriales; family Flavobacteriaceae; genus Flavobacterium; species Flavobacterium sp. FG68. The sequence continues at coordinate 25,526 of NZ_JBMDIY010000050.1, forward strand.
CTGGCAAGACTGCAGGTACAGAGCGCAGAGGAAAGGCTCAGGATAGCCATTGACTCATCCGGCATGGGGACATGCGAAATTGACCTGAAAACGCAACAAGTCAAAACCTGCGGCAATTTCAATTTTATCTGGTCTATTGATTCGGTTGTCCCTCATGAAGAATTAATAGCCAGACTGCATCCAGAAGATCTCCCGGTACGGGAAAAAGTGCACAAGGAGGCTCATAAAACAGGCATAATAAGCTATGAGGCCCGGATCATCAATGATGACCTGTCCATAGGATGGGTGAAAATCAACGGTAAAATTATCAAAGATGTGAAAGGCAGGCCAAGTACCATTATAGGGATCATCCAGGATATAAGCGGGCAGAAGCAGTTTGAGCAGGAACTAAAAAAACAGGTCGCCGAGCATACCCGCGAGCTTCGCAGATCCAATGACGATCTGCTGCATTTTGCCAGTGTAGTGAGCCATGATCTTAAGGAGCCTGTGCGAAAAATTATGATATTTAATGCCTTTTTGAGAAGTGATTTGGAATCTAATTCCCGGCAGAGTGCTGAGAAATATCTGGAAAAAGTTGATCAATCTGCCCTTCGAATGCATAGCATCATAGAGGGGATTCTTGATTATTCCACAATGGACAAAACAACGCAGCCGGTTCAGAAAATGAATCTGAATGAAATTATGGAAAATTTAAAAACGGACCTCGAGCTGGTTATAAAAGAAAAAGGTGCCATACTGATAGTAAGTGAGCTTCCTGAAATAGAAGGAGCACCCATTCTTATTACCCAGCTTTTTTATAACATACTGCACAATGCACTCAAGTTTTTAAAGGCAGACGAGCCGCCGCGTGTAATTATTTCATCTAGTGCAGTAGAAATAGAGGGGAATGATTTTACACGCATAAGTGTGAAAGATAATGGAATAGGGCTGGATTCGAGTCATCTTCAAAGGATATTTGAGGCCTTTGAGCGCCTGCACTCTAAAGATGCATATGAAGGAAATGGCCTGGGGCTTGCACTGTGCAGAAAAATAGCATCAAGGCACAACGGAACTATTGAGGCCTTTGGAGATAAAAATAACGGGGCAGAGTTTATTGCCACCCTTCCGTTAAAACAGTTTAAAACGGCCATTTAGAATGCCAGTTATCAGGCATTTAGTCAAGATATTAAAGACGGCAAAACATACAACAGGCTCACAATGCCCGTAATTGGAATTGAAGGCAGCGGATTTGAAATCTAAAAAAATGAGTAAAATTGCCGGCCTTTAAAAATGTAAACTATGATAAAATTTTGGTCAATTAGCGCATTACTGCGTTTTTTTTTATATAATTTACAGATCATGGGGTTTAATTGTCGCTGGAATAAGATCAGCCGAATTTTCAGCTTGGCGCGGTAAGTTCCGGCTTTTTCTGCCTGCCTGTACAAAAGCGGGCAGAGCTCTGTAAGGCCTTGATTAATCACGTATTGGGAATTGCTGCCGGAATCTAATTTGAGTGACCAGCATCTTAAATTGTATTTAATATTATTTTTAGGAGCTCTTCCCGCTATGCGTTGCAATCTTTTGTGCCCAGCCTCGGCACAAAAGGATTTCCACTGCTATCGGGGCTAGGGCTGCCCGAGAGCCCTGTTTTGTCTTGAAGAATTGCACATTCAGACCCAATTATTGTACTTCTAATCAATACTTAATTTTAGGTTTTTTTAAATACCATATGGCAAAATTCTCTTGCAAAGCTATTTATTACTTTCAGCCATAAAAATAAATGGGTTTTGCGGCAGCAAAAGCAGAAAATCGATGAAGAATTTATACACAGGAACTTGTCTTTCAGCTTTTCTAAACATTCACCTTTTTATAATGATGCAATAAAAAACATAGCATACTGCGGCTCTTTAGACTAATAAATTAGTAAGGTTATAATAAAAAAAAGGTGCCAATTGTCTTCAATTGGCGCCATTTGGTAATGTGCCACCATTACGCCGCAAATTTAGATTGCCTTTATTATTTCTGCTTGTTTTGAAACGGGAAAAGATTCCATATTGCACTGGCGCACTTTATTGATTGCCATTTTGTGCCTTATAGTATTATTTAAATTCAAAAAAATAAACAGTGACTTTATAATCCTTGCGGGATCATTACTGGATATGGACTTGCCTTTTTCTAGTTTATAACTTCTTGTAAATTAATTTAATGGATGAAAATGAATTTGTGAAATTTAATACGAATAAAAAAAGGTTAGAATAATTCTATTCAATAAATTTATTGAATAGAATTAAATCCATATTTTTGTCAAAACAAATAAAACACAATGAAAATATTTCAAAATTTTGCATTACTATTTTTTCTAATGACTCTGGGCCTTTCTTTTGGTCAAAGTAAAACTGAACCATGGTCGGCTTCGCAGCTAATGGAGCCATCGGCACTGGCCTGGCAAATCAACAATCCTTCAAAAGGGCTTCCAATAATTATCAATATTGGGCCAGCGGCAATAATTAAAGGGTCTGTCGATATAGGATCGGCTTCTGAACAGGTAAATATCGAGAAGCTGAAGGTTTTTTTGAAAAAGGAAAAAAAGACCAGGGAAATTGTAGTGTATTGTGGCTGCTGCCCGTTTGATAAATGTCCCAATATAAGACCCGCTTTTGAGGTGCTAAGCAAAATGGGATTTAAAAATCAGAAAGTACTGAGCCTTCAAAAAAATATAAAGGTAAACTGGATCGATATGAAGTATCCTGTAAACTGATGTTATAAAAATTCAAGATGAACAAAAGAGATTTTAAAGATGCGATTTACGGCGAACTGGCCAAAATCACAAAAGCTGTGGCGAATGCGCATCGCATGGAAATTATTGACCTGCTGGGACAAGGTCCTTTTGCTGTTGAAGAGGTTGCTTGCAATACTGGAATGAGTGTTGCCAATGCTTCCCAGCATTTGCAGGTATTAAAAACGGCTGGACTTGTTATCATCAAGCGAAAGGGAAATTTCATTTATTATTCTTTAAGCAATGAAAAAGTATTTGATGCCTGGCGGAGTTTACGCGAATTGGGAATGGAACAAAATACGAAGGCAAAGTTTGTCGTGGATGAATTTCGTAAAAGTCATCACTCTTTAGATCCTGTTGGTACGCAGGAACTTTATAAGAGAGTTTCCAAAGGCGAGGTTTTGCTTTTGGATGTGCGCCCTGAGGAAGAATTTTTAAGAGGGCATATTCATCAGGCACTATCCATTCCGATTGATCAGATATTGACCAGAATAAAGAAGCTCCCTAAAGACAAGGAAATTATTGCTTACTGCAGGGGACCGTTTTGTGTTTATGCTGATCAGGCTGTTGAGCTGCTTCTTAAAAACGGTTTCAGGGCCAATCGAATGGCAGAGGGATATCCGGACTGGAAATCCAGGAATCTTCCGGTTAGTATTTTGATTTAGGAACAAAATAAAAATAATAAATACAACGATGATTTATTTAGACTATAACGCTACAACACCCATAGATTCAGAAGTCCTGGCCGAGATGATGCCTTATCTTACCGGGCAGTTTGGCAATCCTTCCAGTAATCATACCCTTGGAAATAAATCCCGTACCGCAATAAATGAAGCCCGAAAAAGAATTAGCGCTGCCCTGGGAGCAGAAGACTTTGAGATTGTGTTCACGGGAAGCGGAAGTGAGGCTAATAATTTAGCCATAAAAGGCAGTGCATATTCCAATAAAAACAAAGGGAACCATATTATTGTATCTTCCATTGAGCATCCTGCCGTGCGGGTTCCTGCGCAATTTTTAGAGCAGAACGGCTATGAAGTGAGCGTTGTGCCTGTTGATGAGTTTGGCATAGTAAGCCCGGAAGAAATAGAAAAAGCGATAACAGACAAGACGATTTTAATTAGTGTTATGCTGGCCAATAATGAAATTGGAAGTATTCAGCCCATCAAAGAAATCGCAGCGATTGCCGGGAAAAAAGGAATTCTCGTTCACACCGATGCAGCGCAGGCTGTTGGTAAGCTGGAGATAAATGCAGGGGATTTAGGTGTTGATTTGATGACTATTGTTGGGCATAAATTGTATGGGCCAAAAGGAGTGGGGGCTTTATTGATCCGTAAAGGTCTACGGATCGAATCACTGGTTCATGGAGCAGGCCATGAAAGTGGATTTAGGGCAGGTACTGAAAACACGCCCTACATTGTCGGATTGGGCAAAGCAATTGAAATAGCCTGCTCAAGAATAGGGCAATATAAAGATAAGGTTGGCGCACTTAGGGATAGGCTGGAAACTATTATTCTCTCGCAATATCCCAATGCGGTGATAAATGGGCATACTACTAAAAGATTATGCAATACGCTAAATGTAAGTTTTCCGGGTATTGATTCTCCGGGTTTAATAGAGTTGATACAAGATCAAATTGCATGCTCTAGCGGATCAGCCTGCCATGATGGTAAATCAGATCCTTCGAAGGTTCTATTGCAGCTGGGACGCTCTGAGGCAGTTGCAAGTTCAGCATTGCGATTAAGCCTGGGATGGGAAACCACAAAAGAAGAAATAGAACAAGCAGGTCTTTTAATTGTAGAGGCACTTGCCGCGATTCAAAAAAGAAATAATAATTCAAAAGTTAATAAAATGGATAAGAAAAAACACTGGGAAAATATTTATCAGACAAAAGAACTGACGCAGGTGAGCTGGTATGAGCCGGTTCCCCAAACTTCGTTGGATTTATTAAAAGAGTATACTATTCCCTTTGATGCCAAAATTATTGATATTGGAGGCGGGGACAGCTTTTTTGCTGATCATCTGCTAAGAATGGGATACTGGGATATAACCGTTTTGGATATTTCGCAGCAAGCTATTTCTAAAGCGAAAAAGCGTTTAGGAAATGATGCAGCAAAAGTAAATTGGATTGTATCTGATATAACGGACTTCAAACCCGATTTTAAATATGACTTCTGGCATGATAGGGCGGCTTTTCACTTTCTAACTGAAGATCATGATATAAAATCTTACCTGCGATCTGCTAAAGAAGGATTAAGTGAGAACGGCATTTTAGTGATTGGTACGTTCTCTGAGTCGGGGCCTTCAAAATGCAGTGGTATAGCCATAAAACAATATTCAGTAGATTCTTTAAAAGAGCAGTTTAGTTCTGATTTTGACATGGTAAATTCTTTTACGATTGATCATAAGACCCCGTTTGAAACAATTCAGAATTTTACTTTTGGGGTTTTTAAAAATAAGCAGACTGCTTACAGGCACAAGTAATTAACAATTGATTTTAATTGCCCGTACGATAAATCTATCGGTTTATTTTATCTTTATGATACTCTTTGAGCCATTTCTGCATTTTCTGGGGCAGCTGGACTTCTTTGGGGTCACCTGTAGGATTGGAAAGTCCTTTGATTGTTCTTTCATAATTGAACCTTTTATCCTCAAACTGGCAGGTAAATTTTGGGACCTCGTTGTGTATGACTAGCCATTTGCTGTGATCTGCAGTTGCAATTTTAAACTTGGGGAAGCTTTAGTATTGTGCAGTTTACTATCACGTGATTCATCCCTGGTGAGTTCGTCTTCTTTAAGCTGCTCGTTGGCAAGCTGCCCAATTTCGAATTCCCTGCGTGCGGGATTATCCTTTTCGGGCTCAGTGGTCTCAAAGGTTTCGTTTTCAGCCTCATCATTCTTGTGAGTATCCATATCCCTTTCAAACCCCTCCGATGGGTCATTTTCTATAAGGTCCTTTTCTATGTCCTTCCCGGTTATGTCTTTGGGGTCGCTTTGGGATTCCTTACGGGGGTTCTCCGGGTCATAGGGGCTGCCCTTTGGAGCTGTGGTTTTTGGGTCTTTGATTTGGTTTTGAGAATTACGGTGGTCCTTGTCGTAATTTTTGGTTGTATGGGAATTTTTAATTTTATTTGATGATTACTCATTTTTTTAGGTTTAATCTTATTTTTCAGGAGCTTTTCCCGTTAACTCCGGGTCAATTGTACATCGTATTATCTTTTATGTTTAAATTTTTTTTGGAGCTTTTTCCCGCTATACGTTCCAATCTTTTGTGCCGAACACCGGCACAAAAGGATTTCCACTGCTATCGGGGCTAGGGAAGTTGAATCCGTTTTACTGGTTTGAAAGATATGGTTAAAATCAAATAAGAACCCACTGCAAGAAGTAGCATTATTCATTTCGTTTTAGGTGCTTTTAGTGGCAGTGCTTGTCCAAAAATGTCCTGAAATGCATATACTGAATAATTTGTTTCTTTATTCTGTTGTTTCTGTATTTTTTATACCAAAATTCAATGCTCATGCATTTTTAGTATATCGTCGATGTCTCTATCAAGCATTTTGTATATCCAGCCTCTCAAAATGCAGTTTTCCTCAAGTTTTGAAGCGCTTATTCCCTCGAAGACCTGGGCATTATATCGATATGACTCTTGGGCCTTCAGGATCAGTTCCATTGAGAAATGCCGCAGGCATATGATTCCTTGTTTGGTAAATGCCTTTTCTTTCTCTTCGAAACCTTTGAAATAAATACCGAAATCACCCCTCTCAGAGTGGCGGTAGCCAAAACTGCCCCACTGCAGGATGTCATCGTCCTTGAGGTACACAATGTACTCGTGCGGCATGGTATTGTAGAATTCAAAAGAATCTTTTAAAGTCGGGAAGTTGTATTCTACAAATTCCTTGTAACAGGATTCCAGATGCTTGAAAAAGCTGGTAGTATATTCCTTGGCCTGACTTTCGCTGAATTGGACTGTCCGCATGCTGTTGGAATTCTGCAGTCTGATCTGTTGGTACATTTCTTTTGTTTCCTTTAGGGAGATATCGGCCAGCGGAAGATAGTGCCCATCAATCTGACGGTATCCTTTTTCAATCAGCACATCCACTATCTTTGAGAGTCCCTCAAATGGTGGGACATGCCCTTTTGTTGTGAATTCAGGAATCGGAAGATTTTCCGTTATAGTGCGTTCAATAATCTCTGCCAGTTCCTCCTGTGCAATATTTTTATATTTATAATGCTCTCTGATCTTAAACAGATTTATTCTGTTTTTCAAATCCAAAAGGTCAATAGGATAAATTTGCTCATATCGGGGCATGTAATAATCTTCAATTTTGTAGTCGTAGTTCAATTTTTCATGGTAGTTATACACTATGGCTGCAAGTTGCTCAAAAAGAAGGGTATCTGTGCTGAAAGTGGGGATGGACTCCTTACCAATTATTTCTCTGAGCTGGCTAAAAATAGACTGCTTCACTATCTTATCATGGTCTTCTGCCAATAGGGAGATATTGCTTGTAGTATAGGATTTGGCACCTGTTTGTAAAAATGGATTGCTTTTATATGGAGCATCGAACGGTTTGCGAAGATCAAGATATACCACGTTGGCATTGCGCTTTTCCGCCAGGGGAAATAATGCATAGCCATCTCCATTAATGAGATCGTCGGGAAGCACAATACCGATTTCACCTGATGTATGGGGAGTAAATTTTTCTTTAAAAGTGGAAAAATTTTGATCCAGATAAGAATTGTAAGCAGAAAGGTACGAAAGGCATTTGTCTTTTTTAAATGTAACCAGTGTACTTTTATGGGAGTGAGATGCATTTTCAACATAAAAGTCAATTGCGCTTTTGCCAATATGGTTTTGATAGAAATAGTTGAGGAGATCATAAAAATCTCCATTGCTTTTTTTATCCAATTTATGAATAAGGAAGCAGATAATGTAATCGCGGATTTTTGAGTAGTAGAATGAAACATTGTAGAATTCCTCTTTGTTGGATCTGATTAGGATATTTCGGGTGAAAAGATCTTCCGGTATTTTCTGGTCTAGAGAATAGTTTAATCCTTCAATGATATGATTCACATCGATGCCGTCATTTATATGAATTTCCATATGAGAATATGTATAATTCATCAATAGGTTTCCTATGGCGGAAAGTGTTCTTGTTCCAGCCTCATAGCCTATCTCAGTTTCTTGAAGGGTTTGTTTTAAGTATTTTGCGATAAGTTCTCTGTCGCTGACCTTTTGTGGAATCTGTTTTCCAGCGTAGACTTCGCAGAATATCTTTAAAAAGAATCCGTTCTTTAGTTCAGGGAGGAGTTCATCCGAAATTTCACCTCTGAAACCGAATTCTTTCTGATACAGGGGAAGAATTGCGGTTAATTCCTCATCGGAGAATTCAGTTAAGTGATAACCCGGATTTTCCAAACTGCTGTTAAACTTGTGAAAGCTGTCCACCTCCTCATACAGCTTTGTAGGCTTATTTTTGATTTTCAGAACGGTGTTCCAGATATTGGATTTGCAGCTGACAATAATTTTTATTTTATCAGCCTTTTTTGCAATTAATGCCATTTCGCTTAATTCCTGGGCTATGTTGGGATTGGTGCTCTCATCAACGGCATCGATGAATATGAGAACGGTCTTGTCTGCATAACGGCCCAATTCATCAAGTTTTTTCAGCGCAACAGCTTTTTCGGTCTTGCTGGAAAAAGTAATATTGAGATCCTGAGCAATGGATTCGCAAGGAGAAGTGATGATGGCGCAGTTATAGAAGAATACGAAGGAGTCTTCCAGTTTCTGTAGGGCTAGGGAACACATCGTATTGGTTTTGCCCACTCCCGCATCGCCCACCAGACCAAAGACAGACTCATTTGAAGCCGTAAAGGCTTCGAATGAGTCTGTCAGCGCTTTTCGCTGAACATATAATTTTTGTATAAATTTCGCATAGTGACTGTTGGAATCGCCAATGATCATGCCCATGCGCTCATTGACATTTGATTCGCAGAAGATCCTCAGGTTTTCAGGAGACATTGCAATGAAATTCTTAAGGGCCTCATATCTAAGCTTTAATTCTTCATCTGTAGACAAGGTGAATCCATTTTTATAAAAGGCAGATTTTTCTGAAATGGTTCCCGATAATTCTTCTTTTGTAATGGAGTCAAATATTTTAGTCGAAATCCCGTTGGAAACTATAGTGAAAGGAGCTATTTCATCCAGCAGTCTTGCATAGGAAATTCCCTGATCCCTATCTGCATCCGTAAGCTTTTTCGACTCCGCTTTTACTTCAATAACAAAAAGATTTCTGCCGTGTCTTTTGATTAGCATATCAGATCTGCCTGTTGCATGCTTGTTTCTTCCAAGACGTATGGTAAAGGAATCTTCAAAGGATATTTCTGAAGAATCGATTCCTAAATCTTTTAGATAGGGCAACAGTATTGTGCCTGTAATGTCAAATTCGCTCATAAGTACTTAAATCTGGTTAATTCTCTGTCGATTAGATAAGTCGCCTTTTAATTCGGGTTAATGGTCAACATGATGCAATTATCAACGAAGGATTATTTTATCGGGTACAAGACGTCCTTAATAGTAAAGCAAGGACATACAGACCGAAAATTAAAACAATTGAGAATTTTCCCCTTAGAGGGTTTTTTATGTGTCCTGAATGCGGTCAGAAGTTAACAGGTAGCAAATGCAGAGGAAGAAGTAGAGATTATTTCTATTACCACTGTAATAAAGTTTGTAAATGGAGAATAAACTCGGAGACTGCCAATAATGTATTTAAAGCACATCTAAATAAATTCAAGCCATTAGCGGAAGTAAGGAAGCTATATGAAGCAGTTCTGCTTGAAGGCTACAGGGAGCATACTGGGTTAATCATTAAGGAAAAAAAGAAATCTCTTGAACAAATAGCACTTTATGAAAAGAAGCTGACGGTTGCCAGAAATTTACTAGTTACCGAAAAAATCGATGCTGAAGATTACAATCTTATGAAAACCGAATACAATGCTGTTATTAATAATCTTGAAAAAGAGATTGGAAATGTGGATGACGACAGGAGTGATATAGAGTACTTAACGAAGACTGGATTGGAAAACCTTTTAAAACTCGGGCAGACCTTTGAGGATGGGACTTTAGCTGATTCTAGGGAGATAATTGGTTTAATTTTTCCCGAAAATTTTACATTTCGAGAAAGTAAAATCCAAACCGCTAGAACCAATGAAATGTTCAACTGTATCTATCTGGTAAACAATAGATTACGGGCAAAAAAAAAAAAAAAA
>NZ_JBMDIY010000051.1:0-34103 GCF_057808895.1 Flavobacterium sp. FG68
CGAGCTACTTGTGGAGATTTCTCCTTCGTCGAAATGACAAGATTGGGGATTTACTTTGCGGAACTTCTTTGCGGATATACGAGTGCGATTTCTCGTTCCTCGAAATGACAAACAAAAAAATCCGATCTGTTTTCACAAATCGGATTTTTAAATTGAAAATTATATATGACCGTAAAACGGTATATTTTTACAAGTGAATTACTTCGCCGTAAGCATCTGCAACAGCTTCCATAACTGCCTCGCTCATTGTTGGGTGAGGGTGGATAGATTTTAGGATTTCATGACCTGTAGTTTCTAGTTTACGAGCTACAACTGCCTCAGCAATCATATCTGTAACACCAGCACCAATCATGTGGCATCCTAACCATTCTCCGTATTTAGCATCGAAAATTACTTTTACGAATCCGTCTGGAGTTCCGGCAGCTTTTGCTTTTCCTGAAGCTGAGAATGGGAATTTACCAATTTTTAATTCGTATCCTTTTTCTTTTGCTTGTTTTTCTGTTAAACCTACAGAAGCAATTTCTGGGGTTGCGTAAGTACAACCCGGAACGTTTCCGTAATCGATTGGCTGTACGTGAAGTCCTTTAATTTTTTCTACACAGTTAATTCCTTCTGCAGAAGCTACGTGAGCTAAAGCCTGACCTGGAGTAACGTCTCCAATTGCGTAGTATCCGGGGATGTTAGTTTCGTTGTAAGCGTTTACTAAGATTTTATCTTTGTCAACAGCGATTCCAACTTCTTCTAAACCAATATTTTCAATGTTTGTTTTGATTCCAACTGCCGAAAGTACGATGTCAGCTTCTAGAACTTCTTCTCCTTTTGCAGTTTTAACAAATGCTTTTACTCCTGCACCAGTTGTGTCAATACGCTCAACAGATGAGTTTGTCATTACTTTAATTCCGGCTTTTTTCAAAGAACGCTCAAATTGTTTTGAGATATCTTCGTCTTCTACAGGAACTACGTTTGGCATAAATTCTACAATAGTAACATCTGTTCCCATTGAGTTGTAGAAGTGTGCAAATTCAACTCCAATTGCTCCAGAACCTACAATAATCATAGATTTTGGCTGTGTTGGTAATGTCATTGCCTGACGGTAACCAATTACTTTTACACCATCTTGTGGTAAGTTTGGTAACTCACGAGATCGAGCTCCAGTTGCGATGATGATGTGATCAGCGCTGTATTCAGTAACTTTATTGTCTTTATCTGTAACGTCAAGTTTTTTTCCTGGTTTTAGTTTTCCAAAACCTTCGATAACGTCAATTTTGTTTTTTTTCATCAAGAATTGAACACCTTTGCTCATTCCTTCTGCAACACCACGGCTGCGTTGTACAACAGCAGGAAAATCTTTATCGAATTCAGAAACTTTTAATCCGTAGTCAGAAGCGTGTTTTAAATAATCAAAAACCTGAGCTGATTTTAATAATGCTTTTGTTGGGATACATCCCCAGTTTAAACATACACCACCAAGGTTTTCTTTTTCAACTACAGCTACTTTAAAGCCTAATTGTGAAGCTCTAATCGCTGTTACATATCCTCCAGGACCACTTCCTAAAACAATAACGTCGTATTTCATTTTTTGTGTTTTTAGTATTAACTATCGAAAATGAGGTTTATAGATTCCGAAACTCACTTATCGATTTTCTTTTGTTATTTGTGCTTGCGAATTTAATGATTTATTTTAAAAAGAGTATCATGTAAAAAAGTAAAAAGGTAAAATGTGGAAAATTTGAAATATTGATTCATTTGTCAGGCTGAGCGAAGTCGAAGCCCTGCTACTTGTAAAAAAGCTCTTCGACTTCGCTCAGAGTGACAGAAATTATTAAAAAAATAAAGCCACAGATTATCAGGATTAAAAAGATTTTTAAAATCCGTTTAATCTGTGTAATCTGTGGCTATATATTTTGTTGTCATTAAACTATGTGGAAGAGGTTTGCGTGGGCTTCGACTTCGCTCAGCCTGACACAGACTTCGCTCAGCCTGACAAAATAATTATAAATATTAATGGTGAATTATTAATTAAGCATTTTCAGCCATTAACAATTCACCATTTATAATTTACAATTAATAATTAAACTTTTACGTGTCCCCAGTTTTCGCCGCTGGCAATTCTGCGGATCTGCATTTCGCTTACGCCGAATTGTTTAGCGATCATTTTAAGACGTGTTTTTTGTTCTGGTCTTGCTAATATTTTTTTGATTAACATGACTTTTGTTGTAGTTAATTTTCGTCCGTCGGCTTTTAAGTTGTGTTCGATCAGGTTTTTCTTCGCTTGAATTACACGTGGACTTTTGCGGCTGTGCGCCATCATTTCTTGTTTTGTTGCCCAGCGTAAATTGCTGATATCGTCATTGCTTCGGTTGTAATCGAGATGCAGGACATAAGTTTGTTCTTCTGATTGTTTTGGAAGAAAGTATTGGGCAACTAATTTGTAGAGAAATAAATATTTGTTAATGATTTTGTCATCTTTTTTAACCTTAAATCTAAAAGTAGGATATCCATCGCTTAAACCGCCTTTAAGGATTCGGCCGTTTTCAATTTCGTCTGTAAAGCTTATTAATCTTCCTCTGTTTGAAATTGCGTATTTAAGTTGTAATGATGCGTTTATTTCTATTTCTTTGAATTCTTCGTTAGGATAAAATCTGTTGTGTGGCATTTTCTTTTTCATTTAAATTTTGTCTCTCAAAGATAAAGAATTATGAAATGAAGAAAGTTATACTCTAAGTTACATAATATCAACTTTATGATTCTTATAACGCTATTTTAACTTTTTAGAATGATTTTGACACTTATTTGGTCAGTTTAAAACTTCAAATTGTGAATTATGCAGTTTTCAATCTTCCGCGAAAGCGTAAATTTTAGCATTTTTAGTATTTAAGAAATAATGATTTTTATTGATCGAGCCAGTTTTTAAAATTATTTATTTCTTTTTTGCTGATGATTATCGGGTCGTTTTCGATAGGAGGAACGGTAAGAATGAGTTCGATTTTTTGATGTGAATGTTTTACAACTTCTTTTATAATATTTCGGTGTACAATATATTTTCGGTTGATTTTAAAAAAGATAAAAGGATCGAGGCTATTTATAATATCAGTAATCGTGCTATTGTATAAATAACTGTTTCCTGATTTTACATAGATAAATAAATGCTTTCCCGATGCGGCAAAATAGGTAATTTCAGATTCGTTTACTGAAATTAGTTTATAGCCGTGGTTTACTAAAAAATGACGTTGGATTTTGTTTGTTTCAGGATTTTCGATAGCAACTAAAGATTGCAGTGTTGCATCGGCATTGAAGCTGTCTTTTATTTTTTTGAATTTGGTTAGGGCTTCTAATAGTTCTTGTTCTTCAAAAGGTTTTAAAAGATAATCGATAGTAAAGTGTTTGAAAACCGAAATTGCGTAAGAATCATAAGCGGTAACAAAAATGACAGGGCAGGAGATTGTGGCTTTTTCAAATATTTCAAGACTTTTTCCGTCGCCCAAATGAATGTCCATAAAGGCTAAGTCGACATTGTTTTGTTTAAAAAAATCGACTGCTTCTTTTACAGATTTTAAAACTGCAATTTCGGCTATCTGTAAAATGTCCTGCTGCTCTAAAATTGATTTTAGGTAAGTGGATGCAAGATATTCGTCTTCGACAATGGCAATTTTCATTTTCCTTTTGAGATAAAGTTAAAAAGTTTCATTTTTAAGTGAGAAGCTCTTAAATGATTTTGCAAATATAATTGTCTATAGTTTTTTTACAACAAGTTTTTATAGGAGTTTGCAGTTTTGTTGTTATTTAATCTTTTTTGTTATGTTTCACATATTACTTGTGGTTTCAACTGTGGGTTATGGATTGTGATTATATTGTGTTCCCGTGGTTGAAACCACGGGTTATGTTTATTAAATTGTTAATGAAAATTCAATGTTTCTATTTCAAATATAGCCTGTGGTTTCAACTATGGGATATGGATTGTGATTATATTGTGTTCCCGTGGTTGAAACCACGGGCTATGTTTATTTAAGCTTTAATCAAAATTTAATTTTTATTTTAAATATAGCCTGTGGTTTCAACCACAGGAAACGAACCGTGATTTATTGTGTTCTAACGTTTGAAACCGTTCACAATGTTCTTGATGTAAATAAATGCAAAAGAGGCCCAGCTTTGCAACTGGACCTCTTTTAAAAAAAAACAATAGGTATTTATAGATTGGGATTGTTTAATCTCGCGTCTGCCGGGTAAATAATGGTATATCGCGGATCGTTTTGTATCAATGTGTAATTATCACCGTCAAAAGTGTGAACGATTTGTTTTTGAGATGTTCTTCTCAAATCAAACCAACGCTGTCCTTCAACAGCAAACTCACGGTGTCTTTCTTCGTAAATGAAATTTGTTAAATCTGCAGCATTCATTGCGTTAACTTCAATTTCAAGTTGTACATAAGCAGCTGCTGTATATCTGTTTTTGATAAAACTTAAAACAGTTGTTTTAGCATCAGCAATATTGTTTAGTTTTAATGAAGTTTCTGCTTTTGTTAAATATAACTCAGAAGTTCTGAAAGAACATTTTTGATCAATATTTCCACCTTTTTGAATTCTGTAACGGCTTCCGCTTGCTAAGAAATAAAGAGGAAAACGTAAATCAGTTGTTTTGCTGTAAGCAGCAATTAAATCTGGTGAAGCATAAACGGCACCTTTTAAGTTGTTTATTAAACCATCTTCAAGAGCTAAAATAGATTCTTTTGAATCGTATTTTGTTGCAAATACAGGTGTAGCCTTTAAATCAACTAAAGCGTTGTTAATTGCTAACGCTTTGTTTGCAGCGTCAAGCGATTTTTGCCATTGTTGTACATATAAATAAATACGGCTTTCTAAACTGTATAAAGCAACTTTAGAGAAACGGTAGTTTAAACCTTTTGTTTGAGAATCTTTGTTGATGAATTTTTCAGCTTCCTGAGTATCAGAAATAATTTGATTATAAATTACTTCTACTGTCTGAGGTACGAAAGCCTGCTCTAAATCAATCTCTAACGCTAATGGAACTCCTTTGTCTGAACCTGCTGTTGCTGCATTGTAAGGTTTTCCGAAAAGGTTAATTAAATCAAAGTAAGCCATTGCTCTTAAAGCATACGCTTCTCCAACTAACTGGTTTCTTTCAGGAGATACATCTAATTTTTTAGACGCTTCGTTAATGATTACGTTCGTATAAAAGATAGTTTTGTATAAATCTGCATATTGAAAAGTAGTTGTAATACGATCCGGATTTGCATCTTTCCAAATATAAATATCTCTATAGTATGTTACGTCATCACTAAATTCATTCATCGTTAATTCGTCTGTACGAACTGCCGTTAATGATTTGTGTTCAGGATATACGTCGTATCCTTTTGTTAAAACTGCGCGGTACTGCTCTAATGTTTCCGGGATAACACGACCAACTGGTTGGATGTCCAGATAGTCATCACAGCTTGTTACTGCAAGTGCTGCAGCAAAAAGTAGTATATATTTTGAGAATTTTTTCATCTTTATTTTTATTAGAAAGTTACATTACATCCTAAAGTGAATGACTTAGGAACTGGTTGTGCATAAATGTTTCCGAAAGTTTCAGGGTCAAAGTAACCTTTGTAATCAGAACTTATTACGAATAAGTTTCTAGCTTCAACATTAAGTCTGATGCTTGAAATGTTAATTTGATCTGTAAATGCTTTAGGGAATGTATAACCTAAACGCAAACTGCTTAATCTCATATAACTCATTTCGCTAACCCATGTATCTAAATAATTGTAGGTTGTAATTTGATTTTGTCCAGAATACCATAGGTATGCCATATAAGAATCTCCTGTTCCTGAATCTTTACTTGTAATTCCTGGTAAGTTAGAAGATGTATTAGTTGGTGACCATGCATCTAAAATATCTCTACTGTAATTTTGTCCTCTGTCTACGATTGTTCCATTGTATGGAGGAGTTCTTGTTACAGTTTGTTTGATGTTGAATGAAGCAGCAATTGTTAAATCAAAATTACTTACTTTAAAAGTATTGGTAATACCTCCAGTAAACTTAGGATCTCTGTCTCCTAAATAAACAAATAAGTCTCTAAATTCAGCAGCTGATAAATTTGACTGCGCTAATTCTCCCGGGAAAATATCAGCAAATGGGTCATATAAACCAAAGAATGTTTGAGAGTTTACAGTTTCTCCTTTTTTGTTGATAAATAAAGGATATCCATTTTCGTCGATTCCGTTTGTTTTAAATCCAAATACAGCATTTACAGGACGTCCTTCTCTATTTGGCAGGTAATCTGTGTCACGAACTTCGATACGGTCTACATTACTTTTGTTATGAGAAAAGTTAATACTTGTATTCCATTGAAAGTTTGGACGGTCAATATTTTTTGTAGACAAAGTAATCTCGTAACCTTTGTTGCTTACTTGTGCCCAGTTCATATTTGTATACTCAAAACCATTTTCTAATGGAAGTGCTCTTAAACCAATTAAGTCAGAACTTTTTCTTCCGTATAAATCAGTTACAAGGCTAATGCGATTGTTGAATAAACCTATATCAGCACCAACGTTAGTATTACTTGTTTTTTCCCAACGTAATTTTTCATTTGGCGGGCTCTGAACATCAATAATCTGCTCATTTTGTCCTGGTAAAATAATAGTTGTACCATTAGTACCCATTACGTAAGGAGAAGTATTTTTGTCAATATTTCCTTGTAAACCGTAAGAAGCACGAAGTCTTAAGTTAGAAAGTGTTAAGTTATCTTTTAAGAAATCTTCTTCAGACACTGCCCAAGATGCAGATGTTGACCAAAGTGGTAAATATTTGTATTTAGGATCTACACCAAATAAATCTGATCCATCATATCTCACACTTCCAAATACACTATATTTTCTGTTGTAAGTATAAGCCGCTGTAGCAAAGAAAGAAGCAAAAGCATTTTCATTCTCACTTTTAGCATATTGTTTATAATCAGATTCTTTAGCGAAACCAGCGTTAGGGAAAAGAATTGGCTGTGTAGTTAAATTTTTCTCATCAAAACCAAATCCTTTAGTTGAAACAGATGTTGTGTAGTTTCTTCTTAACTCATTACCAACCATTGCTTCGATTTCGTGTTTCTCAGCAATTTCAGTTTTGTAACTTATCATTGTTTTCAAGTTATACTGAAAAAAGTCTGTATTTGAGTTTTGAATAATTCCACCTTCCGGAAGGAAATAATTGTAAGCTCCGTTAGTAAAATAACGTGATTTTTCTTTTTGCTTTCTTGTGTAATAAGTTTCTTTACCAGCAAATTTTTCGCTAGCAGTATTGTCTAATTGTAAACCTAATTGAGACGTTACTTTTAAGTCTTTAGTAACTTTATATTCAGCATCTAATAATGCTTTAATAGCTCTTGTTTTTAAATCGTAAGAAGTATTTGCTCTTTCTTCCAAGATATTAAAAGGAACATAGCGACCAGAATAACCAGCGATGTCCGGGTCATATTTATAACTTCCATCTTCGTTGTATGGAGTTAAATATGGATTTACGTTTCTTGAGTAATTTGATGGGTTTGTAAACGCATCTGTATCTGTAAGGTAAGATGTAGTTTTGTTTTCAGAACCAAAAATTCCAACACCAACTTTAAATTTATCTGTTATTTGATAGTTGTTTTTTAATGTTAAGTTGTAACGTTTGAAACCAGTTCCAATAGTTGCTCCTTTTTCATCGTAATATCCTAAAGAGAAATAATAATCTGATTTTTCTCCTCCACCAGATAAACTTAAACCGTGCTGTGTGTTGATTGCAGTTTGGTATAATAAGTTACCCCAGTTTGTGTTGTTTCCTCTTAAAGAATTGATAGATTGCTGCGTTGCAGGACTTAAAGAAGAAAATCCTCCAGCTCTGTAGGCATCTAATTCACCAGCTCCGTTTAAGATACGGGAAATATCTCCACCAGTATCTCTGTAAGTCAAGTCTGCACGGCTTGCCATGTTAAGTTCTAAATCAATTTTCTCGTTTGAGTTCATCAGGTTTAATTTAGAAAACTCAGGTCTTTGTGTGATAAATGTATTCGTATTGAAACTTACTACCATTTTACCAGCTCTACCTTTTTTAGTAGTTACCACGATTACACCATTTGCAGCACGCGCACCGTAAATAGCAGTTGCAGCAGCATCTTTTAAAATCGTGATATCTTTAATATCGTCTGGATTTAAACCAGCAATAGAGTAGTTGCCTAATACGTCGATATTGTCTTTGTCAAAGTTTTTAGGAACTTCATTTCCTTCTAATGGCAATCCATCAAGTACCCATAAAGGATCTTGTGTACCGTTAAGAGAAGCTGTACCCCTGATTCTGATTTTTGCAGGTGCTCCTGGTGCTCCAGATGGTGTGCTTACAGCAACTCCGGCAATTTGTCCAACTAATAATTGGTCAATACTAGAAACCCCAGTCTGCTGGATTGCAGACATGTCGATTTTTGAAACCGCAGCAGTAAGTTTTCTTTTCTCAATTTTTTGGTAACCTGTTACCACAACCTCCTGAAGTTTTGCAGTTTCAGACGTTAAGTTGATCGTATAATTTTTTTGAGCAGAAAGTTCAAGAGTATACGATTTGTATCCCATGAAAGTAACTCTTAAAGAAGTAATGTTTTTTGAAATTTTCAAAGAGAATTTACCGTCGAAATCAGTAGTAGTTCCGATTCCTTCACTTTGAATAATACCTGCCATGGCAGTTTTGTTTGAGATCGAATTATTCTCAACAAAGATCGATGCACCAGGAATTGGTGACAAGTCAGCTTCATCTTGAATGATCCCCGTAATAGTTCGGGTTTCCTGCGCATATCCTGCGATGGCCAGGAACAGCAGTAGGGCATGTAGAATTTTTTTCATGTTTTGGGTTTGGGTTATGTATTAAAAGGTTGTATTGTTCAAAGCTTTGTCGATTCGTTGTATTAAATCGCGGTAATGATTTTGGGTCGATTCATCTCCGGTACTTCTTTTTGTTCTTAATAATTGAAGTACTTTTGTTAATTCCCCTTTTTTATCTGATGTTACTTCTGTAACTCTTTTTAAGAAAGAATTATTAATGTTTCTTGCCATATGTGCATCATCTAAAGAACATAAATGAGGCATTTGTAATGTTTCTTGTATTTGGATTGTTTTTTTAACATCCGTTTTTTCAAATAATTTATTTGTCGAAATAATTAAAACATCTACATAATTCTTTTGTGTCATACGCTCCAGAATAGTAAGTGATTTGTTTTGGATAGTTCCTGCAAATACATTCTGATGCATTTTTTTAAACAATTCATTTACGGTAAAAATCTTCTCGTTGGTTTTATTTCGCTGGTATAATTCATTCTCTGTCATTCGAAGTAAACGATCATCGCTGAATAAACTATATATAACATCGTATTGTAATGCTCTTGACATTGTATATGGTGTGTACTCATAAGGCCCAAAAGGAGAATCTTTCAGCGGATTTGTTTTATCTAAAACGTCATTAAAAAACAACCACTGCGGAATTGTAATTACATTTTTTACTAAATAATCTACTGCTCTTTTTTGCATTGCTGCAGGAACCGGAACATAACTCTGTTTGTTATCGCCGTGAACCGTTGGGTTTAAGTAAACACCGCCAATGTTGGTTAATACATGACCATTGTACGTTTGCCATTGTCCGATAGCTCCGATATACAGTTTACCAGTTTCGTAGTAAGACTTATCTTTATCGTAGGACCAGTTTAAGATATTATCTACAACACGTTTTAAATTCTTCAATCCGTACTCGCTTGCTTTTACAGCATCATTTCCTAAATCTTCAGACTGCGAACGAGGATCGATTTGAGAGCCTTGCTCACCGTAAAAATAAATTGGGTCGTTTTGATGTTTTGTAATAGCTTCGTTTAATCTTGCCGTTTCATTTTCGTTTGGACCGTACCATCTGTAACCCCATTCGATAGCGTATTTGTCGTACTCACCAATTTTTGGGGTAATTGCAGTTACGTTATCTTCCGGTTGTGCTACATAATTGTAACGGGCATAATCCATGATAGAAGGAGCAGTGCCGCCCATTTTTTCCGTGAATTCTTTAGAACGTAAAGATTCAACATCATAAGCGAAAGAAGCGCCCATATTATGTTTTAATCCAAATGTGTGTCCAACTTCGTGAGACGATACAAAACGAATTGCTTCGCCCATATGTTCCTCACTAAATACATTTCCTCTTGCTTTCGGGTCGATTGCTCCGGTTTGAATACGCATCCAGCTTTGAAGCGAAGTCATAACATTGTGCCACCAAATAATGTCGGCTTCAATAATTTCTCCGCTTCTTGGGTCAACAACCGAAGGGCCCATAGCATTGGATTGTGGTGATGCCGCATAGGTAATAACCGAATAACGTACATCATCAATGTCAAAGTCTAAATCTTTTTCAGTAGGTTCTTTAGCAATAATTGCATTTTTAAATCCCGCTCTTTCAAAAGCAACCTGCCAATCGTGTACGCCTTCAATAATATATTTTCTCCACTGTTTTGGGGTCGATGGATCGATATAATACACGATTGGTTTTTTAGGTTCTACTAATTCACCTTTCAAATATCGTTCTTCATCTTCTTTCTTTGGTTCTAAACGCCAGCGGGTAATCAATTCTTTTTCAAGCATTGCCTGCTGTGTATCGGCAAAATACCAATGCTTTTCAGAGAAGTAACCAATTCTGTTATCAGAAAAACGAGGTTTCATTGGAGTTTTATCCAATAAAATAATATTACTTGTCACACCAAGGGTAATTGGTAATGACGATGTGCCTTCGACGAAAGAAGTTGAAAGCTGCGATTTTACTACAATATTTTTTGGGAAAGCTTTTAAACTTTCTATATACGATAAATCAGATTTTACAGAACCTCCAATACCAGTGTTACTCAAAACATCATTGAAGCTTTTTTGTTTTCCGTCAAAAATCTTATTTACTTTAATAACTACAGCGCTCGAATCGTTGTTTTTGGTTTCAATATCAAAAACTTCAATAATAGATTCAGAGAAATTGTCAATTACAGATGCTGTAATGGCATCTTCTTTTGGTGAAGAAACTTTAGGAACATATGTTTTTACCCAAACTTTCTTTGCAATTGTATCTTTATAAAAGGAAATGATTTTGTTTTCATAATTCATTCCTTTATTTAAACCAGCTTCGTTAATTTGAAAAGGAACTTGTGATAATTTGTTTACAATCAGAAATTCTCTTTTAAACAAACTATCCTGAATTTCAAAATAAACATCAGTCTTAACCTGAATGATATTAAACAGCCCTTTTTTTAATGTGCCCTTTTTTATAAGGTCACTATATTTTTTTCCTTTTTTGGAATCAGTAGAATCTTTTACAACTTCAGTCTCTGTTTCTTTTTTCTTTTTCTTTTGCGAAAGAACTGTAACAGGAATGAATAATAATAAAATTAATAAGCAAAGTAATTTTACATTATGTAGGAATGCCTTTTCCCTCATTTTGGTGTTAAGTTTAAGTTAATTTTCATCGAAACTATTCGAATTTAGTTCAGAAAAAAAACAAAACGGAGTGAATGGCTTTTTTTTAGGAGTGAATGGATATTAAAGGTAAAATACAAACGAAATTGCCGTCTTTTTCTGAGGTTTTTAAATTGGTTCTGGAGTAGAAAGTATAGATGCTCGACAGGTATTTTAGACCAAAATTAGTGCTGGGTTCACTGTGAGCCTTTTTTTGAAGATTATTACTAATAATTACCTGATCTTTCTGTATTAAAATTTCTGTTGTCAACGGATTTTCGACCGTTGCCATATTATGCTTAATAGCATTTTCGACCACTACCTGAAATGCCAGATAGGGAATAAATTTTTCTAAAGCTTCTTCGTCTTCGATTTTTATCGAAAAGAACAATTCTTCCTTAAAACGGGTTTGCTGTAAAAAGATATATTTCTCAATAAATAATAATTCATCTTTTAGTGAAACGACATTTTTTTCTGGCGGATCAATTAAATAACGGTAAATGCGAGAAAGATTCAGCGTAAATTTCTGCGCCGTTTTTACATCGCTTCCCACTAACATATATAAGGAGTTAAGCGAATTGAATAAAAAATGCGGATTTATCTGTTCTTTTAAATGCTGAAGCTGAATAAGTGCTTTTTCTTTTACGATTTTTTCGTTCTCAACCAGAAGTCTGTTTTTTTCTTTAATTGCAATTCCTTTTTCTCTATACGCGCGCCTGTTTGCATATGAGAATAAATAGAAAATCAGCAAAAGCATAACCGTTGTAATCGAATAAATCCAAGTTGAATATTTATTAATCAACGCTACATTTTCGTCACTAACATTTTTTGGGAAATTAACACATATAAACCAATGTGTATTTTTAAGGTCTAATTTTTTTGTAAATCGAATAACATCCAGCCCTAAATATTCAGACATAGCAACTCTTTTTGCATAATCCTGCTTTTTAGTAAATATGGTATCAATTGCGCGGGTAGAGGAAATCTCATAAATATTTTTTCCTATAAAATTCAATTCGGGATGATAAATACATCTTCCTGATTTATCAAAAATAAAAGCATAATTGTTAGTCGATTTGACATCTATACTGGAAAAATAATCAACAAGTTTTTTTAAGTTAATATCGTAACCATAACGAACAACTGTGTTTTTTGAAGTAAGTCTGAAATAAATTCTCCAAACCCATTCTTGTCCCTGCGGAATAATAACATTGATATGATCCTGATCTTTATTTTTTTGGATAAAATCTTCTGCATCTTTTTTTAGGTCATCCGAAATAGAATCGGTTCCAAACTGAATTTTATTATCATTTATCTGAAACCAATTATTGGCTACCAATAAATTGGTGTTTTGAACCGAAGACAAAACATGTAAGTTAGAAGCCAGTTCTTCTGGTCTGCTTATCTTTAAAACGTGCTTTATTCTGTTTTCCTGTTCCAGAAATTTCGAAAATTCCTGAGACAAAAATTCCTGCTTTTTAATAAAGTTGCGCTGTGCTGACTCTTCATTTGCTTTTTCGGTAAGATCAGTAATCAAATTACTCAATATGTATACAGAAGAAACAGTAATAAGAATAGAGACGGCTACATAAATTAAAAATGCACGTCGGGATGTTATTTTTTTTAATCTAAATCTCAAATTGTTTTATAAATTAATTCGCAACCGAAAATTGAGAATCGTATAAGTTTTTATAATAACCATCAGTTTTCGATAACAATTCCTGATGTGTTCCTTGTTCCACAATTAAACCTTTATCCATAACCACAATTTTATCAGCATTAACAATTGTTGCCAGTCTATGCGCAATAATAATCGAAGTTCTTCCTTTTGTAATCGTTTCCGTCGCACGCTGAATCAATTCTTCAGAATACGTATCAATTGACGAAGTTGCTTCATCTAAAATCAAAATACTCGGATTACTTACATACGAACGTAAAAATGCAATTAATTGTCTTTGTCCAGACGAAAGCATAACGCCGCGTTCTTTTACATCAAAATCATAATTATCAGGAAGGCTCATAATAAAGTCATGAACGCCAATTTTCTTTGCAGCATCTAAAACCTGTTCGCGGGTAATTTCAGGATTATGAAGTGTAATATTATTGTAAATCGTATCGGCAAACAAAAAGACATCTTGTAGAACAACCGCAATTTGTTTTCGTAAAGAAGCCAAAGTATAGTCTTCAATATTTTGTCCGTCAATGTAAATTGTTCCGCTGTTGATTTCATAAAAACGGTTCAGCAAATTGATAATGGTAGATTTCCCGGCTCCGGTAGAACCTACAATTGCAATGGTTTGCCCGGAATTTACAGATAAATCAATCCCTTTTATTACTTCTTCCTCTGGAATATAACTAAAACGAACTTGTTTAAACTCGATGCTTCCGTCAAAAACCGGAGCTTCAATTTTTCCAGTATCCTGAATATGATCTTCGGTATCTATAATATCAAAAACACGATTGGCAGCAATCATTCCTAATTGCATCTCGTTAAATTTATCTGCAATTTGACGCAGCGGATTAAAAAGCATTCCGATAAACATCGTATACGAAAACAAATCTCCAAACGTAGTAAAGTTATCGCCGTTTAAAATTTTGAATCCTCCAAAAACAACTACTAAACCTAAAGTAATCGAGGAAATAATATCGGCAATAGGGAAGAAGATCGAGTTGTACAAAATGGTTTTAATCCAAGCAACTCTGTGCTTGTCATTGATAACCCTGAAATTTTCGGCTTCGATTTTTTCACGATTAAAAAGCTGAACGATTTTCATTCCCGTTACGCGTTCCTGAACAAAGGAATTCATATTGGCAATCTGTGTTCTTACTTCCTCAAAAGCAACCTGCATTTTACGCTGAAAAATTCGGGTGATATAAACCAGAATTGGCATGGCAACAACAACAATCCAAGTCAGCTTCCAGTTCATGTAAAACATAAAAATCAAAACCACGAGCATTTTCATCAAATCACTTATAATCATAAATAATCCCTGACTGAAAATACGTGCAATCGATTCGATATCTGAAACGGATCTGGTAACCAATTGTCCAACCGGTACCAAATCAAAATATTTCATTCTAAAGCTTAAAATATGTTTAAAAAGTTTGTTCCGAATATCTTTTACAATATCCTGCCCAAGCCAGTTTGCCCAATAAACAAAATAGAACTGAGAGAAAACTTCCATCAGCAAAACGCCTCCCATTAAAATAATGTATAATAGTAAACCTTCCTTATCGTGTGTCTTGATATAGCCGTCGACCGTTTGCTTTAATAAGTAAGGTCTCAGTGCTGCAAATATGGAAAGCGAAACCGCAAAAATAATAACGCCGTAATAACGCCACTTATAAGGTTTTGTATATTTTAAAATTCTTTTAAATAAACCAGTATCAAATGCTTTTGCTTTCATTTTTTTTTGATGCTTTAAGCTTTAGGCTTTAGGCAATAGGCTTTTAATAAAGTGCTTGAAGCTTACTGCTTAAAGCCTATAGCCTACAGCTATAAATAATCGTAATAAATTTTGGTTAAATATAAACCATGCGCCGGAACCGAAAACCCGGCTTTTTCCCTGTTTTTGCTGGCAATAATATTTTCAAAATCAGCCAGCGTAATTTTGTGCAATCCTATATTAATCAAAGTTCCCACAATTGCCCGAACCATATTTCGTAAAAAACGATTCGCCGAAATTGTAAAAACCAGTTTGTTGTTTTCATTTTTCCAATACGCCTCAAAAATCGTGCAGTCAAAAGTATTAACATCTGTATTCACTTTCGAAAAACACTGAAAATCGGTATGGTTTAATAAAATCTTTGCTGCCTCGTTCATTAAATCAATATCTAACTTTTGATTTACATACCAGCTCAATTCCTCTAAAAACGGATTTTTTACTGTATTAATATGATATTCGTACGTTCGTTTTGTAGCGTCAAATCGGCAATGCGCATCATCGTGAACGGGAATTATATTATAAACCGCAATATCTTTTGGTAAATACGAATTCAGCTTGTGCACCAAAACCGGAATATCAATTGATTTTTCTAAATCAAAATGCCCGTACATTTCCTCGGCATGAACTCCGGTATCTGTTCTTCCGGCACCCATCACATTTATATCCGAATTCAATAAAACTGAAAGTGCTTTATTTAAAGTTTCCTGAACTGATGAAGCGTTGGGCTGAAACTGCCAGCCATGATAATGAGTTCCGTTATAAGCAAAATGAATAAAATATCTCATTGTGAGGTACAGAGGTTTTGAGGTGCAAAGGTACAAAGGTTTTTTTGAAGATGCTAAGATTCTAAGTTGCTAAGGTTCTAAGTTTTTTATACGTTATGATTTGTAGAGACGCACAGCAGTGCGTCTAACGCCAGATTGGAAATGCATCGATATATTAGTAGGTATAATATTTTCGATAATTTTAAAATCGATAAATATCCATTTCAATAAAAATCTAAAAACAAAACTTAGAACCTTAGCTTCTCAGAATCTCAGAATCTTTGTTAAAATCCCTTAAAACCCAAAATGCAAATCATAGTTTGCCCAGCTAAAAATCGTGTCACAAATTGACAATTCCAACGATATAATTAAAATCATTTTTTAACATTTTTAGGCAGAAATTTCCAAATGTTAATTTTTAAAATTTTTCATTTTAACATTTCATATTTCTCCTATGTTTGTACCGTTAAATATCTAAAACTATGAATGAAATTACCTCTTATTGGTGGATACTTTTAATTGTATTTGCCATTCTTTTTTACAAATTTATTTTACGTGTTTTCTTCGGAATGGTAATAGTTCCAGAAGATAAAATTGGTTTAGTAACCAAAAAATTCGTTTTGTTTGGCACGGACAAATCATTACCAGACGGCCGAATTATTGCTACAAAAGGTGAAGCCGGTTATCAGGCAAAAACACTTGCTCCGGGTTTATACTGGGGAATGTGGATTTGGCAGTATTCAATCGACATGACTGGTTTTACATTAATTCCGGAAGGAAAAATTGGACTGGTTTTAAGTAAAGACGGAAAAGAAATTCCAACCGGGAGAATCTTAGCCAGAAAAGTAGAAAGTGATAATTTTCAGGATGCAACTGCCTTTTTAGACAATGGAGGTCAAAAAGGACGTCAGACAGCTTTTATCACAACGGGTTCTTACCGTATTAATACATTTTTGTTTGAGATTGTAATTGCAGATCAAATTAAAATTTTTGAAAACATGATTGGTATTGTAACTGCTCTGGACGGTGAACCAATTCCGCAGGGACAAATTGCAGGTAAATTTGTTAACGATCATAATAACTTTCAGGATTTTGATAAATTTTTGGAACATGGCGGGAATCGTGGTTTGCAGCCTCAGGTTATGTTAGCCGGTTCTTACTATATCAATACTTGGGGAGTTTTAATTGAGCAAAACCCAATGACAGATGTGCCAATTGGTTATGTTGGAGTTGTGATTTCTTATATTGGAGAAGACGGACAAGACGTAACCGGAGATACTTTTAAACACGGTAACATTGTTTCAAAAGGACAGCGTGGTGTTTGGATGGAACCTTTTGGTCCTGGAAAATATGCGTTGAATAAATACACGACAAAATTAGAAGCGGTTCCAACAACAAACTTAGTTTTAAACTGGGCAAATGCACGAAGCGAATCGCATGATTTAGATAAAAATCTTTCTACAATTACGGTTCGTTCAAAAGACGGTTTCCCATTCAATCTTGACGTCGCACAGATTATTCACGTTCCGGCAGCAGAAGCTCCAAAAGTAATTGCACGTTTCGGAAGCATGAATAACCTGGTTTCTCAGGTTTTAGAGCCTACGATTGGTAACTATTTCAGAAACTCGGCTCAGGACAGCGATGTGATTTCGTTCCTGACAACCAGAAAAGAGCGTCAGGAATCGGCTAAAAATCATATCAAATTAGTTCTTGATGAATATAACGTAAATGCAGTTGATACCTTAATTGGAGATATTGTTCCGCCAGATTCATTAATGAAAACTTTGACAGACAGAAAACTGGCAGAAGAAGAGCAAAAAACATATCAAACCCAAAGAATGGCGCAAGAGCAGCGTCAGGGAATGGAGAAAGAAACGGCAATTGCTGATATGCAGAAAGAAATTGTACGTGCTTCTCAAAGTGTTGAAATCGCTCAGCGTACGGCAGATGCTACAGTTAAGAAGGCAGAAGGGGATGCAACCAGTTTAAAACTGAATGTAAATGCAGAAGCAGAAGCTACAAAAATGCGTGCCAATGCAGAAGCAGAAGCAACAAAAGCAAGGGCAGGGGCACAGGCCGAAGCAACTAAATTGAATGCGAGTGCCGAAGCGGAAAGAATTTCGAAAACCGGTCTTGCAGAAGCTGAAAAGATTATGGCAATTGGTAAATCGACTGCAGAAGCATACCAGCTTCAGGTTAGCGCAATGGGCGGCGATAACTTTACAAGATATAAAGTAACGGAAGAAATTGGTAAAGGAAATATCAAAGTAATTCCAGATGTTTTAATTACTGGAAACGGTGGTTCTGATGGTTCTATCAGCGGTTTATTAGGATTAAAACTAATGGAAATGATGGATACAAAAGATACTAAGGATTTGAAAGAAGTTAAAAATCAAAATCCGAAGAAATAATAACAGTGCTGCAGACCTGAAAGGTTTTAAAAACCTGTCAGGTCTAAACCAACCGTAAATAAAAATCCGATCTAACAGATCGGATTTTTTGTATTTATAAAGAAATGAAAACATAACGAAAGACGCACTGCTGTGCGCCTCTACAGAAAAAACCTTTGTATCTTTGTTTCTTTGAACCTTTGTCCCTTTAAAAAAAAGAATGAAAAAAATCCTCCTGCTTTCCGATACTCACTCTCACATTGATGATGTTATTTTAAAATATGTTGTGCAAGCAGATGAAGTGTGGCATGCTGGAGATATTGGTGACTTACATGTTACAGACACTATAAAAAAGCTAAAACCGCTTCGTTGTGTTTATGGAAATATTGATGATGCACAGGCAAGATTAGAATTTCCGCTTCATAACAGATTTTTATGCGAAAATGTTTCAGTCTGGATTACACATATTGGAGGTTATCCGGGAAAATACAATCCAAGTATTAGAGAAGAAATGGCTTCAAATCCGCCGAAATTATTTATCTGCGGACATTCGCATATTTTAAAAGTAATGTTCGATAAAAAGAACAATTTATTGCATATGAATCCAGGTGCCGCAGGAAAAAGCGGATTTCATCAAATGCGAACTATGCTTCGTTTTGTAATTGATGATGATAAAATAAAGGATTTGGAAATTATCGAGATTGGTAAAAAATAAGCCTTTATGAAATAGGAACTTTTATTTTAATAGATGTTCCCGTATTTTCATCTGCTCTTGAAATAATAGAAAAACGTCCTTTTAATTTTTTAATTCTCACCCGAATTCGGTTTAAACCAAAACCTTCAATTTCATTTAATTTTTCGGCACTAAAACCTATTCCGTTATCATGAATAATAATGATTAACTGGTTGTTGTTTTCATGTATTGAAATTTGGGCTTTTTGTGCTTCGCTGTGTTTTATAATATTGTTGAATAATTCAGAAACAATGAAATACAATTTGGTTTCAAATTTTTCAGAATATCGCGTATCTGTTGCAACAGAACTTGTAAACTCAAAATGAATGCTAGAATTGGAGTTTCGTTCGCATAAGTCTTCTAAAGCATAAATCAATCCAAAACGAACTAAAAGTGTAGGTACAAGGTCGTGTGAAATATCGCGCAGCAAATCGTGAACTTCTGATAAAATAGCTTTTGCTTTTTGAATTTCTTCGGATTGTATATTATTTTTAGCGGTAAAAACATTCAAATGTAATCCGGCAGAAGAAAGAAGCGAATTGATGTTGTCATGTAAAAAAGCTGCGATCTTTTTTTGTTCAGTTTCCTGACTGTCTATCCCTGCATTTATTACATCTAAAAGAATTTTTTGTTTGGTGTCTTTTCGCTTAATTTTTTGCTTTAATTTATTGTTTTGATAAACGAGATAGAAAAGAAAAAATAAAATAACGATTAGAACAACAAATAGACTTACAATTTTTTTGTTTCGTAATTGTTCTCTTTTTGATTGCTCAGAAAACTCTTTTTTTGCTGGTTTTACAATAGAAATATTAGATTCTTTTGGTGTAGCATTTTGCTGGCTGAAAACCTTATCTCCAGTAGAGATAAGCATAATAAGCGATATTAAAATTCTAATAAAAAACATATTTCGGGATATTATTCTCTTGATTTTTAATTTATGGGTTTATTAGGTTGTTTTTTAAAGCATATTTTACAAGCCCAATGGTGTTTTTTATATTGAGTTTTTTCATAATATTTTTGCGATGCGTTTCGACTGTATTTATGCTGATAAAAAGCTGTTCGCTTATTTCTTTTCCACTGTATTCTAAGCAAATGAGTGTTATGATTTCCATTTCCCTCGGACTTAAAATTGGATTTTCAGTATAAACATTCTTGCTTAATTTGGGATTATTTTGAAAAAACATGCTAAAGATTTTTTCCCGTACCGCATCAGAATAATATTCCTGATCCTGATATACAGCATCGATAGCTTCAATGATGTTTTCACCGGCACATTTTTTAGTCAAATAGCCTTTGGCACCCAATTTCATTACTTCTTTAATGATTTTTAAATCATCATAACTGGATAAAATAATTACTTTACAAGGAAATCCTTTTTGACTGAATTCTTTTAAAACCTCAATTCCGTCTTTTTGCGGCATACTGATATCCAAAACTAAAATATCAGCCTTATTACGGACTACATCATCATATATAGTGAGACCATTCAAAGAACTGCCGGCAATTTCAAAATTTGGAACTGTCTGCAGTAAATTGGTCAGTCCATCAATAAGAACCTGATGATCATCGGCAAGGTGTATCTTTATTTTATCTGCCATAAGTAGTTTAGAACAAAAAGCAAATTTATGAATAAATTATCTTACAAAATTGTTTTTTGAAAATCATTTCAGATTTTACCTTTTGTTTTAAAAATTAGGCACAAAAAAACCCGAATATAAATTCGGGTTCTCTTCGCACAAAAAAATTAAGTTTATAGGTTTATCTCAAACGATCTACAGATTTTACAAGATCTTCGTCCTTCTTGATGGCCTTATTAGCAAGAACTAATAACACGATAGCAACAATAGGAAGAAACATCCCAATACCTTTCTCTGACACAATTGTTGTTGTGTCTCCAGATAAATTTAGAGAGCGGTAAACAAATAATCCTAATAAAATTAAATTTAATATTATGTTCAGTCGGTTCATCACAAACTGATTTTGTCTCTTTTTGTATGAAATAATACTAACAATCGTAAGCATTGTGCTTAAGCCTAGTAAAATTGTGTAAAACTGGTCTTGCATAAAATAGAAAGCTTTCCCAGTATTTAATGTCCAAAGCGGCATAAAAAACATTAAAACCCCTGTAACAACAAAGGTAAGAATTAGATATACGGTTTGAATTCTTTGTATCATGATCTAAAATTGTTTTACAAAAATATATTTTCTTTTTTTAAAATACTATTGTATGATTAAATTTTATTCGTATTATTGCATCATAATACCGTAAGCACTTCATACTGCGGGCAATTGAAAAAAAATATCTACCTATTCTTTTTACAGTATTTCCTTTAAAATAATTAAACTCATAGAACAATTCATGTTTGATATTTCTGCATTAAAAGAAATGAAGCTTTCTGAGCTTCAAGAAATAGCTAAATTAGCTAAAACAATAAAGATTAATGGCGTTAAAAAAGATAATCTGATTACTCAGATATTAGCGCACCAGGAGGCGGCATCAGCACCGCCTGCAGAAACTATTGCAGAAAAGGAAGCAAATAATGACAAGCCAAAAAGAGCCCGAATTGCTCCGGTTAAAAAAACAGTCAGTAAAAATGCCCCTGTTCTTGAATTTGATACTGTAGAGGAAGCTCCAAAGGAAATTGAAACTCCTGCGGCTGTAGAAGAAAAGCAGACAGTACAAGCTGAAGAAGCTGTCGAAACTAAAACTCCGGAGAAAAAAGGACCTAAAATTGTAAAATTCAATAAGTCAGCTTATGAAAAAAAGGTCGCTCTGCAAAAGGAAAAAGAAACTGTAAAAGAAGTAGTTGCTGCTGAAGAAGTTACAGAAAATGATACAACAGCACCAGTTGCTGAAAAAACTGAAAATACTGCCCCGGTTAAAAAGATTAATCCTAATCAGAATAAAAACCAAAATCCTAATCAGAATCCGAATCAAAACCAAAACCCAAACCAAAATGGGAACGGAAACGGAAATAATGGGAATCATCAAAACCAAAACAATAAAAATAAAAAGAACAATAATTTCAGGGATTCAGATTTTGAATTTGACGGAATTATCGAAAGTGAAGGTGTTCTTGAAATGATGCCTGATGGTTACGGATTTTTACGTTCTTCTGATTATAATTATTTAGCTTCACCGGATGATATTTATTTATCAACTTCACAAATCAGATTATTTGGTTTAAAAACCGGAGATACTGTAAAAGGTGTGGTTCGTCCTCCAAAAGAAGGTGAGAAATTTTTCCCTCTTGTTCGTGTATTAAAAATCAACGGACATGATCCGCAGGTGGTTCGTGACAGAGTTTCTTTTGAACACCTGACGCCAGTTTTTCCTTCTGAAAAATTCAAATTAGCCGAAAAAGGCAGTTCTATATCAACCCGTATTATTGATTTGTTTTCTCCTATTGGAAAAGGGCAGCGTGGAATGATCGTTGCACAGCCAAAAACGGGTAAAACAATGCTTTTAAAAGACATTGCCAACGCAATTGCCGCTAATCACCCGGAAGTTTATTTGATCGTTCTTTTGATCGATGAGCGTCCAGAGGAGGTTACTGATATGCAGAGAAGTGTTCGTGGAGAAGTTATCGCGTCAACTTTTGACAGAGAACCACAAGAACACGTGAAAATTGCTAATATCGTTCTTGAAAAAGCAAAACGTTTAGTTGAATGCGGACACGATGTTGTTATTCTTTTAGATTCTATTACACGTTTAGCAAGAGCTTATAATACAGTTCAGCCGGCATCTGGAAAAGTATTAAGTGGAGGTGTGGATGCTAATGCATTACAAAAACCAAAACGTTTCTTTGGAGCGGCCAGAAATGTAGAAAACGGAGGTTCATTAAGTATCATCGCAACTGCATTGACAGAAACGGGTTCTAAAATGGATGAGGTTATCTTTGAAGAATTCAAAGGAACAGGTAACATGGAACTTCAGTTAGATCGTAAAATTGCCAACAAACGTATTTTTCCTGCAATCGATCTTACTTCATCAAGTACACGTCGTGACGACTTATTATTGGATGAGAAAACGTTACAAAGAATGTGGATTATGCGTAAATATCTTTCAGATATGAACCCGGTAGAATCTATGGATTTTGTAAACGACCGTTTCAAGAAAACGAAGAATAATGAAGAGTTTTTGATTTCTATGAATGACTAAGGAAAGTTACTAAGGTTCTGAGATGCTAAGATTCTAAGTTTTTTCTTTGACTTTAGTTCACAATATAAAAAAGGGATGAGTTTTATAAACTCATCCCTTTTTGTTTTTATCTAGAATCTTAGAAACTCAGTAACTATGAATCTTTAAAAAAAATCTTAGAATCTTAGCATCTCAGTAACTTAGAATCTTATTTAATCGGTTTATCAACCACCGGTCTATTCTCTCTATTTGCTAATTCCCAAGCTAAAACGAAAGCCAGTTTTGTTCTTTTCGTTAAAGCATCGTATTCAATTTTTTGAGGTTCGTCGCCTTTTCCGTGGTAATCCTCGTGAACTCCGTTGAAGAAGAAAATTGCTGGAATACCGTGTTTTGCGAAGTTATAGTGATCAGAACGCTCGTAAAAGTGATTTGGATCTGCAGGATCATTAAATTTAAAATCTAAGTCCATCTTGATGTATTTTTCATTTTGAGCCACAACCGCATTGTGTAAGTCAGATGATAATCTGTCAGCACCAATTACATACACATAATTGTTTGTGTTAGCGTGCTCAACATCACGACGTCCGATCATGTCAATATTGATATCTGAAATCGTATTTGCAATAGGAAACAAAGGATTTTCAGAATAAAAACGAGATCCGTGTAAACCGTGCTCTTCGCCAGTTACATGTAAAAATAAAATAGAACGTTTTGGTCCGTGGCCTTGTTTTTTAGCTTTCGCGAAAGCCTTAGCCATTTCGATAACCGCTACAGTTCCAGAACCATCATCATCGGCTCCGTTATACACTTCACCATCTTTAATACCAACGTGATCGTAGTGAGCAGAAATTACCAAAACTTCATCCGGTTTTTCAGAACCTTCGATGTAAGCCCAGATGTTTTCAGAGTCAGGTAAATTTTGATTGCGTCTTGCATTTAAATAGGATGCAGGAATATGCTGGTAATAATCAGATGCGCCTTTAGGAAATGACACACCGCTTTTTTTGTATTGCTCAATCATATAAAGACCCGCTTTTTTCTGACCTGCAGAACCCGTTTCACGACCTTGCATTTCATCAGAAGCAACAGTATAAAGCATTTTTTTAAGGTCTTTTTCAGAGATAAGTTTCACGTATTTCGTTGGATCTGAATTATCCTTCGAAGCAACAGACTGCGCATTTTTACATGAAAAAGCCGAAGCAATTAATAATAGAATTACAATTTTTTTCATTATAGTATATTAGTGTAAATTGATAAATGTGTATAAAACATAAAATGTTAGTAAAAATAGAATAAAAAAGAAATTAATAAAGAATAATATTACGCTTTTAACAAACGATACTATTCTGCTTTCTCCATAAAAACGATGATGCGCCGGATAAAAATAGTAACACATCCATATTGTGCCAACAACATTAACGATACTTGCAATAAAGCTAATGGGGCTGTCTTCTCCAAATAATCCAACAACTCTTTCTATAATAAACATAATGAGGAAAATGAGCAGTAAAAACGAGAAATAATGCAGCGTAAAAATTCCGTGATCAAAATAATACCATTTCTTTTTGTTATGGAAAATCCATAGAAAGAAAGCGAAAAACGGCATGATTATAAACAGGATTTTAGGAATATTATGGAAAAACGATTCAATGAATTTTTCTACAATTTCTCTTTTAGAATTATTCTCTGTAACATGAACTGATTTTT
The DNA here is from genome assembly GCF_057808895.1 of Flavobacterium sp. FG68. Classification (NCBI taxonomy): domain Bacteria; kingdom Pseudomonadati; phylum Bacteroidota; class Flavobacteriia; order Flavobacteriales; family Flavobacteriaceae; genus Flavobacterium; species Flavobacterium sp. FG68. The sequence continues at coordinate 24,667 of NZ_JBMDIY010000051.1, forward strand.
CATATAGCCAGTATTCAAGCTCTGAGAGTTTTTCATCTTCCTTGCCATACTTTTGAATTGAATCGATTTCTTTCATCGTTTTTAATTCAAAATGTGTTTTGTAGGCACCTTTAGTTCCTTTTTTATCCTGATTAATGAGTTTTGTAGAAATTTCTTTTTCACCCTTACTAATTTGATCGCCTACTTTACTCGGAAATATGGCAATTAAAAGAAAAGTAATAAAACTGATAAAAATATAAAGACGAACCGGTGCCAGATAAGATAATCTTTTTCCTGAAAGGTATTCTTTTGTTAGTGTTGCCGGTTTAAAAAGAAGGTTTCGTATTGTTTTCCAAAAAGCATTTTCATAATGCGTTAAATCTTCAAAGAAGTGAATAAACAAATGATGAAAAGTTTTTCTGGAATCTGAATTTTCCTGTCCGCAGTTTGGACAAAATTTTTGCTCAACAACATGCCTGCAGTTTAAACAGGTTTTGTCTTCTCTAATTTTGTTGTGTGACATTGGTTATTTTTGGTTGATTTGATTTTGGTTATTGGTTTGGCCCACGGATTATACTGATTTAACGGGTTTGCACTGGTTTTTTGCCACAAATTACACGAATTAATTTTATTATAATCAGCGTAAATCTGTTTAATCAGTGTCATCCGTGCGCCATAAAAAGTATTATTTTTTAAGAACTTCGTTTAAAAAAAGCTGTAAATGCTCAAAAGATCTTTTTGCTGCAACTGGATTATAAGCAGCCCCTTTTGAATTGTCATTTCCGGCTTCTGGATTTGTAAAAGAGTGTACAGAATTTGCATAATAAATCATTTGCCAATCAGCTTTTGCATCACGCATTTCTTGTTGGAATGATACAATTTCCTCTTTTGGAACAAATGGATCATCAGCTCCGTGACAAATTAAAACTTTTACTGAAGTTGGTTCTGTTTTTCTCGCTGCATCTTTACCTAAACCACCATGAAAAGAAGCAATTCCTTTTACATTAAGATGTCCACGTACTGCTTCAAGAACTCCGGTTCCTCCAAAACAATAACCAATAGCAACAATATTATCTGCATTTGCTCCGGATTTTACTAATTCCTGCAAAGCTGCATTAATTCGTTTTTGGTAAGCTTCAGGATTGCTTTTGTAGAAGCCTGCTTGTTTTCCTGCCTCAGAAGTGTTTGTTGGATAATTTCCTTCACCATAGATATCAGCGATGAAAACATGGTAACCTAATTTTGATAACTCTCCAGCAATTCCTTTTGAAGCATTATCAATTCCTAACCAAGCTGGTAACAGCAAGATTCCGGGATTGTTAGCGCTCTTCTTAGAAGATTTTATAAATAAGCCATTCAATGCCTGGCTTCCTTCAGAATATTTTACAGGTTTTAATTGTGCATTCATAGTAGTTGAAAACAATATTGCAGCAAAAATAAGGGTGGCTAAATTTTTCATTTTTTTACAATTTTTAACAAATATCAGAAATATTATGTTACAAAAAAACCTCGGAAGCTATTTCGCGAGGTTTATTTAACACATTTTATCAAACAAAATTATTTTCCGGGATGATAAGTTCGTTCGGCATTTTTAATAACGTCCTCTTTATAAAACAAAACATCTTTAAATTGTCCGTTTCGATACATTTCTGCCTGATCGGTAAAATGCTTTGAATTGGCGTCGCCGCTGTTTCCGCCTGCCAATAATGATTTTGCTTTTATTTTTGAACCAAATTCAACCGCACAAACAAAACTGTTTCCGTTATAACCGTATCGTTTTTTAGAATTATTTTGATAATTCGCTTTAAAAGAAGGCAAACTTCCCCACGAACCTGGACCAAAACCAATTGGTAAACTCGGTTGGTTATCATCATATTTTAGATCAATTTCACCGTTTGAACGCTGAAAACGATTGACTTCGCCCCAAGCGGTTTTCCAGGTTCCCCATTTTGAGCTCAATTCTTTTATAACCGTTTGCAGCTGCGGAATCATTTGTGCTGCAGTCGCATTTTTTGCAAAGTTTTTAGTGTTTTCAACCTGATCTAATTCTCCTTCATCTATATAAGCTTTCTGAATAATTGGGTCTAATTTATATGCCCATTCAACGGCTAAAGTTGTGGCGACGGAATTTTCTTTGGCATAATAATCCCAGTTTTTTAGAATTGAAATAGGTTCAGCTAATTCTGAATATTCAACAGATTCCGGTTTTATATTTTTTTCGAAAACTTCAATCAAACTCGGAATTAATATTTCAAAAATGGATAATTTAGTATCATAACCATTCGCGATAACTTTGTCTAAAGTATATTTTTCGCTGTTGCTGAAAATTCTAACGGCATTTACACCTCTAAAATTTTCTCCATCAGGAGCCATATATGGAATATAATTTTCTTTTTTCGGACTATTATTTCCTGCGACAGAAAATGGAGTAGAGTTACAGTTTTGAAGCCAGCCATTTGTTGGATTATACAAATGAACAGTTTCATTTACATCATGCAATCCTTTCCATTGTGTTGCAGAAATTGAGCCGTCAATAACTTTTGCCCAATTTAAATTTTTATCCCGAATTGGAATAAAATTGCCGTGCCAATATGCAATATTTCCTTTGCTGTCAGCATAAACCGTATTATTAGAAGTATTGGCTTTTAAATCCATTGCTTTTTTATAATCATCAAAATTGGCCGCTTTTGTTCTAACCCAGCTCTGAATCAAACTTGTCATCGAGCGATTATTTGATTTTAAGCTAATCCATTTTCCATCACGTTTGGCCATAATTGGGCCGTTATTCGTTGTGTAGGTTTTAAATTTCTTTGGAATTAGTTTTCCTTTTTCCAGATATTTTATCGTGATTTCTTTTTCGATAACAGGTAAAAGTTTAGAATCGAATTCATAGAATAATTTTCCATTTTTATTGGTGATTTTTTCGGCATACATATCCGCAACATCAACGTTTGAAGAAGTGTGCATCCAGCCGCAATTTTCATTAAAACCCTGATAAATAAAAAACTGTCCCCACGTTACTGCGCCGTAAACATTTAAACCTTCTTCACTTGAAATTTGAACTTCTGGTCTGAAATAAAAAGTGGTATGCGGATTAATATATAAAATCGAATTCCCGCTTTCGGTTTTTGATGGTGCAAAAGCAAAACCATTTGATCCTGTTTGCACATATTTTTCTCTTTCTACATACGCCACTTTATCAGTATTCCCAGAATAAAAAGCTTTTAATTCTCCGGTAGAAAGATCTGCGGTGCTAATAGCGCCAATACTTCCGTCAGTCCAAAGAAGCGGAAACCACGGTTCGAAATGCGTTAAAAGTGCCGGTTTTACTTCGGGATGTTTATAGAGATAAAAGTTGATGGCATCGGCATAACTTTTTAGAAGTTTTTTAAGCCAGTCTGGTGCTTTTTTATAATCAGCTTTGGCTTCATCAACATCAATTAAAAGTTTAATTTCTAAATCATTATATAAAACAGATTCACCTTTAATTTCAGAAAGACGTCCCAATTTTTCGATATAATTCATTTCGATTCTTTTAAAATCGTCTTCGCATTGCGCATACAATAAACCAAAAACAGCGTCGGCATCGGTTTTTCCGTAAACGTGCGGAATTCCCCAATTATCGCGAATAATAGTAACTTTTTCAGCCAGTTTTTCTAATCGGCGGCTTTCTTTCGTACTGATTTTTTGTGCCGAAAGCTGAAAACCAAAACAGATTAAAAAAGTTATTTTTAAGATTTTAGAATACTGAAACATGTTTATTTGATATTAAATTTTTGTCCGGCAGTATAAATGCTCATTTCTAATTTTTCGATAGAAATTAAATTGTCTTTTTTAGCTTTTACAATGCCTTTTGGATTTTTGAAAACAATCACTTCACTTTCTCCCGCAACTTCAACTTTATTATTTCTAACAATAATGGCGGTTGCTTCGTCAATTCCAATTCCGGTTAAATCAGGAAATTCAATCAAGGCAGAAAGTAAACGGTTGTAACGATTTCTCTTTAAAAAATGCTGATCGATAACGACCGTTTTTAATAAGCCCAAACCTTCATCAGTTTCGAGATTATCGTATTTAATAACAGAAAAAGTTCCTGTATATTCTTTTTGCAATTTTTGGTTTCCGGTAATCATTTTTTCAGACATTACAGCTGCTCCGGCGCTTGTTCCAGAAATGGTACTTCCGTTTTCATATGCTTTTAAAATTGCTGTTTTTATGGGAGTATTATGAACAACTTTCATAAAACGGGTTTGATCGCCGCCGCTTATAAAAATTAGTTTGGCATTTTGAACAGAATCTGTAAGGGTTTTATTTTGTGCAGTTTCTTTGTTGAAATTCAGCATCACAATTGGGTTTGAAGTTAGTTTTACCATTTGTGTTTTAAAAAAGATAAACGAACTGTCCGGTTCTTCGCTTGACATCGGTAAAACCACGATATAATCTTTTTTGCCTAATTCTGCTACATCTAAAACCTGTTTCATTAAATCATCAGAACGATCGCCGCCGCCAATGATAAATAATTTTCCCTTTGGATTTTGCGCCTGAACAAAACAGCTCGTTAATAGCAAAGAAAGAATTGTAAACGATTTGATAAGTAGCTTATTTTTCATGGTTTATCGTGTTTAGTTTGGCTGGTTTTCTATAAATTTTAAAAGAGAATTGTTGACAATAAATAATACATCCTGTATTTTATCTAAATCTACTTTTGAATCAATATCGCGCGGTGTATGATAATCTTCGTGAAAACCGCTAAAGAAAGTCATTATCGGGATTCCTTTTGCGGTAAACGACGCATAATCACTTCCAGAATGTCCGTTGGTTTCCCATAAATCTAAAGTAAACGGGTTTTGAAGTTTAGCGTTGCTATCGCTGGCAATTTTCTTTAAATAATCGGTTTCTTTTTCAGTTCCGATGCTGAGAATTCTACGTGCTTTATCTTCGGGCGCACTTCTCGAAATCATATCCATATTAATGCAGAGAAGGATTTTTTGATCTTTTAAATTCAAATTCTGAACAAAATATTCGCTTCCTAAAAGTCCCATTTCTTCGGCTGTCCAGGATGCAAAAAGGATGTTATATTTTGGCTGTATTTTAGATTCTGACCAGTTTTTTGCCAAAGCGAGCATTCCAGAAGTTCCCGATGCATTATCGTCTGCGCCATAATAAATAGAGTCATTTTTAATTCCTAAATGATCGTAATGTGCACCAACAATAATAGTTTTTGTGGTGTCTTTTCCGGGAAGCATTCCTAAAACATTTCGAACAGAAAAAGTTCTAGTCTGCAAATCAATAGAGAAATTAATAATTGTGTTTTTTAATAGAGCAGAAGCCGTTTGAAGGTTTTGTGCTTTTTTTTCGAATGTTTCTAATGAAATTTTATTGTCTGATAAGAGTTTTTCAGCTGTTGATTTGCTCAATCTGAAAACCGGTATCGAAACACTAGATTCATTTTTTAAAGAATGAAAAACATCATTTTGATTTGAATTTTTTAGTCTAAAGTTTTGATTATAATCGATAATAACTAAAGCAGCAGCGCCTTTATTTATTGCATTTTTTAGTTTTATTTCTTGTAAATTATTTTCTTCCGGAAACAGTTTTTTGAATTTCTGATAGACGGCCGAAGTTGTGTCTTTATGATTTGGAAAACCTCTCAAAACAACAACTATTTTGCCTTTTACATTTTGATTTTTATAGTCGTCGTAATTTTCCTCAGGAACGCTCAATCCGTAACCAGCAAAAACGACTTGAGCATTTTTTTGTAAAGATTGTGAGATTGGTGTTAATTCAAAATCATTCTCTGAAAGTGCAATAGTTTTGTTTCCTTTTTTGATTTCAAAAGACGCTTTTTTTACGGTATGTTCTAAAACTTTAAAATTTTGAAAATACCTGTCAGGACTATAAGGTTTCAGCTGATATAAACCCATCATCGACGCAATATATTCTGAGGCCATATAACCGCCTTTTTGAGTTGTACCACGTCCTTTCAACCAGTCAGAAGCTAAAATAGAAAGTGTTCTTGTAAAATCACTTTTAGATGGATTTGAAACTGCAGTCTGCGAAAACAGCAAAGATTTACAGCAAAAAAAGGTAAATAAAAGCAATATACGTAGATACATATTTCACCAGATAAATTAATTATAAAATGATATTTCTTTTAAAAGCGCAGCCTAATTCAATAATAGAATCCGTTTTTGCAATTCCCGGAATATTGTCGATTTTCTCGTAAAGTATTCTTCGCATGTGTTCGTGGTTTTTTGCCACAATTTTGATGTAAAGCGTAAACGAACCTGTTACATAATAACATTCTGTAATTTCGGGAATATTTTTTAATTCTTCGATAATTCTATCCGAATCAGAATCTTTGTTTAAAGTAATTCCGGTAAAAGATGCCCAGTCAAATCCTATTTTTTTTTCCTGAATAATGGGTTTTATACCGCCAATAATTCCTTGTTCCATTAATCGGTTAATCCGTTGATGCACCATTGTATTTGATATTTTCAAATTGGCCGCAATGGCAGAAAAAGCCATTCTTCCGTCTTTTTCTAATTCTTTAATTATATTGATATCAAATTCGTCTAAACTATCCATTTTGTGATGTTAATTTTATTTTTTCAAATATTGTTTAAAAATAAATACGTTTTTTTCAGATGTCCCGATGGGACATTTTACGGTAATTAAATCATTTTTTTCTACCGATCCGCAACTCCTAACGGAGTTAAACCCCTATACGTTTTGTTTTTAGAATATTATGAATTCGTGTTTTATTATATAGTCCCTATGGGACATTTAGCGTGATCAAATTATTTTTTTTCTACCGATATTAAACTCCTAACGGAGTTACACTGTTATTCATTTTATTTTCAAAATATTTTGTCTGAAATAAACGCGTGTTTTACTGTATAGTCCCTACGGGACATTTTACCGTTGTCTTATTCTTTTTTCTACCGATATTAAACTCCTAACGGAGTTACGCTGTTATTCATTTTATTTCTAAAACTCATATGGTCATGAATTATCGATGATATAACCACTTCATACATTTATCCATTATTTCAAAAATATCTCGTAGAGATAAAATATCGGTAGCTTTAAATATATCGTCCCAGCAATTAGTCCAGTAGAGACTACACTATATAACCATAAAAGTAGCCATTTTTTTTAATAAAAGATTATAAAGTCAAAATTTCTAAAAATTAAATTTGATTCTATATTGTTTTAAAAACTGCTGTTTTGACTTTTTAATTGCTATTATGAAGTCAAAATATACTTTTTAAGCTTGTATATTTAAAAAATTTATTACTTTTGCTTTTTTAAAGTTAAATATCATGACACATACAGAAAACACCCTTTCGTCAAAATCAGAAATTTTGATTGAAAAAGAGAATAAATACGGAGCTCATAATTATCATCCGCTTCCTGTGGTTTTAGAAAGAGGAGAAGGCGTTTATGTATGGGATGTTGACGGAAAAAAATATTATGATTTTTTATCAGCTTATTCTGCAGTAAACCAAGGACATTGTCATCCTAAAATTGTAAAAGCAATGGTTGATCAGGCGCAGACCTTAACACTGACTTCTCGTGCTTTTTACAATGATAAATTAGGAAATTACGAAGAATACATAACGAAGTATTTTGGTTTTGATAAAGTCTTGCCAATGAATACTGGTGCCGAAGCTGTTGAAACTGCTTTGAAAGTATGCAGAAAATGGGCGTATGAAGTAAAAGGAATTCCAGAAAACCAAGCGCAGGTAATTGTTTGTGAAAATAATTTTCATGGAAGAACAACTACTATCATTTCATTTTCAAATGATGAAACGGCTCGTAAAAACTTTGGACCGTTTACAGATGGATTTATAAAAATTGAATACGATAATCTTGAAGCTCTTGAAAAAGCTTTAGAATCATCAAAAAATATAGCGGGATTTTTAGTGGAACCAATTCAGGGTGAAGCCGGAGTTTATGTTCCGACAGAAGGATATTTGGCGAAAGCAAAAGAATTGTGCGAAAAACATAATGTTTTATTTATTGCTGATGAAGTTCAAACCGGAATTGCGCGTACAGGAAAATTATTAGCGGTTCACCACGAAAATGTGCAGCCTGATATTTTGATTTTAGGTAAAGCAATTTCTGGCGGTGTTTATCCGGTTTCGGCGGTTTTGTGTAATAACGAAATCATGAATGTTATTAAACCGGGTCAGCACGGATCTACTTTTGGAGGAAATCCTGTTGCGGCGGCGGTTGCGATTGCGGCTCTTGAAGTGGTTAAAGAAGAAAAACTGGCTGAAAACGCAGAACGTTTAGGTGTTATTTTAAGAAAAGGCTTAAACGAAATTGCGGAGAGAAATAACTTAATTACGCTTGTTCGCGGAAAAGGACTTTTGAATGCAATTGTGATTAACAGCGGTGAAGATTCTGATTTAGCCTGGGAAATCTGCCTGAAATTTAGAGACAACGGATTATTGGCAAAACCAACGCACGGAAATAAAATTAGATTTGCTCCGCCATTAGTTATGACAGAAGATCAAATTAAAGAATGTCTTGAAATCATTGAGAAATCTTTAAATGAATTTAAATTATAAAGGTTACAATTTGTTATTAATGAAAGCTGCATTTATGATGCAGCTTTTTTTATGAGGTATAAATTATATAACAACAGACGAAAATTATGTAATTTAAAAATTAACTTCCTGAGTAGTTTTGACTGTAGAATTTAAGACGGCAAATATTTGTTGAACCTTTATAAATTTATTACAGATGGCTTACGCAAATAATGATTTAACGCGCTTTTTGGATGCACAAAATAAACTTTACCTAACTGCTTATTCTGAATTGAAAAAAGGTAAAAAAGAAACACACTGGATGTGGTTCATTTTTCCGCAGATAAAAGGATTAGGAAAAAGTGATATTGCTAAATATTACGCCATTGCTGATCTTGAAGAAGCACAAGCTTATTTGAATCACCCAATTTTAGCCAAACATTTGGTTGAGATTGCACAGCTTCTTTTAAACTTTAAAACCAAATCTATTGAAACTATTTTGGGAGATTTGGATGCACGTAAATTGCGTTCGTCTTTGAGTTTGTTTTCGCAAGTAGAAAATGCAAACCCAATATTTCAGGAACTTTTAGATACTTTTTATTCGGGGCATTTAGATCCGGTTACCTTGACAATTGCTCAGGAATTAATGAAAGTACCAGCTGAAGCATAATTGGGATTATTATTGATTAAAAATTATCTTTTATATATTACTTAGAATCTGTTATTAAATGAAAAAGCCATTCTGTGGGGAGAATGGCTTTTTTGGTTTATTACATAACTTGTACCAAAATTATATATCTAAAATGAGAAATGTTCTTAAATAAAAAAACCATTCGTGAAAACGAATGGTTTTTTTATTTTAAGAAATGTCTTGTCCTGAAATAGCGATACAAAAAAAAAGATCGTTATGGAAAAACAAAC
>NZ_JBMDIY010000052.1:0-33313 GCF_057808895.1 Flavobacterium sp. FG68
CTAAAGTTAAGATTTAGTTCTTAACTAGAACTCCATGCTAAGTTAGCACATCCACTCTATATTAATAAAAAAAAATGCACGAAATCTAAAAACATTCGTGCATTTTTATTTTGATATTTCAGAATATCAAAAACATTTATTATTTTAAAATATCATCAATTATTTCTTTTCTAGGTTTTCAATCTTTTTAACTAATAAATTATTTTCCTCAAAAAGCTTATCATTATTAACCTGAAGTACATTTACTTTCTTATTTACATCAATCATATAAAGTGTAAGTTCTTCAATCTTTTGCAGTAATTTAGCATTCATTTCTCCTAAAGAAATTCCATTTTTTAAAACTTCATCTTCACTTGGAATATTTCCTAAATGACCTTTTTCACTGATATGCTTTTCTACTTCTTCAAGAGTTGGCAAATTATAATTCTTTTTAAATACATAATCAGGCCAGCCTATAACATCTACTTTTACTTCTTTGGAATGAATTGTTCCATTTACGTCAAGCTTATTTTGAGGAGCATTTATACCAATACCTACATTGCCTAAATTATAAAATAAATTCGTACCATTATTCTGCCAATTAGTAGCCGATTGCGTCAATAATCCCGAATATGGACTTGTAGCTTCCGGATGAATAAAAAACAGCTCCGACAGGCCAACATTTCCTCCCTGACCGTTATAAAATGTAAATTTTAACTTGCTGTAAACACCACCAACTGGAATTTTCACTGAAAAATTATAATTTCCGTAATCAACATCTGAATAATCAGCTATTACCCTCCATACATTTGCCCCATTATAGGTATCGTAGCCTTCAATTTTAAATCTGCTTGCCGGTAAGTATCGTGTCGTCCATCCAACCCATGCTCCTGCTTGTGTATGATATCCTGATAAACCTTCAATAAGAATAACTTTTGGAGTTGCCGGTGTAACTCCTGCCATATAATAAGGATTCATACTTCCATCAAACAATCCAGCCAAATTAATTGTTGGTCCTTCTTGAGTTACTGTATAACGAGTTACAGAATTAAATAAAATGTTATGCTCCCATCCAACAGGTGTTAAATTTGTTGAGAATGTTTGACAATTGATAATTTGACATACTAATAAAGCCAAAAGAGCTAAAGTTTTTTTCATAATAAGGTTTTAATTAAAAACCAAATATAAGATATTACCTCACAATTTAAGTTAAAAATTTAACAATTTGAAATAATTTTAATTTATTAAATATCAAAATTAAACAGAAGAAAATCAAAGCACAAAATCAAGAACAAGCCAGTAATTCCAGTTAAAAATAAAAGATTTAATTTTAACAATCTATTACATCAATTTTACTAGATTTGTTAAAAAAACTAGAACTAAAAATAATGTCTAAAATGTTATTTTTTAAATGAATATATTATATTTTTCCCATCTATAAAAAAGAATGTTATGTTAAAAAAAATTGTTGTCTTGATAATCATAATTTGCAGTGCCTGCCAGACAACTAAAATTAAAAACGACAACTATAAATTTTCCTCTTCTGTTGTCGAATTAGGAAGTATTGGAACATCAAAATTATCATACAATGAAAATATATTTGAGCCAAAGGGTTTGCCAAAACTGGAAAATAATATTCGAATAGAAATTGGAGTTGTTCCCTATAATCGAAAATTAAATAAAATCTATAAATCGAAAGCCAAATACAACCAGAATCAAACAAAAGTTGCTTTTATAGATAGTTTGCCTGTCAAACCTGAATTGGTAACTATTAAAATTTTAGATATTGCAGGTTTAGTTCAGGAAATCAATGCTGATTATAATACTGCTATTTTAAAACTATTAACTGACGCTCAAAACTTAAAAATTATTTCAAGCCTTGCAGTAAGTCTACCTGTTGAAGAAATCGCCAAAATTAGACAATCAGACGCTTTTTATTTAACAAATAATCAGTACAAAAAATATACAATTTCTTTATTCAAAAGCGGAAAAAAAACAGATACCATAGATATTAATCCAGAAACAATTGTTGCTTATCAAGTAAGTTCTTTCTGCTGGGTTAAATCCATTAAAGGAGCCTGGAATGTCGCTGATATTGTAAACGAAAACAACAGCTGTTCTGGAATCACTAAACGTAAAATAAGTGAAAAGAAAAACAACAAAGATTTATTTGATATGTAACTTCTTCTCAGCATTTACTAATTATATTAATGTCTATTCCTAAATATCATGCCTAAAATTTCATTTAAATATTTTCTATTTCTAGTTCTTTTAACTTTTATTTCTTGCGAAGAAATATTAATGGTTGATGATATCTCTAAAAAAGAAGTATCATTAACAGCTCCGGCAAACAACGCCGCTTTATCTGCAACTGGGATTACATTTTCATGGGAGATCGTTGAAGGTGCTGATAAATATCAACTACAAATTGCGATTCCAAGTTTTGACGCCCCGCAGCAAATAATACTTGACACTTTGGTCACAAAAAACTCTTATACACAGCAATTAAATATTGGAAAATATGAATGGCGCATAAGAGCGGTTAACAGCGCATATGAAACTGCATACTTCAAAAGAAGTTTTGAAATTTTAAATAATGATGATTTTCAAAATAATACTGTTGTGCTATTAACGCCAAGCAACAATTTAATTACAAAAACTGCTTTACAAAAATTATCCTGGGATGCTATTATTGGTGCGACAAACTATCAACTTCAAGTTTTAGATGAAAACAACACTTTGGTAAAAGAACAAAATTCAGCATCAACATTTTTTAATTTTACCTTTGATGAGGGTAAATACAACTGGAAAGTAAGAGCCAGTAACGGAACTGTACAAACCCTTTATACTTCAAGATCAATTTTAGTAGACACTAAAGCACCTAATACTCCAATTCTGTCTACTCCAACAAATGCAAGTACTACAACTAGTAAAAGCATAGATTTTCAATGGAACAGAACTCCTGTTTCTGGAAGCGCAGAAAGAGACAGTATTTATGTTTATACTGAAAGCGCATTGACCAATTTAAACTTTAAAGACCGAGGTACCAGTCCTTATAATAAAACCATGACTGCCGGAACATATTATTGGTTTGTAAAATCATTTGATGAAGCTGGAAATCAAAGTACAAGAAGTGTAGTTTTTAATTTTACTATAAATTAAAACTTATATAAAATTATTCTTCTCTATTTAAAATAGATAAAGTACAGTTATTATAATAGAAAAAAGCAACTATAAAATAAAAGAAATGAACAAAAAATTAAAAAATATTTGTCTGTTAATATTATTTGTTCCCATATACATTAATGCACAGGTGTCAACAACGCCTTTAGCTGGTGATTACAAAATCATTGATATTGGTTGGAATGGTGGAGGCGATTACACTCGAAATTTAATCTTACTGCATGAAATGTACAACGGTACATTAATAAATATGAATAACGCAATAGGTACAATTACAGCGCTTAGAGGGGCTACAACGGCTGCTAATAGAATAAATGTACTTGAAGTAAACTCTTCATCATCATATAATAGTACTTATGCTGCTATAAAATCAATTGATAATTATAGTTATTGGACTTTAAAAACGTGTATTTACAATGGCAAAAAATATTTAGCCGTTGATGTACCTTATTCAGCTGCCTATCATAATTGGGGTTTTAAATTTTCTGGCTGGACAAAATCGACAGGTGAAAACATGAAATCTGTAGCGTATCAAATTAATGGAACTCCTGTAAATACAGATGTACTTTCTAATATTGAAGATTATACAGCTAATTTAAGCGAAACCCATACTGTAGGTAATTTTCTTGTAATGGGTAATAATGTTGGGATTGGTACAATGCTTCCTGATGAAAAACTGACGGTCAAAGGAAAAATCCATACACAAGAAGTTCGTGTTGATATGCTTGGACCGTTAGTACCTGATTTTGTTTTTGAAAATGATTATAAAATTAAAACTTTAGAGGAAGTTGAAAATTATATTAAAGAAAATAAGCATTTACCTGAAGTTCCTTCTGCACAGGAAATCGAGAAAAATGGTTTGATGCTGGCAGAAATGAATATGACTTTACTTAAAAAGATAGAAGAAATGACACTCTATATGATTGAGATAAAAAAGGAAAATGAAGAAATAAAAAAAGACATATCAATATTAAAACAATCAAATAAATAACATGAAAAAAATATTAACTGGCTTTATAGCTTTAATCTCTATAATTTCTTACGGACAAGTTTCTGGTAATTTTGTAGTAAATGGTGATCTCGATAAATTTTATCCTGTAAAATTTATCGATGGCGGATGGGGAAATAATGTTCCAACTAATCTAATTTTAGGCAGAAGCAATGTACACACTAATGCATCATGGAGAGGATCATTAATGGCTACTTTTAATTTTCACACTACTGCTTGGGGAAATGGTTCTCATTTTATTGATGCTGATGTTAAACCTCTTATAATTACCGGTAGTAGTCCATTAATAGCTGGATGGCAAGATATAACAGCAGCATCTGGAAATAAAGAAATTATAATCTGGATTCGAGGTGGCGCAACTACTTACTATTATCAATCTAATTATGCTGTAAACCCTGTTGTGTATGATGAGGTTCAAAATCCACTCCCTTTTAATATAATTAATGGAGGGCAATTGACTTTTAAAACTACAGTTGATGTTTATGCAACAACAACTGGTACTTATCAAAGTCGAAATGCATATTTTACTTCAAATGTTGGTATTGGAACTACTAATCCACAAAACAAACTTGATGTAAATGGAACAATTCATTCTAAAGAAGTAAAAGTTGATATGTTAGGCTGGTCAGATTTTGTATTTAAAAAAGAATATCATTTACCAACATTAGAACAGGTTGAAAAACACATAAATGAAAAAGGGCATTTAGAAAATATTCCAAGTGAAGAAGAAGTTTTAAAAAATGGAATTAATCTTGGAGAAATGAATTCTAAATTACTTCAAAAAATTGAAGAATTGACACTTTATATAATTGATCAGGAAAAGAGAAATAATAAGCAATCAGAAGATATTGAAAAATCAAACAAACAAATTGAAATATTAAAAAAGGAAAACGAAACTTTTAAATCTATTCTTGAAAGATTATATCAATTAGAGCAAAAAAAAAATAAATCCAAATGAAAAAAATATTACTTCTTACCATAGTTTCATTCCATTCATTCATAAACGGTCAAACCTTTGATGGTAATTTAGGTTCAAATAGCTTAAAGTGGGCAACAGAGCAAAAAGATTTTAGCAGTCTTCCGCGAGTTGGAATTTCACCAATGTCCTTAAAACTTTGGGATAATTATGGTGGAACGAGTGCACCTTCGACTTATGGTTCATTATTAGAAATTTATGGAAAGGCGGGGCATTTGGTTTCCCAATTATACTTTAAAAGTACTTGGGAAGGAGGAAGAATTATGTATAGAAGTGCATTTTATAATCAAAATACCTGGGATGAATGGAGAAATCTATTAGATTCAAAAAGTGACGTTGAGTCGGCAGGGAATCTGAAGATAACAGGAACAAGTAATAGCTATGTTGCTACTGGAAATTTTGGAATTGGCACAACTGCCCCACAAAACAAACTTCAAATTGGGGAATTTAATAATGGCGGCTCTTCAAAACTATCTATACCAGGCGTATATAACTTCGAAGAACTAAGATTAGGTCAATATGGAAATGGTCAAAGTGGTCTAGAAATGATTACACATGCAGATCAAACAAAATCTTTTGGTGTTAGACTTTATTCAGGAACAGATACTGGTGTGAACGGCTTATTAATTCAGACTGCAGATCCCGCGACTTCTGCCCAAAGTTTGACATATACATCAAAAATGGCCATAACTTTAAATGGCAATGTAGGTATTGGAATAACAAATCCTTCAAACAAACTAGATGTAAATGGAACAGTTCATTCAAAAGAAGTAAAAGTAGATATGACAGGCTGGTCTGATTTTGTTTTCAAAAAAGAATATGACTTACCAACTCTGCAAGAAGTTGAAAAACATATTGCAGAAAAAGGCCATTTAGAAAATATCCCAAGCGAAGAAGAAGTTTTAAAAAATGGAATTAATCTGGGAGAAATGAATTCTAAATTGCTTCAAAAAATTGAAGAATTGACTCTTTATTCTATTCAGCAAAATAAAAAAATTGAAGAGCAGGCAAAAGAAATTGAAGCATTAAAAACTTTAGCTTTGCGAATAGAAAAAATAGAAAAAGAATTAGGTCAAAAATAAGATCATTAATGAAAAACAAAAAAAACATATATGTTCTTTTACCTCTAGTTTTATTTGTTTGGGGTGCTGTTTTGTTTCAGGTGTTTTCATTTACAAATTCAAATGAAATAATCCCTGAGAACAATCCTGAATTTAATTTTAAACCTTTAAAAGTTAATAAAAGGGAGTCTTTTGCTATTAATGTAAATTACAGAGATCCTTTTTTAGGAAAAATGTACAATCCTGAAATCGTATCCTCTGCAAAAACAGCTAAAGCTAAAACTCCAAAAGTTATTAAACAGCCTGCGCCTTTGGTTTGGCCAAATATTGTTTATAGAGGTTTAATTACTGATACAAAGGGGAAAAGTAAAATTTTCATGCTTATTATTGATGGTAAAAATTACTATATGAAAATAGGTGATACCGAAAACGAAATTTTTCTAAAAGACGGAAGTAAAGAATCTGTATATGTTAAATACAAAGGAAACCTTAATCTTATAATGCTTCAGGATTGAAATTAAAAATAAAATCTGGTGCTTTACAGTTTACGGTTTTTATTGCTGTATTGATTGCTTTGCTTCTGGCTGGCCTTGTTTTATATGCGTATACATTTATATATATGAAAGAGCAGTCAAAAGGAGCAATTGAGAATATCCAGATTGCTGATATAGGAATGCAGTCTCTTTTAGAGCAAAAGGAATTAAATACGGATACGGTTACAATTGATTTCATAAAAAAAGAGAATCAAACTATCAAAACTCATTTATCACAATGGGGAGTATTTCAAAAAGGAATTACAATAACACAATTCCGAAAGAAGAAATTTACTAAAACTGCCATAATAGGATCTCTTATTATAGCAGATAAATCACCTACTTTGTTTTTGCAAGAGACACATAATGCACTAACTGTAGTAGGAAGTACTAAAATTAATGGCATTGCTTACCTGCCAACTCAAGGTGTAAATTCAGGTTATATTGCAGGTAACAGCTATTATGGGACACAATTAATTTACGGCCGTATTGAAAAAAGTACTTCCGAACTGCCAAAGCCGGAAAAAACTTTTCTTGATGTCGTAAATTTTTATCTAAAAGAATATAAAATAGAACGCCAGGAAGATTATATCAATCTAAATTCGGCTGTAAAAATTACAAATTCTTTTAAAGAAAAAACAAAAGGGTTTTATTCTCAAAATGCCATAACACTTGAAAACAAAATTATCTCTGGAAATATTATAATTAAATCAGAAACGGCTATTAAAGTCAGAAAAAGTGCTTTACTAAATGACTTAATCTTAATTGCGCCAATTATTGAAATTGAAGATGAAACGATTGGAAGTTTTCAGACTATTGCATCTAAAAAAATCACATTGGGCAAAAAATGTAATTTAAGCTATCCTTCAGCTTTACTTCTATTTCAGGACAATAAAAATAGTGTCACTGATAACTCTAACTATAATACTTTATCAGAAAATCAAATTTTTATAGGAGAAGGAAGTGTTTTAAAAGGATGTGTAACTTATATCCAAACAAAAGAAACATCCGATTTTCAGACCCAAGTCGTTTTAGAAAAAGATTCAAAAATAAAAGGACAAGTATACTGCAATGGCAATTTTGAAATAAAAGGAACAGTTTCCGGATCGGTTTATACAAAGCAATTTGTAGCAAATCAGGCTGGGTCTATTTTTATGAATCATGTCTATAATGCCACTATCGAAAACGAAACTGTACCCGCAATTTATGGAGGTATAATTTTAGAACAACAACCTAAAACTGTTTTAAAATGGTTATACTAAAAAAAATAAAATCGGCTACATTGGTCGAAGCAATTGTGGCAACGGTTTTAGTAGTCATTATTTTTATCGTGGCAAGTTTAATATTAAACAATCTAGTCTTTAATACCTTCTCCAAAAACACACACGGTATTGAAACCCGAATTAATGAACTTGAGTATGAAGTTCAAAATAATACTATCAAATTACCCTATCAAGAAGAATATAAAAATTGGAATATCAACATTGAATTAGAAGCAGTATCTGCAAAAAAGATGATTTCAATTTCAGCAGTAAATAACATTTCCAAAAAGGAAATTACAAAACAACAAGTAATATGGCTGCAGGAAAATTAAAATCGTTTACATTGTCAGAGATGATAGTAGTTATGATTATTACTGCTATTGTAGTCGGTATGGCATTTAGTGTTTTGCGGATTGTTCAAAAGCAAATTCATACCATTCAAAACAATTTTGAAAAAACGAGTACCCTTGCGCTATTCGAGCAAAAACTCTGGCAGGATTTTAATGAACCGCATAATATAATGTATGATAGCGACAAACAGTTATTAATAATGATTTCAGAAATTGACACAGTAACTTATTCCTTTCAGGACAAATTTAGTATGCGAAATCGGGATACAATTAAATTGAAAATTGCTCCAAGAAAAGCTTTTTTTAAAGGAAAAGAAATAAACAACGGACAAATAGATGCATTATCAATATTCGCTGAAACAGAATTACCCGATTATCAAATTTTTATTTCGAAAAAAAATGATTTAACCTTTTTTATGAATCAGGAAGATGGCCTTTAAAATAGAAAACACACCCAATAAAAAAGCTGTTCAATCTAAAAATGAGAATAGTATCGAGAGTCTGTTAAAAAAAGAAATCACTCTTTTTGGTGACAGTTTCAATAATAAAAAGAAACAGGCTTTTTATCTTGAACTTGCTGTTTTACTAAAAGCTGGAGTTAGTTTTAAAGAAGGATTATCGTTGATTATCGAGTCATTAAAGAAAAAAACAGATAAAGATTTAATCCAGACAATTCTAAATGATGTAGTGAATGGAAGTCCTTTTTCTGATGCTTTAATGACTTCAAAATCATTTACAGAATATGAATATTATTCTATACAAATTGGGGAAGAAACTGGAACTACAGCACAGGTATGTGAAGAACTTGGTCGTTTTTTTGAACGCAAAAATGAACAAAAAAGAATTATCGTTGCTGCACTCACCTACCCTTCAATTGTACTGAGTACGGCAGTTTTGGTTGTTGTTTTTATGTTGAGTTATGTTGTACCTATGTTTCAGGATATCTTTAAACAAAACAACATGGAACTTCCTTTTTTGACACAGATGATTGTAAAATTATCCATCTGGACAAAAACATATGGGCTCTATTTTTTCCTGGCAATAATTATTTTTATTTTTTCCACCCAATTTTTTAAAGACAATCATAAGTACAAAAAAGCATTGCATTATTTTCTCATAAAAATTCCAGTTTTAGGACCTTTTATGACAAAAGTGTATCTAGCGCAATTTACTCAGGCAGTAACATTACTTACTACTGCTAAAGTTCCGTTATTGAACAGTATTCAGATGGTCAAAAAAATGATTCGTTTTGTACCACTTCAGGAAGCACTTGAGCAAGTAGAAAGTAGCATTTTAAAAGGAAATAGTTTAAGCGCCAGTTTGAAGAACACTCCTCTCTTCGACAATCGAATTATATCCCTAGTAAAAGTAGCCGAAGAAACCAATCAAACAGAATATGTTTTTAAACAGTTAAGTGAACAATACAATCAGGAAGTGGTGCAGCAATCTAAAGTTATGACTACTGTTCTTGAGCCCTTTATTATTCTTTTCGTTGGAGTTTTAGTAGCTGTTTTATTGGTTGCTATGTATTTACCAATGTTCCAGTTGAGCAGTGCGATTGGATAAGAAAAATTACACTTTTATTAAATAATATCACAAAAAAAATATAATTATCAAAAATCAAATATTTAATTTTTTTCCTCCAAATAAAAGCTAAAATTAAAGAAAGATATTATATTTTTAACAAATTTTATCAAAGCCAAAAACAATTATAATTCATTCTATGAAGCATTATTACTATTATTTATTTGTTCTTATTTTTTTCTCTTTCAAAATTAAGGCCCAAACACAAGCTCCCGGAGGGGATCCTGTAGGGCCAGTTGAGCAGGCACCAATTGGTGACGGGCCATCATCTACTGAATCAACGAAGATTAATGATCTGCTTTACAGCGAAATTTTTACTCCTAAAATTGCAACGCCAAATGCTGCAGGTTTTAGGCAGGTTAATTTTTCGAGTGTGGGTGAATATACTGGTTCAGCAAGTATAAATGTTCCTATATACCAAATACAGATTGGTCAAATTACTGTTCCAATTGAATTAAACTACTCTTCAAAGGGTGTTAAAGTAGATGAGACAGCTTCAAATGTTGGTCAGGACTGGTCTTTAAATGCGGGCGGGATTATAACCAAAGTAATAAAAGGCATAGAAGATTTTAAAGTAGGAGTTGAAGATGCCCAACTGTATAACGTAAATGATTATAGATTAAAATTCTCAAGAATTGGAACCACAGGTGCACAAGGGCTTAAATTAAAAGAAGTTGGGTGGCTTCTTCAAAATGAAAACATTTCATTAAATAAGTATTTTGATATCACTTCTAGTACCGATAAAGTTTTCACATTGGCTGAAATGGAATATCCATATACAAAAAAAGACTTATCTCCGGATTTGTTTTATGTAAATGCTCCTGGGTTAAATACATCTTTTACACACAAAAAAGATGGTTCTGTCATGGAAATTGCTTATCAGGGAAACAAAATTACAACTACTATAGGAAAAACTGGAGTTATTCCATTTTTCCCCGAATTTAAGGATAATATTAAATTTGAAGGAGATTTACGATATTTTGAAGGAGGTCCGCCAAGAAGAATACAAGGCATCAATAAAATAGAGGTTACTAATATAAATGGGACTCAATATGTTTTTGATCAATTAGATGTTAACCAATATGTTAATAGAGAAATATTATCTCCATATACAACCATAGGCTCAAGCAGAGATTTAACATCTCAGGAAATAATGGCTTATAAACTGAGTTCTATTAAAGATTTTAAAGGGAATGAAGTCACTTTTACATACGAAAAGTATGCTGTTAATTATCCAGAATATCGAAAAACTTCAGATTTTCAAACAACCACTGCTGCTGGTGCTCAGTTGACACGAAATTTAAGTTCAACTGAAATTAGATATCCAAACTTAAACAGGATAAGTAAAATTAGCTATGCTGAAGGTATTGTTGAATTTAAATATGAAGAACCGAGAAAAGATTTACCTGGGGATTATGCATTATCAAAAGTCATTATCAAGGACATCAACAATGTTATTATAAAAACTATAAAATTAGAATATGATTATACCATTTCTAATAATAATTGTAATGAACCTACTTGTAAAAGATTACGTCTTTTAACGGTACAAGAAACCGGAAAAAATAATGCCATAATACCACCTTATCGTTTCTTTTATAATGATGAGGTTAAACTTCCCGAAAGAGGAGCATCAATTACAGATTATTTAGGATATGCAAATGGACCGGTATCTAGTGAGTATAACAATGTAACTTCTATAAGTTGTGGCATGTGCCTTATTCCTCCACCTAAATTATATTACAGTCCTAACAAGAAAGATTTTTCGATTTCTCCTTTTCCCATTTTTCCAGGGAGTTTTGCTACTGTAGGCAGGTCATTAGAACCTTCTCTAGCTTATACAAAATCTGGTGTCTTGATTAAGGTTCAATATCCAACTGGCGGAAGAGAAGAATTTGAATATGAATTAAATGACTTTTATTCATCTTTAAATGCTCTAAATGTTAAATCAGGAGGTTTAAGAATTTCAACACACAAGCTAGTCGATACAAAGGGAGCTGTTCAAGTACATAAATACAATTATTTAGATCTGAATGGTAACTCTTCTGGAATTTTAAATAATTTACCCGTGCTTGGAATTGCGCACGCATATAGCGAGCAACTTGCTGGAACTTATATGAGTCTATCTAATTATTCTCTTCAGAATGGGCTTATCCTTCATACTTTTACAAATTCCAGAGCCGATTTTGATCTAATTGAAGGATCAAATGTTGGATATTCGAGAGTGCTGATAAAAGAAAATGCCGATAACGGATATATTGAAAAAATATTTTCAACAAGAAAAGATTTTCCGACAGAACAACCTTTATTTACTTATAAACCTTACGATAAAAATAAAATTGAATTTGGGCTAAATAATGGCTGGAGACTTCCTACAACTAATAACACCGAATTATTAATTGGAAAATTAAAATCTGTTGGAAAATATGACAAAAACAATAATTTGGTAGAAGAGACAAAATATGGTTATCAATATGACATTTATGATCAGATTAGTGACAAAATTGGGATTTCGAGAAAAGAAATATTCCCAAGTGAAGGTGAACTTGAACCATTAGAACCTGATTTTGCATTTTATCCTTCTGTTTTCGCCAGTAGAAATTTGAACAACGAAACAAAAACAGTTACAAAATACAATCAAAATAAAGTTCAAAACACAACTTCAACTACTTATGATTATAAATATTCACTGCCAAAATCAGTGCAAAATATTGTTAATGAATCTGGAAACATTACCACTTTAATAAAGCAAACCGTTTATCCTCACGATTTTACTATTACTGCATTAATGAATGATCTGAAGAGTGCTAATCGTATTGCTGAACCAGTAATCGTAACAACATCCCGTAAAGTAGACAATAATTATCCCGAAACTCTTAGTATTCAGGAGGTACTGTACAATTCATTTGTTAAAGGCAGTAAAACTTTAATCCTTCCAAGAGCGGTACAAACAATCAAAGGCAGTACAAGTGCTACAAATCAATTTGAAGAAAAAATTCAATTTCATGATTATGATAAATTTGGTAATGTAATAGAATCTTCTAAAAAAGATGATTCGCATACAGTATATCTTTGGGGATATAACTATTCTAAGCCAATTGCTAAAATAGAAAATGCTACCTATACGGATGTCATGACTGCATTAAGCAAGAGCAGTTCTGAAACTCTTGAATATTTGCAAAGTTACACTGAAGATCAGTTAAAGGCTGAAATTCAAAAAATAAGAACCAACTTAGGAAGCGCGATGGTTACGTCATATATATACAAACCATTAGTAGGTATTTCAAAAATTGTAGATCCAAGAGGTACCCTTGTGACTTACGAATATGATGATTTAAATCGTCTAAAAACAATTAAAGATCAGGACCAGAATATTATTGAAGAATACTGTTATGGTTATACTGGTATTGCTAATGATTGTAACAATGAAATAAGAATTCCAACAGAAGAAGATAATTCTATTTACGATACAGATTTACAGGTTATAGTGGGTGATTTTACGCCATACAAAATACCTGTAGCATGTGGCAGAGGAGTTAACTGGGAAGATAAACTACCTGAGGGTGCACCATATAAGGGAAGAAATATTTTAAGTCTTCATGATAAATTATATTTTCCAAATCCTGCTCAAACGGGAGTACACTATACTCCTGGTTATTATCCATTACCTTCAGAGTATACACAGTTAAACCTTCCATATCCTCTTGCAGAATATACTTGTAATTATTTTGCACAAAGATCTGGAAATACTTATAGTCTTTCAGGATTAGACAATTCTAAATTTCAGGGTCCAAACAGAGTAGTAGAATTGACATGGTGGATGGAAATTGACGAAAAAAAAATAGAACTCCCGCAAGTACAGGAATATTCTAATGTATTTTTTATTCCAAAATGCCTTGATGGGGCTTATGGAAGAATCATTTGCTCTGCAAAAATAACTTCCGGATACGATCACACAGAACCAATTAGAAAAACGATCACTTATACAGCAAAAAGTAATTTAATACAGTTTAAAAGCGGACTGGATGATTATGATAATGTACCGGCCCTTTATAAGCTTGGCGTATCTGATTTCTATTCTGGCGATGCCTGCAGCAAAACTTCAGGTAACGGAATTGGTAATAATACAGGAACAACACCTCCAGATCCAGGTTACTGGAATGATGCTCCATGGACGATAGATAATGGCACTGTCGTTACTCCGGATTTTAAAATATATGTTGAAAATTTTAAAATGTATGACATTCCTGTACCAGCATTTCTTCCAACAACTTTTACATGGACAGGTATTACAACTCCAAGTCTTCATCCATTATTCAATTTCCCAAGGCCAACTGGTGGTATCCATAACGAAGATACTTTTACACCACATGTGTTTCCTGCTTTTATAAGATATCCTTATATGTTAGAGTACTACACTAGTTTTTATGTAAATAAAGGAGCATATAAGTTTGACAGAACATCTGTACTTCAACAAGTAGAAAACAGTAGTACTTATAATTTTAATTGGTATTTAAAAATTGAAACCACAGGCCAGCAAGTTCCTATAATTAGAACTTTAGAATCAAAAGATCTTTTCTTTGTACCGCCAGCTTTAAATGGAAAACGAGGAAAATTAATTTGTATTGCAACTAAAAAGTTTGATACTGCAGCTGCTCCTATAACTTTTGAAAGTGAAATAATGACTTTTCAACAAGGACTATCAGGCACAGACAATCTTACTTATCAGGCAGAATTTCTTGATGCTGAAGAGCAATAATTTATAAGATCTTAAAAAATTAATCATTAGTTATGATGAACAAAACAAAACGATATAGCATACAAATTATTTTGTTGTTATTCACAATATATACTCAAGCACAAGTCCCTGCAACTATTGTTAAAGGAGGTGCTAGCGGTGCCTATACAGTAACTGGAACCGAAACCCTCATTGCTACACAAAGCATTACATTAGGCACAAATACACACATAAAATCGGGAAGCACATTTGTAGCTAAAATTACTCCTGACGCATATATTCCACTATTTGCTTTTAGCAATGAGAATTTCGTATTTACGCGTAAATATCAAACTGCATTATTATCTTCTGAAAACATTGTCAATAACTCCGATGTTTTAGAAAGTATAACCTATCATGATGGTTTAGGCAGACCTATGCAGAGTATTGCTATAAAAGGTGCTCCTAATAAAAGTGATATTGTTAACCATATCTCCTATAATAATATAGGAATTCAGGAAAAAGAATACCTTCCTTACATGGATAATTCAAGTTCTTTAGCATCATATAGAAACAGCACTGATGCAGAAAAAGGAACTAATGATTATTATAAACTTAATTACCCGCAAGATATCGATGCTGCCTTGCCGAATCCTTTTTCTCAAAAAAAACTTGAAAACACGCCTTTAAACCGAGTACTATTACAAGCAGCTCCCGGAAAAGACTGGGCTTTAAATAGCGGACATGAAATAAAATTTGATTATCGAACCAATAATACTGCTGATGTCGACCAGGTTAAACTTTTTGTAGTTACTACAACTGTAAATGCAGATAATGTACATGTGCCTGCTGTTACTTCAACTATAAATTATGCCGACAATCAATTGTATAAAACCATTACCAAAGATGAAAACTGGGTAAGTGGTAAAAACAATACAACAGAAGAATTTAAAAATAAAGAAGGGCAGGTTATTTTAAAACGTACCTATTCTGATTACACTTCACAAACAGAAGCTAAACATGATACTTATTACATTTATGATACTTATGGAAACCTTACCTATGTTTTACCTCCAAAAGCTGAGGGTTCAACAAGTGATCCTGTATTAAAAGATTTATGTTATCAATATCGATATGATACTAAAAATAGGTTAGTTGAAAAAAAGCTGCCGGGAAAAGAATGGGAATATATTGTTTATGATAAATTAGATAGGCCTATACTTACACAAGATGCTAATTTAAGAAGCCTAAACAAATGGCTTTTTACTAAATTTGACGCTTTTGGCAGACCAATTTATACTGGAGAATATGTAAATACTCTACAAACAACAAGAGCATTAGTTCAAACTGAAGCTAATAAAAGCACTGTATTATTTGAAAACAAACAAACTACCAGTAAAAACATAAAAAACACCAATATTTACTACCCTAATATTGCATTTCCTACTGCTGACATTGACATATTTACCATAAGTTATTATGATGATTACAGCAATATTGATCTCGATGGCGGAACTGCTGTAGTATCTTATGGTATTACACCTATTACCAATGCAAAAGGTTTAAGTACATGCATAAAAATACGTGTCTTAGATACTGCAAACTGGATAACTAATATTCTTTATTATGATACAAAGGGAAGAAACATATATACTTATAGTAAGAATAATTTTTTAACATCAACCGTTACAGTAAAAACAAAACTTGATTTTGCCGGAAAAGTTTTAGAGACTACTTCAACACAAAAAAAAGGTACGGACGCTTTAATTACTATAGTTGATGTTTTCTCTTATGATCATACAGGGCATTTATTAACACAAAAACAGTCAATTAATAATCAGGCTCAGGAAATAATTGCTAACAATACTTATAGTAATTTAGGACAGCTGGTTGCTAAAGGTGTTGGAGGAAAAACTACACAATCCCGTTTACAAAATGTTGACTATAGCTATAACATACGAGGCTGGTTAAAAAACATTAATAATATAAACAGTTTAGGAACTGATTTGTTTGCATTTCAAATAAATTATAATACTACCACAAGTACTCCTGATAATAAATTATTTAATGGTAACATTAGCCAGACTTTTTGGAAAACGGCAAGTCCTGATAACAGTCTGAAAAATTACACTTATACCTATGATAATTTAAACCGATTGACTAAGGCAACAGATAATTCTACCTTAAATCCAGGAAGATACAATGAAAATGTGACCTATGATAAGAATGGTAACATCATGAGTATTGACAGAAAGGGAAATACAAATGCACTAGCTACTTCATTTGGAAACATGGACATTCTTGCTTATACATACGATACTGGGAACAGACTTACTAAAGTTGAAGATACCTCTGGCAGTACAGAAGGATTTAATAACGGAAGCAATACAGCTACTGAGTACATTTATGATGACAATGGTAACATAAAAACTGATGCCAATAAAAATATTACAGCTATAAGTTACAACCATTTAAACCTTCCTAGATCTGTTACTGTAAATGGCGGCACAATCAATTATTTTTATGATGCAATAGGTACAAAACAACGTAAGACGGTTAGTACAGGAGGCAGTACTGATTATGCAGGAAGTTTTATTTATGAAAACAATACTTTAAAACAATTCGCACAACCCGAAGGTTACATTGTTTATAATTCAGGAATTTATAATTATATTTACCAATATAAAGACCATTTAGGCAATAGCCGACTCAGTTATCAGGACAAAGACAATAATGGTGTTGTAAACAGTAATGAAATTGTTCAGGAAACCAATTATTATCCTTTTGGATTAATGCAAAAAGGATACAATACAGCTATAAATGGTGTAGATAATAAGTTTAAGTATAACGGAAAAGAACTACAAGAAGAGCTAGGACTTAGCTTTTACGATTATGGAGCACGTAATTATGACCCCGCCCTTGGTAGATGGATGAATATTGACCCTTCGGCAGAAAGTTATGAGTCATTTTCACCTTTTGTATATGTTGGTAATAATCCTACAAAATTTGTAGATTATAATGGAAAGGATTTTGGAATCATAATTGATTTTAAAACAATGACAATAACTATAACTCAGGTCTTTTATACTGACGGAAATGAAAAGACAAATACTTTTACTAAAGAATTAAGTCAATATTTAAATTCATTAAGTGGAAAATATGGTTTAGAGACCAAAAAAGATGGGACATTTACAATTAATTTTTCGACCAGTGTAGTGGAGGGTAAAGACGAAGAGGATGGGTATTCAAAGGCTAGGGCCGATAAAATAGGAAATTTTTTCAATACAAATGAAGGTAGTGTTGGTCCGGCATTAGCAATGTTTCCTGATGGAAGTGGTGCTTATAATGCCTTAACTGAAGAAGGAGGAGATTATATAAGTTTTACCGATTACAAAAATGTAACATCACACACATATAAACATGAAGATGCTCATGCTTTGGGAGCATCTCACAATGCTCTGGGTGGTCGTTCAGATGCATTTTATGAAATGAACGAGAGAATAATTGGAGCTGCTTTTAAAACTGCATCTAACGCATACAGTGATGTTTCTATAAAGACAACAAATTTTCAGAGTGGAGATAATGTTAAGGGTAAGGACTTCACTCCAAAAGTTGTAGTAAAAACTTATAACGACAATAAAGATGAAGTTAAAATATCAGGAACAATAATATTAATGAATAAATGAAAAATTCAGCTTACTTATTATTTTTAACGGTAACATTGTCCTGTTGTAAAACAAATAGTAGTTTAAACTACTCCATTTCCAATTTAACAATAACCGATACCATTAACTGTCAAGGTGCTTTACTATATGATGATAAACAAAAAGTAATAAAATTTTATTTTTTAAAAAAAGAGCCAAGTATTCAAGAATTAAAAAAGTTAATTTTAAAAAAAGAATCTTATTATTTCATAGAGCCACATAAATTTAGAAGGTATAATCGATCAGTTTCTATTTGTGTTGATTCAATTAAACAAAGAAATTATACAAACAAAATGGTTAATGTATCTGAAAACTTTAAAGCATTATACATTGAACATGACAACTTTATTGTTTTAAAGGATAGTCTACAAAAAGAATATTTAACTCTAGAATGCTGGTAGAAAGATTATTGTTTCAGGATGATGTTCAATCTTACTCGTCACCATTTAGATCGTCAATGGAATATATCCATTACAATCCGATAAAAGTATAAGCTCCTTAGTTCTACAGTGAGTTTTTTCTGAAAAACTGCGCGAATGTCTGTGACTTCGCGCTTTTTTTATTTTCTAAACTAAAATTTTATAAAATGTCTATTTTTTTCAACTTTATCTATAACAAAAAAGAGACTTTTTCAAAAAGAAGTTGCTTCTCCTTCACCAACTTCTCCAAATAAACTTTTCTCTTTATCAGCTTCTAATAAATGCTCATAAAACTTTTTGTTTTCCTCATAAACTTCAACCAGTTTACCTAGTCATTGATGTAAAATGATTATTTTCTTAATCCTGCTTTACAAAAACCAATTCCTCATTATAATTTGCAATACTTACCAAAGCATTATAAATATACTTGCTTACCAAAGCACCGCCTTCAAAATTAATTAAATCAATATCATCTTCGGGAGTGTGATATTGCGGGTGTCCGCCAGTGTGGAAACCTATTGCAGAAATCGAAGCTTTATAAAAAGAAACATGATCAGATCCGCCAACATCGCCTGCAAATACAACAGGATTTAGTCCGCTGTTTTGGCCTAGTTTTTTCATTAAGTCAACTCCGTTTGGGAAAGTTCCTGCACCGCCCATATAGATTTGTTTTTCGGCATTTAATCTTCCTACCATATCCATATTCAGCATTACTTTTACGGCTTCTTTTTTTATCGGTAAATGATTTATGAAATATTTTGAACCCAATAATCCTTCTTCTTCTCCGCTGAAAGAAATAAAAATAATACTTCTTTTCGGTTTGATTTTCAACTTCGAAACTTCTTCCAAAATACACAACAAAGCCGAAACTCCAGAGGCATTATCATCTGCTCCGTTATGAATCGCAACCGTATCTTTCTTTTTGCTTCCAGAACCGCTTCCGCCCCAGCCCCAATGATCGTAATGGGCGCCAAGAACGATAAATTCATTTTTGAGTTTTTCGTCAGATCCTTCAATATATCCTAAAACATTTTGGGTCGAAACACTGTCTGATTTTGCTTTGTTGATTCCTTCTTTTACAAATACTTTAAATGGCTGATAATAATTGTTATTGAATTTCTTTAATCCGTACTTTTTAAAATATTTTTTGATGTAAGATGCTGCGTCGTTATTTCCTTTTGTTCCAACGAAACGACCTTCTAATTTATCTGAAGAAAGATATTTATCGTGTTTATAAAATGTCTGGGCTAAGTTGCTTTTTTGAGCATTTACAATAAAGCTGAAAAGCAGCAAAACACAAGCAAAGTTTATCTTTTTAAAAAATCTCATAATTATTGTTGTCTAAAAATTGGCACACGGATGACACGGATTCACTTCGTGAAAACGCTGATTAAAACTGATTTTTATTTATAGAATTTTATAAAAAAATCTGTGCCCATCCGCGCCTTTGCGAAGCAAATCAGTGTCATCCGTGTGCCAACTTATTTAAGTTCAAAAATTTTATTCATTAAAATCCATTTTTCTCCGGATTTGGCTTGTGGCAAGGCTTTTTGGAATTTCCACATTAGCGTTTCCCATTCCTGTACTTTTGGATTTTCGGCGTCTTGTTTTGCTTTTTCTGTAAATGAGAAACCGTCATTGGCTTCAATAATCATAAACAAGCGATCGCCAACATTGTAAATCTCTAAATTGATAATTCCTGAATCTTTGATACTTTTCTGGATTTCTGCCCAAACGTTTTTATGAAATTCAATATATTCTGCAATTAAATCCGGGTGGTTATTTAGGTCTAAGGCAAGACAGTATTTTTGCATAATTCTGTTTTTAAAATTTATTTCAAATCAAATGTTGTGTGCTTGATAAATTTTCGATTATAAGTATACAAAATATGAACTTTTTTATCTGAAGTCTGAATAATGGCTGGATAACTGAATTCGCCTTCCGGCTGGTTTTCCAAATCAAATATTTTTTTCCAGTTTACGCCATCTTTAGAATATTCTACATCCAAAACATTTCTTCCGTTAAACCAGTCTTTTCCCATCTTAAGCGGATTATTGACCAATAAAAAAGATTTATTGGATAAAGTTAAGGCATCAACTCCAGAATTTGAATTTACAACATTAATGCTGTCTGTTTTTTGCCATGTTTTTCCGTTATCTTCAGACCAACTCGAAATTAATTTATTATGTCGGCTTCGGGATAAAATCTGAATTTCTTTATCAGAATGAACCAAAAATGTTGGCTGAATAATATCAAAATTCTTCTTGTCATTAATATCGGTAATTGTCCAGCTGTCCGTCGCTTCTGTATAAGTTTCTATAAAAATTCGCCATTTATTATCGTCGACACTTTCTGTACTGCTTCCGCATAAAATAATTCCTGGAGCAGTTTCAATGGGTTTGTTCCGAATTGGTCCTAAAATTCCTTTTGGAAGATATTTTGGATTACTCCAACTCTTTCCATCATCTTTAGAAACAATCATAGCGCCAAACCATTCTCTCGGATTTTTTCCAACTTTATAAAATAAATACAAATTCTGACTTTTACTTTTAAACAAAACCGGATTCCAGCACGGCAGTGTATCACCATCTTTAACTAGAGGCTCAATCAGTTTTTTTGGTGCCGACCATTTTTGTTCTTTATAAGATGAAATATAAATACTGACATCTTTTGCGCCTTCATATTTTCCGCCAAACCAAGCTGCCAGAAGTGTATTATTTTCTAATTCGACCAATGTTGAAGCATGACTGGCCGCTGTAACCTGATTTGCTGCAATATAATTTTGGGTAATATTAACTGCTTTTGGTTCATTTTTAATTGATTTACAAGCAAGAAAAACAGAAACTAATAAAACAATTGAACCGTATTTTTTTAAATTCATAATCTGACTTTTATATAAAACAAAAGGAGAGTTTCCTCTCCTTTTGAATTTTTAAGTAAAGATTGTGTGGATCTCTACTCAACCAAATAATTATTTTGTATCCCACCAAAGTTTAGTTCCTCCAGAATCAGGACCTCCAAGTTTTGAGATTCCGTCTGTAACTGCGTCTTTGTTTGAAGAATATTCGTTTGTAACATAAATGATACGTTTCATTAAGCTTTTTCCAACTCCCGGATCAGTATTATCTGTATTCAACGGCGGATAAATAACTTTTGCATCACTTCTACGTAAATCTGCCCAAGCTTCCCACGATTCTGGGAAAATTGCCAAATACTTTTGAACTGCAATTTGAGTTCTCTGATTTGCTTCTGTAGAAGACCATGCAACAGGCAATTTTACCGGAATATCTTGTAAATCTAAAGTTGGATAAACCGTAAGTACGTTTGGTAAAGTTGGTAAAGTTGAACCTGCAATATAGCTGTTGATATCAGCAGCGTTAGTGATTCCCCATTGTTGTAAAGACAATCTAATACCTGTTTCGTACAAACTTTGAGCTGTTCCGCCCATGTTCCATCCGTTTAAAGCACCTTCTGCTCTGCTTAAATAGTTTTCAGAAGCCATGAAGATTTCGATATTTTTAGATTCGCTTACGTTTCCTGCAGCTCCGTTACCCATAATATCATTGTTGAAAGCAGAGAATTTAGTTGTTCCAAACTGATCTTCTAAACCTCCTATTGGCTGTCCTCTATAAACAGGAGTCGGAGCTGAAGCGTCAAGCGGAGCAAACCATTTTGCTAAACGAGGGTCGTTGTATCCAACCAAAATACTTTCCATAGAAGCTGTCATAGTATAACCCCAGCTGTTTACAATCATATTTAAATTGTTTGGAGTAATATTGCTCGCTTTGAAAAAAGCACTTTGATCGTTTGTCTGCATTACACCTGCAGCAACAGCAGCTTCTGCTTCTGTTTTTGCTTTTGCAGGTTCTTTATCAGAAATTCTTAAAGCTAAACGAAGTCTTAAACTGTTTCCAAAAACTCTCCATTTAGCTACACTTCCTGCATACACTCTGTCGTTTGGCTGAAACGAAGCCACAGTTGTTACAGATGTAGAACTTAATGTCGTATTTGCTTCATTCAATAATTTAAAAAAGTCTTCGTAGATAGACTCTACACTGTCATAAGCTACTTTTTCTTTTCCGTTTCCTGCTTCAGTGTACGGAATTGGTCCGTAAGCATCAACCATTTGGTTGTACATAAAAACTTTCCAGATTTTAAGAACTGCCAAAGCTTCAGCGTTTCCTTCCGATGCTTTAATAGCATTATTTAAAGCCGGAACTGCAACAGTGTAAAATCTTGTCCATCCACGGCCTTCGTATCCGTTTACAAATGCATTTCTCTCAGTACCATATCCGCAATTTAAATATTGAATAAAAGTAGAAGATAAAATACCTGTAGCAATACCCCAAGTTCCCTGATCATCAACACCTGGCGATGAATAAGACCCGTTATGAATACCTGCATAAAGCGCAGATGCAAATGATGGCCCTGCTAATGTAGCATCTAACTGATCTTCAGTCAATGAATTAGGATCTTTGTTTATTTCGTCAAAGTCACCAGTGCAGCTTGACAAAATAGAAACTGCCATTAATGCAACTCCTAACGTTTTTATTTTAAAACTATATTTCATGATATCTCTCTTTATTTAATTAAAATCCAAATTTCACATTAACTCCATAATCTCTCGTTGAAGGAATGTTGAAAGATTCTATACCTTGCAGGTTTCCTGTTCCTGCTCCTGCCTCTGGATCAAAATATTTAGCTTTGTTCACGAAGAAGAATAAATTTCTTCCCACTAATGAAAAATCAATATTTGTAAATCCTGAATTACCTAATATACGTTTTGGTAAAGAATAACCAAAAACAAGCTCTCTTAATCTAATGTTTGTTGCATCATAAATAAAAGGTTCTGCAATAGGAGTTCTTTGTCCAATAGCTGTCCAGTATTGCTCTGCCGTAATGCTTGTAGTATTTGGAGAATAAGTACCGTTTCCGTTAGAAACAACACCATCAACAATAATTCCGCCTTCTCTTCCTGCTAAAGTAACATCACTAACTCCTAAACCAGCTTGTCTGGCCTGAGTGTATGAAATAACTTCTCCGCCAATTCTAAAATCAACTAAAAAGCTTAAAGAGAAATCTTTGTATTTAAAGTTATTTTTAAAACCTCCAGTCCAGTCCGGGTTAAAGTTTCCGGCACGTACATCAAAACCATTTGTTGCCAGAGGGATACCTGCACTGTTTACAATAACATTTCCGTTTGGATCTCTTTGGAAACCTTTAATATATAAATCTCCGTATTCGCCGCCCTGAACAACTTTACTTCTTACCAAACGTCCTTCTCCAAGAACTAATTCATCTCTACCATCATAAATCGATTTTACTTTTGATTTATAAGATGCGTAGTTTGCTGTAATATCCCAGCTAAAGTTTTCTGTTTGAATAGGAGTTGCTGTAAGTGTAAGCTCGATACCTTTATTTTCAATATCACCACCGTTCACAATCGCTCTTGAGAAAGAAGAAGATTCTGGAGTATTGATATAGAAAATTTGGTTATCAGTTAAAGTATTAAAGTAGGTAAAATCTAAACCTAAACGATTATTAAAGAATCTTACATCTGCACCAATCTCTGTAGAAGAAGAAATCTCTGGTTTTAAGTTTGGATTTGCTTTTGTGCTTTGTCCGTATAACATACCGCCGTTTCCACCAATGTATGAAAATCTTTGTTGAGTTTGATAAGGATCAGTATCGTTACCAACTTGTGCATAAGAAGCTCTTAATTTTGCAAAACTAATTACTTCCGGTAATTTAACCATGTCTGAAATCACAGCTGAAAGACCTACAGAAGGATAGAAATAATCTGTTGGTAAAGTTGAAGACCAGTCATTTCTTGCCGTTAAATCTAAGAACAAATAGTTTCTGAAACCAATTTGACCAAATCCGTAAACAGAGTTAATTCTTTTTTCTGAAGCTGTAGAAGTTGATTGAATTGTTTGTACGTTAGACAATGCAAAATAGTTTCTTTTACTTAAAACTCCTCCTGAATTTAAAGCTGAATTACTTTGCTGCAATGAACTGGCACCAGCATTAAGTCCAACAGAAAAATCTCCAAATTTTTCATTGTAAGAAAGTAAAGCATCAATATTCAATTCGCTTACAGTTTCATAAGATTCGCTGTATGAACCTAAGTTGTTGTTGAATGCTACAGTTGCATATCTGTTTCTTACGTTTTTGTTTGTCATTTGGTCTAAACCAGCTCTACCTTGTAAACTTAACGTTTTTGTAAATTCATATTTAAGGGAAGCTAAACCAATAAATCTGTTTCTTTTATCTGAACGGGCGTCATCTCTTAAAGCAGACCAGAATGGGTTTCCTCCCGGAGATCCTGTTTCATCGATAAAATAATTCATTTGTCTTTGTCCTGCAGCATCAAAATATTCGAAGTTTTTATAATCGTTATATGCGATACTACGAGGCAATAAATAAGCTGACGTTCCAATAGATTCTTCACCGGTTCTTAATAAGTTATCAATGTCCTGAACGATGTAGTTTGTTTTTACATCTAATGATAATTTATCAGAGATTTTACTAGTCAATCTTAAGTTAAGATTGTGTCTGTCTAATTGGTTTCCGCCAACAATACCTTCAGCGCGCGTGTTAGTGTAAGAGAAATAACCCTGCGCTTTTTCGTTACCAGCTGTTACTGTTAAAGTATTAGCTAAATTGTAACCTGTTTTGTAAAAATCAATTACGTTGTTTGGCTGTGGAGAATAACTTTGTGTAGCCGGCCCAGCATAATTTGGGTTACGAACTAACTGCCAGTTTGAAACCTGGCTTCCGTCTAATTTTCCTCCCCAGCTTGAGCTGGAAGTTGGATTGTAAACTCCATTTGCTCCCTGTCCATATTCATTTTGTAAATTCATCAAATTGTATGCAGATGAAGCCATGAAATTAGAAGATACCGAAACAGATGTTTTTCCTGATTTTCCTGATTTTGTTGTAATTACGATAACACCATTACTCGCTCTTGATCCGTAAAGAGCTGCTGCAGAAGGTCCTTTTAAAACAGTCATCGAAGCAATATCCTCCGGGTTGATGTTTGAAATACCGTCTGGCTGTGTAGTTCCTCCTGTATCAATATCAGGATTTGTTGTTGTTGTACCGTTACTGATAGGCACACCATCTACTACATATAATGGCTGGTTGTTTCCGTTAAGAGATCTGTTACCTCTTAATGTAATTCTTGAAGAAGAACCAACACCATTTGAAGTTGTAGAGTAGTTAAGACCAGCAACTTTACCAGATAGTGAGTTAGCAACGTTTAAAGACCTTGCTTCTGATAATTCGTCTACTCCAATGTTTTGAGCTGAATACGTAATTGCTTTTTTCTCTCTCTTGATACCAAGAGCAGTTACTACTACTTCTCCTAATTGTTGTGCCGAAGCTCCTAAAGCAGCATTAATGGTAGTTTGAGTTCCCACGGCCACTTCTTTTGAAGCTGAACCAACATAAGAGAAAACCAAAACTGCTGATTGATTTGGAACTGTAATAGAGTACTTACCATCAAAATCTGATGATGTACTTGTTTTTGTTCCCTTAACAACAACATTTGCCCCAGGGATCGGAATTCCGCTTTGGGCATCTGTTATCGTTCCTTTTACTATTGTTTGTGCTTCCAGATTTTGAAATCCAAATAAGCATATCACAAACAGTAATTTTAGTACGTTCTTGATCATATTTAGTTGTTTTTTGAGTTAATAACATGTTAAACTTAAGAATACATTTTGTTAACAGGATATAATTTCGACAAATGACAAGTTTGAAAAGGTGTTGGGAATACATTTATCTTTCAAGGGTACGAAAACGTTTTAAATTGTAATCTTTATCCTCTTTATTTCCAACACCTTGTTCGCATTAATCGAAGTGTTTTACTCTTTTTTCAACCACATTCTTTCTTAATTCTCTTAAACGTTAAAAATATTATTAGTTTTCATCGAATTAGTTCAAAACTTTGAAATTTGTTTTGATCAAATCTGTAGAATTTCCTCCAACCATAACTTCAAAATCTCCCGGTTCTACAACACGTTTCATTTCTCTGTTCCAAATAGATAACTCATCTGGTGTAAGTATAAACTCAACCGTTTTGGTTTCACCTTTCTTAACATTTAATCTTTTAAATCCTTTTAAGGTTTTTTCAGGAGTTGTCGTACTGCTGTAAACATCCTTAATATATAATTGTGCAACTTCGTCTCCGTCTCTGCTTCCAGTGTTTTTAACATCAACTGAAACTTTTAGCTCTCCGTCAGCTTTAATTTCTTTTGAACTGATTTTCAAATTTGAATATTCAAACTTCGTATAACTTAATCCGTAACCGAATGTATATAAAGGATGTTCACTTTCTGCAACGTATCTATGAATCGCAGATCGTTTTTGGTTATAATATATAGGTAGCTGTCCAACTGATTTTGGAACTGTAATTGGTAATCTTCCACCCGGATTATAATCTCCAAATAAAACATCAGCTACTGCTCTTCCTCCTAATTCTCCCGGAAACCAGCCTTCAACCACTGCCGGAATATTTTCTGCAATCCAGTTTGTCGAAAGCGGACGTCCGTTTAACAATACACAAACTACAGGAGTTCCTGTTTTTTGAATTTCTTCGATCAATTCCTGCTGCATCCCGAATAAGTCTAAAGAAGCAACATCTCTGTTTTCTTCCACCAATTCGTTTGATTCTCCTAAAACTACAATCGCAACATCGGCTTTTTTAGCAGCATCGATTGCAGGCTGTAAGTTTACTTTTTCTAAATTCCAGCGTAAATGTGCTCTGGCTCCCCAGCCGCCTTCCCACATTTCTATGCGGACTTTGTATTTTTTTCCTGCTTCAATATTTTTTGGCGTTGTAACCATGCTTGTCGCACCTTTTGTCCAGTTGTCGATAACCAATTGATCGTCAATCCACATTCTGATTCCGTCATCAGAACTTAAACCAATCCAGCCGTCAAATGCTTTATCTGATTTTATATAACCAGTCCAACGAATTGAGAAATCATCATCTGTAACGCCATCACCCGGAGACCAAGGCCAGTCAAACTCTAATTGATTGTCGATACGAGTCAATGCAGGAGTTCCTTCAACATTTCTGTTATTGAAATATTCTCCTTTTAATCCGTTTTGAGCTTCATCTGGAGTAAATAAATATTTAGATGGAATAATTTGTCCTTTTACAATTAAAGGAACACCTTCTTCATAAACAACATTGGCTGATTTTCCAACTAATTGCTGAATACCTTCGTAAACTGTCATTCCAACACTGTTTTTTGGAGCATAACCTCCAAGTCTTGAAGCATTTGCATTTGGCCCAATAACAGCAACATTTTTTATGTCTTTGCTTAAAGGCAGAATGTTGTTGTCATTTTTCAACAAAACCATAGATTTTTGAGCCGCTTCCAGAGCAACATTCTGATTTTCTTTGGTATGAAAACGTTCTTTGATGAGGTTTTTATCGGTGTATGGATTTTCGAATAATCCCAATAAGAATTTCAAACGCAAAACCCCTCCGGCAGCACGGTCAATCTGCGCCATTGTTAGTTTCTTTTCGTTTACTAATTCTATAATACTCGTTTGCCAGAATTCATTTGTAAAATCATAAAACTGCATATCAACTCCCGCTGCAATAGCTTCTCTAATACTTTCTTTTGGAGAACTGGTAACAAAATGTGTTACCTGAAGATATTTTATAGCTCCTAAATCTGAAACTACAATTCCTTTAAAACCCCATTCGTTTCTCAAAACATCAGTCAATAACCAATGATTCGCTGCACAAGGAATTCCGTCTAATTCAGAATACGCACACATTGTTCCTAATGCGCCGCCTTTTCTGAATGCTTTTTCAAATGAAGGCAAATGATCTTCTCTCGCCGAACGTTCTCCCACTAAAATTGGAGAAGAATTTCCTCCCGCCTGCGGAATACCGTGAACGGCAAAATGTTTAGGTTCTGCAATAATCGAACGGTCTGATTTTAAATCATCGCCTTGCATTCCTTTAATCATCGCCAAACCAATTTCGCTGTTTAAATACGCATCTTCACCAAAAGTTTCGGCAACACGTCCCCAGCGTGGTTCACGGCCTAAATCTAAATTTGGACCAAGACCAAAATGAACTCCGTGTGATCTTGCTTCCATCGCAATAACTTTTCCCACTTTGTCCATTACGTTTGTATCCCAGGTTGCTCCAAGACCAATATTCATTGGGAAAGCTGTACTTCCTTCGTCTAAATAACCGTGAAGCATCTCGCACATAATAAGCGCAGGAATTCCCCATTTATTTTTTTTAATTATCTCACTTTGAAGATCATTAATCATTTTTGCCGAACGCGGATAAATATCATGAATCGCCCCAATTCCAAGATTTCCAATTTTAGCATCTGATTTTACTTTAGAGAAATCTTCTTTTTCTTTAAAAAATTCGCCTTTGTACATATCCATCTGGCGCACTTTTTCTTCAAGCGACATACGGCTTAACAAGTCTTTTACCCTATCTTCTGTCGGTAGTTTTGCGTCTTGGTACGGGTATTTTTTCTGCGCATAGGTTTGGTTAAAAAAACCTACAGCCATTACAAAAATAATGGCTGTTTTTTTGATTTTGAGTTGTAACATAGTTGTGAGAGTTTAATTTTGAATCACTTTGAGCGTTCCTCCATTCACAAAATCATCGTGTGAAATGAAATAACTGTTCAGTGGTTTTCCGTTTAATTCTATTGTTTTGATTTTTCCGTCAGTATTGATTTCTTTTTCAATAACAATATTTTCTTTTTTATAATATCTTGAATCTAATTTGATTGTTACTTTATCAAACATTGGTGTTGTAATCGTATAAATTGGGTCGCCCGGAGATATTGGATAAAATCCCATCATGGAATATACTAACCAAGCCGACATTGTTCCGGTATCATCATTTCCGGGTAATCCTTTTGGTTTGTTTTGAAAATATTCCTGTACCAGTTTTTTAACCAGTTCCTGACTTCTCCATTCTTCGCCTTTTACATAATTGAATAAGTAGGGATAAGCAATATCCGGCTCGTTTGCCATATCAAATTTTTTGTCATCAAAAACTTTTTGCAATTGATCTGAGAAAGGTTTGTCACCGCCCATTAATTTCATCAATCCTTTGATATCATGCGGAACCATAAAAGCATATTGCCACGCATTTCCTTCGATAAAACCAACATTTGCTTCAAAATTAGATCCAGCTTCAGGGTCAAAAGGTTCGTACCAATTTCCGTTAGCAATTCTTGGACGGAGTAATTTTAAATTTTTGTCAAATAATTTTTGGTAGGATAGTGAACGTTTAGCAAAACGTTTATAATCTTCTTTTTCACCCAAAGCTTTTGCTAAAAGTGAAATCGCATAATCTGAAGTATTGTATTCCAGCGTTGTAGAAACAGGTCCGGGATAATTAGTAGATAAATATCCTTTTTCTATATATTCTTTAAGCCCCGGACGCAGCGGATTATTTTCAATTTGGTCTGCTCCTTTTAACATGGCATAATAAGCTTTGTAAACATCAAAATCCTGAATTCCTTTTAAGCAGGCATCAACAATAACAATACTTGCCGGATCTCCTACCATTGTAAATGTTTCTGTAGAATTTAATTCCCATTTTGGCAGCCAGCCGTTTTCATCATACATTTTCAACATGCTTTTTATCATATCCGATTGCTGCTTAGGATAAACTAAAGACGTTAACGGATGCATGTTTCGATACGTGTCCCATAATGAAAATACGGTATAACGCGTGCCATCGGTTTTACCAATTTTGGTTCTTTTAATCTGCGGATATTCTCCGTTTACATCATTTAAAGTATTCGGATGAATTAATGTATGATATAAAGCGGTGTAGAAAATAGTTTTATCATCTTCGGAACCGCCTTCGACTAAAATCTTCGAAAGTTCGTCGTTCCATTCTTTGTAAGTGTCTTTATAAACGGCATCAAACGATTTATCTCCGGTTTCTTTTTCTAAATTTTCTCTGGCATTTTCGATGCTTACATACGAAATTCCAATTTTAACTTCAACCGTTTCTTGTTTGTCGAATTTGTAGCTGAAATAACTTCCAATACTATCGCCAACTACTGTTTTGATGGTATTTTTCATTATTCTTGCCTTGCCGTTATATCCTGACATCCATTGTGCCTCAACGCCATTGTATTTAGAAGGTTTTTTCCAAACGCCGAATTTTTCAGCAGGTTTAGAAAACTTGGCTACAAAATAAACTGGATAAGCATCTTCAGGGCTGTTATAACAAAACGAACCAACAGAACGCATTCCTTCAATTTCTGTAGAAGAAACGACTTTAATCATCGAGCCTTCTTCATTCGTTAATCCTAAACCAAGATTTATTAAAATGTTCGACTGTCCTTTCGGGAAAGAGAATCTGCTTACACCAACTCGTTTTGAAGCTGTAAATTCTCCTTTAACCTTATATTTCTTAAGGTCAACGCTGTAATATCCGGCTTTTGCCACTTCATTAGAATACGTCGATCCGTATTTTAAATGATCGATTTCCAGATTTCCGGTTGTTGGCATCAATAAAATAACGCCCAGTTCCGGACAACCTACACCGCTCAAATTGACCTGACTAAATCCGGTTAAAAAAGTGTTTTCGTTTACATATGGATTCGACAGCCACTGACTGTCTTTTTCCATTGGAGTATTTTTTACCCCGGCAACATTAAACGGACTTATACTTGCCATTCCGCGTGGTGCAATCGGTCCCGGAAAAGCAGCTCCAAAGTTGGAAGTTCCAATAAACGGATTCACATAATCTGCAGGTTGTTGTGCAAAACTTGTGATGCTAAAAAACAGCATGCAAAAGCTGCATGCTGTTTTTAAAATTAATTTTTTTGATATTGAAAACATATTCTTATCTGTTAATAGCTTCTATTTTTAAAGTCCATGCTTCTTTTGCAGGTAAATTATTTCTAAGGCTTTCTGGAATTACCACTTTAAATCCGTTTCCTTCTTTTGTCCATTTTAGAGAAGTTTTAGAACCTAACATGGTAATTTTTGTTCCTTTTTTAGGGCTGATAGATTTCACTGTAACGCTTGCAGGAATTTTATCTTCTCCGTCTTTTGCTAAATAAAAAGCAAATACATTTCCGGCTTTATTTTGTGTAAAGCAGATATTATCTTCCTTAAAAGGTTCAATTGGTTTTGTATCATAAATCGCAACACTGTTTACTTTCATCCAGTCTGCATAAGCTTGCAATAAATCATAAGCACCTTGCTGCCATTCTCCTTCCGGACTTGGGGCAACGTTTAATAATAGGTTTCCGCCTTTTGCAACAATGTCAACCAACATGTGAATTCCTTGTCTTCCCGTCATGTATTTTGCATCTGGAGTATAAGACCATCCGCCGCCAGAAGTGATACAAGATTCCCAAGGATAATGTAATGTTTTTGCAGGAACACGACCTTCTGGAGTTAAATAATTTTGATTTTTTCCGTGAACCGCTCTGTCTACCACGATTAATCCTGGTTGTTTTTGGCGTGCTTTCACCACCAATTCGTCCATTTTGGGATCCTGATCCACAACTCTGTGTTTGATGAAACCGTTTTTAGATTCATTTTCAGCAAATTTCTCATCGTAGTTTTCTTTTAAGTTTTGCTGATCTCTTTTTCTAACCCATCCTCCGTCAAGCCATAAAATATCTACTTTACCGTAATTCGTAAGGATTTCTAAAATTTGGTTGTGGGTGAAGTCAACATATTTCTGCCATTTTTCCGGATATAATGACGGATCGTAATTTACGTTTCTGTCGAAAGGCGGAAAATACGGATCCCAGTAATTTTCGTTATGCCAGTCTGGTTTTGAGAAATAAGCTCCTGTTGAAATATTCTCTGCTCTAAAAGCGTTGAAAACTTCTTTTAAAACATCGGCTTTTGGATTTGTGCTGAAAGGACAATCTTTGTCTGTTACTTTATAATCAGAATATTTAGTATCGTACATATTAAATCCGTCATGGTGTTTGGTGGTAAAAACCATGTATTTCATTCCGGCTGCTTTTGCCGCTTTTGCCCATTTTACAGGATCAAATTTAGTTGGGTTGAAAGTCTTTTTCAAACCTTCATAATCTTTTACATATTGATTATAATTGGCAGGATTGCTTCCTTTTTTACGCTCGCACCATCCATAATCTTCCGGGCATATTGACCATGATTCTACAATTCCCCATTGGCTGTATGTTCCCCAGTGCATTAATAATCCAAACTTTTTGCCTTGCCATGCTTCTAAATTTTTCAACACCAACGGATCCGTTTCCGGTACATAACGTTCATCTTCATAAATGGCCTGCGAAAACATTTGAACGGAAAATAATAACGCGATTATGAATATTCCTCTTTTCATCTTTATTCTATTTATAGTTTTTTGTTTTTGTTCTTTGTTTAATTGTGAAATTCACATTTAAGATATTGAGACAAAGTGTCCTTGTTATCTAATTTTGTCAAATTTTCTCCATCTTTTTGTCATTT
This sequence comes from Flavobacterium sp. FG68, assembly GCF_057808895.1. Taxonomy (NCBI): domain Bacteria; kingdom Pseudomonadati; phylum Bacteroidota; class Flavobacteriia; order Flavobacteriales; family Flavobacteriaceae; genus Flavobacterium; species Flavobacterium sp. FG68. Next base: position 33,253 of record NZ_JBMDIY010000052.1, read on the forward strand.
CGACGAAGGAGAAATCTTCGCAAGAAACTCCTCATAGTAATTCATCAATCTTTGTCGAGCT
>NZ_JBMDIY010000053.1:0-31534 GCF_057808895.1 Flavobacterium sp. FG68
TAGAGCTGGACTTCAGTCCAGTTTACAGCAATATTTAACAAACCCACAAATCTTTCACAATTTAGTTCCGAAGGAACGATCCATATTGTAGAGCTGGACTTCAGTCCAGTTTACAGCAATATTTACCTCTTGCAAAACGAACCTATTTTTTATAAAAATGCTAAATTATTCGCTCTTGATAAATATTCTTTTTAAATACGAATAAGTTTAGGTAAATTTGCGCTTTATTTTTAGAATAGTGCAAAAACAAATCATAGTTCTCATTGGCGGTCCTGGTACAGGAAAATCTACGCTTATAAACGAATTAGTCGCTCGTGGCTATTGTTGTTACCCTGAAATTTCCAGAGAAGTTACACTCGAAGCCCAAAAAAGAGGCGTTGAACAATTGTTTCTGGAACAGCCTTTATTATTTAGCGAAATGCTTTTGGAAGGACGTATTCAGCAATTTGAAAATGCTAAAAAAGAACCCAACACTATCGTCTTTATTGATCGTGGTATTCCTGATGTTGTGGCTTATATGGATTATATTGGCGATGAATATCCGGAAGATTTCGTAAAAGCGTGCGAGGATTATAAATATTCTAAAACTTTTATTTTACCGCCTTGGGAAGAAATTTATCAGAGCGACACAGAGCGATATGAAAATTTTGAACAGGCACTTACGATTCAGAAACACTTAATTGAAACGTACAAAAAATACGGTTATGATTTAATTGAGGTTCCGAAAGATACGGTTGAAAACAGAATTCTTTATATCTTAGACAAAATTTAGCAGCCGGTTTTTAAAGTTGTAAAACTAGAAACTGATTTCTACATTTTTAACTTTAAAACAGAGGCCATGCAGGACGCACAGGAAATTCTTTTAAAATACTGGAAACACCAAAGTTTCCGACCGTTGCAAAAAGAAATTATTGATTCGGTTTTAGAAGGGCAAGACACTTTTGCACTGCTGCCAACCGGAGGCGGAAAATCGATTTGTTTTCAGGTTCCGGCGATGATGCAAGAAGGAATTTGTCTGGTAGTTTCTCCTTTAATTGCACTGATGAAAGATCAGGTAGCGAATCTTCAAAAAAGAGAAATTAAAGCAATTGCGCTAACTGGCGGAATTCATACGGAAGAAATTATTGATTTACTGGACAACTGCCAATTCGGAAATTATAAATTCCTTTATCTTTCTCCGGAGCGTCTACAGTCTGACTGGATTTTAGAACGCATTAAAAATCTCCCTATAAATTTAATTGCTATTGACGAAGCGCATTGTGTTTCGCAGTGGGGGCACGATTTTAGACCGGCTTATTTAAAAATTTCAGAACTTAAAAAATACTTTCCTAAAATTCCCTTTTTGGCTTTAACCGCAACTGCAACTCCACGAGTTGTTGAAGATATTAAAACCGAGCTGGGTTTAAAGGATACTAAACTTTTTCAGCAGTCTTTTGAAAGAAAGAATATTGCGTACATGGTTTTTGAGGTTGAAGACAAATTGTATCGCGTTGAGCAGATTTTGAAGAAAAATCCGCAGCCATGTATTATATATGTCCGAAACAGAAAATCTTGTTTAAATATGTCAACGCAATTGCAATCGTTGGGATTTAGAGCAACGTATTATCACGGCGGACTTTCGGCTCAAGAAAAAGATAGAAATATGCAATTGTGGATGTCCGAACAGGCGCAGGTTATTGTAGCCACCAATGCGTTTGGAATGGGAATCGACAAGGATAATGTTAAAACAGTTATTCATACCCAATTGCCCGAAAACATAGAGAATTATTATCAGGAATCCGGAAGAGCAGGACGAAATGGCGAAAAATCATTTTCGGTTTTATTATTTAATAATTCAGATGCAAATCAAACAGAACAGCAGTTTATAAGTGTTCTTCCTGACAAAACGTTCCTGAAAACGATGTACATTAAATTGTGCAATTACTTTCAAATTGCTTATGGCGAAGGTTTAGACGATTCGTATTCTTTTAAAATGAATCATTTTTGTCATAAATACGACTTCCCAACTTTAAAAACCTATAATGCTTTGCAGTTTTTGAATCAACAAGGAATTATTACGATGTCTCAGGAATTTTCAGAAAAAGTTTCGATGCAGTTTTTAATCGAATCAAAAGAAGTACTTCGATACATGAGTCTGAATCCAAATAACGAAGAAATTATTCTGGCGATTTTAAGAACGTATCCGGGAATTCATGAAATGAAAACACCTCTTAATCTTTCGCTTATTGCAAAAAAATCAAATCATACCGAAGAACAGGTTACTGATCTTTTAGAAAAATTGAAAGAGAAAGATATCATTGAATACAAATCGAAAAACAACGACGCTACGATTTTATTTAACGAAGTCCGCGAAGATGATTTAACTATAAACAGAGTTGCTAAATATCTGGAAAAACAGAACAAACTAAAACGAGATCAACTTTCAAGTGTTCTCTATTATATAAAGGAAGACAAAACGTGCAAGAACAGATTGGTTTTGGATTATTTTGGAGAAGAAACTAAATCGAATTGCGGCGTTTGTTCTTTCTGTATTACTCAAAAAGGAAAAATTACCGAAGCGGATTCAATTGCTGATAAAATTCTTCACTTATTAAAAGCAACTGCACTAACTTCGCGCGAAATTCAGAATCAAATAAAATTAGATGCTAAAGATGTTATTGTGGTTCTTCAGGAATTACTGGAAAACAATCATATCATTATTTTAGCCAATAATAAATACGCTTTAAAATCATAATGGAAAAATTACGAATTATATTTATGGGAACTCCAGAGTTTGCAGTTGGCATTCTGGATACCATTATTAAAAACAATTACGAAGTTGTTGGCGTTATTACAGCTGCAGACAAACCAGCCGGACGCGGACAAAAAATAAAATATTCGGCTGTTAAGGAATATTCATTAGCAAACAATCTTACCTTATTACAGCCAACAAATTTAAAAGATGAAAGTTTTTTAGCTGAGTTAAAAGCTTTGAATGCCAATTTACAGATTGTTGTTGCTTTTAGAATGTTACCAAAAGTAGTTTGGGAAATGCCAGGTTTAGGAACATTTAATCTTCATGCTTCTTTATTACCAAATTATCGTGGCGCGGCTCCTATAAACTGGGCAATTATTAATGGGGAAACCAAAACCGGAGTTACAACATTTTTTATCGATGATAAAATTGATACCGGAGCGATGATTTTAAATTCGGAAATTGCAATTGAACCAACAGAAAATGCCGGACAACTTCACGACAGATTAATGCATTTAGGAAGCACAACTGTTATTGATACTTTAAAAGAGATTGAAAACGGAAATGTTACTACAACAATTCAGGAAGATAACGCCGATATTAAAACAGCTTATAAACTAAATAAGGAGAATTGTAAAATTGACTGGACAAAACCAGGAGATGAAATTAATAACTTAATTCGCGGCTTAAGTCCTTATCCTGCAGCATGGTGTTTTTTGAAAGATAAAAATGAGGAATTAAATATAAAGATATATGAAGCCAAACTGGTTTCAGAGGATCATTCTTATGAAGCTGGAACTTTAATTAGTAATAAAAAAGAAATCAAAATTGCAATAAAAGAGGGCTTTATTCAGTTATTAAGTCTGCAATTACCTGGTAAGAAACGAATGCAAGTAGCAGAATTGTTAAATGGGATAACTTTTTCTGATAGCGCAAAGGTCTATTAAGGTCAGTAAAACAGGGGTTTCTACCTGTTTTTGATCGATGAACAACACGCTTTATGAACAAAAAAAACAAGTTATCAACAATTATTGCTAAAATTAAAGAAAACACTTGCACGCAACGGATTTCCTACTAAATTTGTGTATTAACAATTTTTTTTAACCAACAATTAATAACTAATTATTATGAACAAATCAGAATTAATCGATGCTATCGCTGCTGATGCAGGAATTACAAAAGCTGCGGCTAAATTAGCTTTAGAGTCATTTTTAGGAAACGTAGGAACTACTTTGAAAAAAGGCGGAAGAATTTCATTAGTAGGTTTCGGATCTTGGTCAGTATCTGCGAGAGCTGCTAGAGACGGTAGAAATCCTCAAACAGGAAAAACTATCAAAATTGCTGCAAAAAATGTAGTAAAATTCAAAGCTGGAGCTGAATTAGAAGGTGCAGTGAACTAAGTAAGAAAGTTCTCTAAACTAAATAATATAATTAAGACCCTCCTTATGGAGGGTTTTTTTGTGCGGTTTAACGATTTTTTTTGTGAATTTAAAAAATTTATGATTAAATTTAATAAAAATTGTAGCCGTATGATTTCAGAAAAATTAAAAAAAGGACACCTGCTTATTGCCGAGCCTTCAATAATTGGAGATTTATCTTTTAACAGATCGGTAATTTTATTAGCAGACCATAACAAAGAAGGATCAATAGGTTTTATCATTAATAAACCATTAAAATACACTATTAATGATTTAATACCTGAAATTGAAGCCAGCTTTAAAATATATAACGGAGGCCCAGTTGAACAAGACAATCTGTACTTCATTCATAATATTCCTGACTTAATCCCGAATAGTGTCGAGATTTCTAACGGAATTTATTGGGGTGGAGATTTTGAATCAACCAAAGACTTAATTAACGACGGATCGATCAATAAGAACAATATTCGTTTTTTCTTAGGTTATACCGGTTGGGACGAAAATCAGCTTGAAAACGAAATGCAGGGAAACTCCTGGATCATTGCTGACAATAATTACAAAAACAAAATTATTGGAAAATCTACTACCCATTTCTGGAAAGAGCAGATTATTGAACTTGGCGGTGATTACGTTATTTGGTCAAATGCACCTGAAAACCCATATCTGAATTAATTTTCGGATATGGATTCATTTAGTTTCTGTACTAATAAATGAGCCAGATTACTTGTAAACTCTTTTTTTCGGTATTTGCTTATCGGTTGTATTCCTGTGATTACATTTGTTAGAAATAATTCGTCTGCTTTTTGAAGATCAAACGGCGAAATTATTTCTTCTAATACTTCTATGCCTTCTACTTTCTTCGCTAAAGCTAAAATCTGCTTACGCATAATTCCGTTTAAACATCCTTCAGAAATTGGCGGTGTAATTAGTTTTTTGCCCGAAACCATAAATAAATTTCCCTGCAAAGCTTCAACAACATTTTTAGTGTCGTTTAGTAAAATACAATTTGCCAGTCCGTTTTCATGGGCAAAAATACTTCCGGTAACATTAATCATTTTATTAGTCGTTTTAATCGACGATAATAATTGTTTTGTAACGTAGAAGTCTTTATACAAATCAACTTCGTATTCGGCCGTATTTAAAGCATATAAAGTATTATCAAGCAACGTTGCATGAATTAAAAAAGAAACTTCATTTGTTTTTGGCAGATACAAACCTCCATCGTTTCTAAAAACAGTTATTCTGGCTCTGGCCGATGAAGCAATGTTTTTTTGCTGCACAAGATTTAAAATCTGCTCTTCAAAATATTCCATTGTAAAATTCATGGGAATTTCCATTCTAACAACACGCATCGAAGCCATTAACCTGAAATAATGATCTTCGAGAAACAAGATTCTATTGTTGATTATTTTTACTGTTTCAAAAACGCCGTCTCCGTATAAAAAGGCACGATTTTGAGTTAGAATATTTTCTTCTTGTGCAATGTTTCCGTTAAAATTGATCATAAAAAAACCCTGAATTTTGTTCAGGGCAAATATAAGGCATAAAATAGACTTTTACTAAACAGATCCTATAAGATGTTTTAGGTCTGAGATTTGATTCTCCCACAATTGTTTAGCTTCACCTACTTCTTCTTTTTCTGCAAAATCGACTACCATTAATGATACATCCTTAGTTAATTCATCAACTAAAATATGGAGTTCAAAAAAGTATTCAGTATCCTTACTGCTTTCATCAACCCATTTAAACTTTACTTTTTCACCTGTTTTTTTAGATGCAAGACGTGCTTTTTCCTGCGAATCGTTCCAGATGAAAGTAAAAAATTCACCTCTTGAATTAACATTGTCAGCAAACCATTCTGATAATCCTGACGGAGTTGATATATATTGATACAATAATTGTGGCGAAGAATTGATCGGAAACTCGATTTCGTAACGTATTTTTGAATCCATGTGCTACTTTTAATTTTTTCGAAATATAAGAATATATGTCCAAAAACAATGCGTTTTTAAAAATATTTTTTTTTCTTCATTTTATTCTTGTAAGCTTTAATATTATTTCTATCTTTGCACCCGCAATCAGGAATTCAATGATAGCAGTCCAGGCGAGGTAGCTCAGTTGGTTAGAGCGCAGGATTCATAACCCTGAGGTCACGGGTTCAACTCCCGTCCTCGCTACAAGGTAAAAACATAGATTTTATACGGTTTTAGAGTGATTTAAAACCGTTTTTTTATGCCTAAAATTTTGAGCCTTTTATCTAAAGAACACAAAAACGCACACGTTTTGACTTACAAGAAAAAATACTCTGTACCAAGTATTTATGATGCAAATAGCGATTTATCTAAACGCTGGTACGTATATTTCTCCTTTCGAAATCCTGCAACAGACAAGCTCGAAAGGCAAACTCATATTTATGCAGGGGTAAATCAATTTAAAACTCTTAAGGAACGAAAAGAAGCAATAAAAATACTTCGTAACGCAATTGAGACAATTCTTGTAAATGGATATAACCCCTATGAAGATTCTAATCCAGTAGATCAATCGAAAAACTACAATATTCCAGATGCTGTTACTTTTGCTCTTGAACTAAATAAAAACACCTTAAAAGAAAATAGCTACAGAGATTTTAGAGTTAGACTAAAATCATTTGAAAAATGGCTTTTGGCAAATGGATTTGAAAATAGATATATCACAGCGGTAAATAAAAAAACTGTCATAACTTATCTGAATTCCGTATTAGCCAACACTAGTCCAAAAAACAGAAACAATACTCGATCAAACTTATCAATGTTTTTTAAAACACTTGAAGCAAACGAGATTATTGAAGATAATTTCATACCAAAGATCAACGTTTTAAAGTCTACTCCTGAAAGAAATAAAACTTTTAGCAGTGACCAAGAAAATGACATCTTGAATTATCTTCTAAAACATGACACTCTTCTTCTCCTATTTATACAGTTTATTTCTTATAATCATTTGCGACCAATAGAAGTGGTTCGCTTGCGTGTTTGCGATATTAACATAAAAGACAAACTCATTTATGTACGTGCCAAAAACAAAGCGGTAAAGACGAAACTAATACCTGAAATATTACTCCATGAACTACCGAACCTTGAAAAATTAGAACCTGAAAGCTACTTATTCACGCCAAAAGGTATAGGTCACGAGTGGATAACAAATGAAACTGATAAACGTGGTTACTTTGGGGATCGTTTTAAGAAAGTAAAGGTTAGTTTAAAACTAGGAAAAGATTATGGTCTTTACAGCTTTAGACACACTTTCATAACCAAATTATATAAAGAACTAGTTAAAAATAGCACCCCAAATGAAGCAAAAAGTAAACTAATGCTTATTACTGGTCATACAACAATGGGCGCTTTAGAAAAATACTTACGTGATATAGATGCTGTTATGCCCGAAGATTATTCTAAACACATAAAATAAATGTAGACTTTTTTTGCTCAGATCTGTTCCGGATCTTTTTCCAGGTTATAGAAAAAATCTACATTTAATTAGTTACCGATAAAATGCAATATAGATTTTTTTTGACAAGCTTCGTTTCTGTATATCTAAAAATAACTGAATTATACACCCCAAGAAATAAGGGTTGTGAAGTAACAATTCATTTGGCAAACGTTACATTCTAATCTTTTAACATCAATCACACAAAGCTAGCCAAATCACGATGGGATGTGTGATTTTGTCGTACATATGAATAAGTTGCCTGATATGCTACTTCGTTAGAACGTAACTGGGAAACGAGAAACATTAAATTCCGAATTTTAAAAATTAAATTGTAGTTTTGCGTAAACGATAAAAAGTAAATGATAGCAGTTAATCAAAAAGTAAGTATTGAGGAATTTGATAGTAAAAGCTATCAAATAAAAGACCTTGAGCCTTATGACAAGGCCTTGATTACACATTACTTACACAATTACAGAAACGGAGTTTCAAAACATTATAAAAAAGACGCTGTAAAAGTTTTAGACAATTTTGTTAAGTACAAACTAGTTGAAGAACAAGTAAATATTGTTGCTGAAGATGCTTTACAACAATTGCTTTTTGAAGTTGAAAATGTTCCTTTTCCAACACCCGAAAATTATACTTTTAAATTTATTGACCTATTTGCAGGAATTGGTGGTTTCAGATTGGCAATGCAAAACGTTGGCGGGAAATGTGTTTTTACAAGTGAATGGGAAACAAGTGCTCAAAAAACTTATAGAAAAAACTTCGGAGAAGTTCCATTTGGAGATATCACAAAAGAACGTGTTAAAAATTATATCCCACAGGAATTTGAGGTTTTATGTGCAGGTTTTCCTTGCCAAGCATTTTCGATTGCAGGAAACCAAAAAGGTTTCGCCGATACCAGAGGAACTTTATTTTTTGACATTGAGCAAATCGTTGTAAAACATAGACCAAAAGTTGTGTTTTTAGAAAACGTAAAAAATTTAGTTTCCCACGATAAAGGAAATACATTTAAAACTATAATTTCAGTTTTAGAAGATAAATTGGGTTACAAAGTTTTTACAAAAATTTTGAACTCCATGACACACGCAAACATTCCACAAAATCGTGAAAGAATTTTTATAGTTGCATTTGACCCTAATCAAGTTAAAAATTTTGCTGATTTCCAATTTCCTTCTGAAATTAAATTAACAAAAACTATTCACGATATTTTAGAAAAAGGAAAGCAAGCAGATAATTTATATTACAAAAAAGATCACGCATATTATCCAGAACTTGAAAAAGCGATGACTTCAAAAGACACAGTTTATCAATGGCGTAGAGTCTATGCAAGGGAAAATAAAAGTAATGTTTGTCCAACTTTAACAGCAAATATGGGAACAGGCGGACACAATGTACCGCTTATAAAAGACGATTTTGGAATTAGAAAATTAACTCCAAAAGAATGTTTTCTATTTCAAGGTTATCCCGAAAATTACATTTTGCCAACCTTGGCAAATAGTAAACTTTATATGCAAGCAGGAAATTCTGTAACTACAACATTAATTGAGAGAATTAGCAAGGAAATCATAAGAGTTTTATGAAATCGTTTGCTGAAATAGACATTGAAAAAAACGGGAATTATTTGAAACTGCTTTCAGCAGTTTCAAAGCTTTCGGGTTTATTCAGTGAAAGTGCTGTACCTTTCATAAATTATCGTGTTGCCGAAAATATATTTTGCAGAAGTTTTGATGCGGGCAATTTATCTCGTTCAGATACGGCTTTTGACGCAAATTATAATTCTGTTGGTGTTGGTTTGAAAACTTTTGTTTGTAATGGTAATTCCAGTACAGAAAAGGTAGCAGAATTCAACTCATTATCAAGGACGTTACGAGATTTTAAAGGCGAAGAATTAGCGCTAAAGCTTGGAGAATTCAGAAATGATAGAATAAATTTAGCAAATCGTGTTTACAATATTCAAAATTCACTTTATCATATTGTTGCAAGAAAAGAAAAAGAATTATTACTTTATGAAACGGATTACAATATCATAGATATTGCTAATATTCATTCAGTTAAAGATAATAAAGCAAGTTTACAATTTGAAGATGGAAATAATCTATATACTTTCAATTATTCAAAAAGCACACTTTTTAGAAAATTTATAAGTCCTCAAAATGCGTTTCGTTTACCAATTGATATAATTGAAGACCCTTATTCTTTGCTTCTTGAATTGTTTGAGGAGAATAAGAATTTAAAAACTGCAACTGACAAACTTGTTAAAGGCGAAAATTATGTGATTTTGCCTCTTTACGGAATTCAAAAAGGAGAAAAGTTTATTTTTGAAAGAAGCGGTTTAAATCAGTGGAATGCCAACGGAAGAAAAAGAGATTTTGGAGAAATTTATATTCCAATTCCTGCGGAATTGCACCGGAAATATCCACATTTCTTTCCAAAACGTGACCAAGATTTTAACTTACAAATTCCAACAGGAGAAATATTTACCGCAAAAGTTTGTCAAGAAAACTCAAAAGCCTTGATGACTAACCCAAATAAAGCTTTGTCTGATTGGTTATTACGCAGAGTTTTACAACTTGCAGAAGGCGAATTGGCAACAATAGATAAATTGGACAAATTAGGTTTTGATAGTGTTATAATTATAAAAGACGAAAATGGAGATTTCAAAATTGACATTATGAAAACCAATACTTATTCAGAATTCACTACTGAAACCGAATAAAAGCACATCAGCTAACACATGTTGCAATCAATTTGAGTAGGGCTTAATGAAAAAATAGGTTTGTATTTGAAAGATATCGCAATATTGAGCATCGTCCGAAGACTAATTCTAAACACATAAAATAAATGTAGATTTTTTATCAAGATATTTGCTCCGGATCTTTTTCCAGGCTAAAAAAAAAATCTACTTTTTAAACAAAAAAATCGCATTACATTTCTGTAACACGATTTATAAAGCTAAAACTAAAAAACTACTCCTGATAAGAATCGGTCACGGCGCCAACTAAAGCGTGTATTTCTGCATTTAAAATATTTTTATCTACCGAATAATACCAAAAACCATTATGTTGACCTAATTTTATAGGTACTTGTATTTTATTTTCTTCATCAACAGTCTCAAATACAACAACGGTCAATTGAGTACCATAAGCATAATCTAAACCGAAATCTATATGAAGAAAATTTCGTGCATTTGCTGCTAAATCTTTTTCTCTAGTAACTACTTTGTTACTCGGATAAATCCTTATTAACTCGATTTTTGTCAGCAATAAATTTTCAGGTAAAATTTCAGTTATTACTCCTTTACCTATATTTTGGATTTCATATATTCTTAATATCATATTCTTTTTTCATTATAAGTTTATAGGCGTCCATCTTTTTTTGTAAACGTTCTTGCGGAGTTCTAAACATAGATGAGATACCTCTGTTAATTTGAACGTTTTTTGAATTGATTATTTCGGTAGAAAATTTGTTTTGAAGCAGGTTTCTCGCAAAATCATAATCTTGGTTCGCTTCTAAATTTTCGTCGAAATAAAGCCTTGTATTGTAATACTTTTTTAGATTTTTCAGTTTTAACAGCGCACTGCTTATATTGGTTGTATTAAAATCATTTTTTCTAAGATCATTCGTAAAAGAAATACAATCACTATTCCCACTTAATCCATCATATCCAAAAAAAACCGTATCGTCGTCACTTAAATAACAATAATCTTCGTTACTGTCGTAAAATATATCAAGAAGCAGATTCCTTGCTTTAGAAGCATTTTGAATCTCAGCATCGATATAAGTGATATTTGGGTTTTCAATTTTGTCAAACCCCTTATTCATCCAAACGATTACAATTTCAAAACCTAGCTTCAAGTAACTTTTAATGCAGTTTTTAAAGATTATTTCCCTTTCTTTTAAATCATTAAAATATGAAGGTATGTATACTGTCATCAGCTTGCAAAATATCCTATAATAACATTCCATTTACTATCTGTTTCAGCTATAGTCCTCTGTGCTTCGGGCAGGGCTAAAATATAGTTACAAATATCCTGTTCTGTGAATTCAGGCGGTAAGTTATTCTTCTCAATTATTAATTGTCTAACAACGTTATTCTGTGCTATTCCTGCTGAATCGCTATCTAAAAAAAAAAACTTCCTCGATAATTCAATCAAAAACTCATTAAAGTTTACAGCTACAATAGGAGGTGAACAATTAATAAGGTCTACCTGAGTATAATCTAAAACTAAGGCATTGTTTGCAAATGCGGAAACAGACTGAATTTTGAATTTGTTTTTATCTTCTGGAATTCTCAACAGATTTTGAGCCGGATTAAACGAAGCTATCAAGGTTTCGTCATTTTTTTGCAGCAAAACATTCCCGTTTGAAGCTTTTATAAATTTTACAAGTTCAGCCATGACTTATTTTTTAGTTTTTCTAACCGTTTTTTTCTTTGCAACAGGTTTCATTTTAATCACTTTCTTTTTTACCGTCGGCTTTGTTGTAACTTTTACGATTTTACCGCCTGTAATATATTTATAGCCTTTTTTAAGTGTGCCGTCGGCTTTTAATCCTGTGGCTTTTACCACACCGCTGCAAATTTTCTTTAATCCTCTAACTGTTGGCTTTTTTGCAGTTACTTTTCTTGTTGTTGTTCTTTTTGTTGCCATCTTTGATTGATTTAATGTTTATTAATTGTAGATTTTTTAATGAAATTTCCCTGGAAAAATTAGATCCGGATGCGATAAAAAATCTACTTTTCGATTTATTAGTTTACAGTAAATGATAATTTTTTCTTTGGTTTTGATTCTGCCCGATTCTCAGCAACTGTACGAACCAGTTTTTTGCTGAAAATGTTGAATTTCAAACTGTCGAGCGGTTTATTTTGGTATCGGTTTTTATCCGAAAAAATGTAATTATCTCGGTAATCTGGTTTCTTTTCAGTAAATAAAACTATATCGGCATCAAACTGGCTTTTACTGCCTCCACGCATTTTACCGTCAGTTGTCTGCTGAAAAATCACAATGAATAATTTGCCATCGTATTTTTTTCTTAAATCTTTGTCAACCTCAAAACCTTTCTGCATTTCCTGCATTTTAGAGAAACTATCAATTACAATAACATCATTATTTTTTATTACTTTATCTAAATCAGCAGCACTTTTTACAACAGGGTTTTCTGTATTGATTAATGCTTTTTCATTCAGGTATTCACCCGCTTTATCATAATAAAGAGTACTTTCAGGATGTTCTTCGATACTGGCGTGTCCAACTTTGTAATTTTGAGCAAAAGTGTTTATGAACTGAAAGCACATTCTTGTTTTCATTGAACCCTGACCGCCTGTTAATGTTATTACAACGCTCTCCTTCTGCTGACGCTCAATTTTTCCTAAAAACTCTGAAATATCTGTGTTCTGAATTTTAAAATAATCAACCTTTGCAGGTTTATTAGCCATTTTATAGGCTAAAGAGTTTTTATTAAGATTAGCTTTTGCAACAATTACTTTTTCTCTCACAGCAGGTTTTACAGCACTTTTTACTACAGGCTTTTTTTTTACAATTCGCTTTGCAGCAGGTTTCTTCACAGGACTTTTTTTTACTGGTTTTCGTTTAGCTTTTATTGCAACTGGCTTTTTTATTGATGTTTTTATGTTTTTTTCAGCACCATTTAAACCAAAAGGTTCAACAAGGTTTTTTATCTCGATTAAGAAAGTGTCATCTTTAAAAGCCTGCAAAACCTTAATCACCCGTTTTGATATAATGGTATTCTTTTCCTTTTCGGCTTTCATCAATAAATTTTCAAGCGTCGAGCGGGAAACTATTAAACCATTAAGGCTGTTGAATTCTTGTGCTAAAGTCATACGTTATATTTTGTGTTCAGTACCCAGTACACTTACAATTGATTCAATTCTAATATCTTTTAAGTTGAAATCGTTCTGTATTGCCGATGCAAGATTTGACATAACTGTTTTTAATTGTAATTGAATCGGAATATTATAGATCGTTGTGCTTCCTTGTGCAGGTATGGTAATTGCATCCGTATTTACGACTGCTGTTCCTAAAAGAATATCGTTTTTGTCGTAAAAAATTATTCTTTTTAGTTTGACCGAAAGAATTTTAGCAGAAAAAACCTCTGCGGTAGGATTGCTCAGTCTTATATCTAAGTTGAATGAGATTATAGGCTGTTCGGCATTCCATTTTAGTTTGAAATTCTTAACAGCTGTGGGATAAATTTTTACATACTGAAATCTCTCAATGATTTTTTTGATTTTATAATCCAGAAAAAAATAACCCGCTACGGCTAATATACCAACCCCGATAATTACTTTTTTTGCGCTCATTTCTTTAGTTTTAAATAAAAATTCTGCCAAATCTCCAAGCCAAGAAGGCAAGCGTAATCCCGCCAATCCAAGCCAGTATTTTAACCCAAAAAGGAATAAATTTCACTTTAACAATTACAGGTCGCAATACTTCTTTTTCTTTGTCATTTATGCTTTTACTCGTGGCTGAATTTTCGTTTTTAGATTCTGCCTGTTTGAGCCATAATACAAGTCGGTTAAGCTTTTCATCGTACTGTACTCCAGCTTCATTATCGCCTGATTTTTTATAAGTATTCAACTGTCTTAAAACCTGATCGAGCGTTGCTTGAGCAATACTGTCACATTCGGCCTTTGAGGTTTTAACCTTTGCCACTTTTACAATAAGACTGTCTAAAATAGCTTTGCTTACTTCTGTAGTTTTTACGCTGTCTGTTTTTTGTTCAATAATGCGTTCGATTGTATGAGTGCCCTCTATTGGCTTAGAAGCGCATGATACCAAAGTCATAAAGGCAGATAGAAACAAGATTAAAATAATTACCTGCAAAAACTTTATAAATGGGTTTGGCTGTTTTTCGTTTAGTGTCATAATTTTGTATTTGATTTAATTGCGCTTTTAAGACCATCAAAAAAGCTGCTTATTAATTTTTCTACCTCGCTGTGTATAAGTGTACTTTGTGACCCGCCCCAAGCGCAGAAAACATAAGTCAGAAACTTACTTAAGTGTAAAAACTCATTAGTAAAGACATACACCGAAGCAGCAACAAAGAGGCTTACAACAGCTTCAGCAAGAATGAAACTGAGTGTCGGCTTTTTTCCTTTTTGAACAGCATTGTATATTTTGGTAAAAATCCCTGCAATAATTATCAAGCCTAACAAAAAATAATCTCTGTATACTGCCAATTCAAATAATACTTTTTTCATGTTGTTTTTTTTGTGTTAAAAGGTAAAAGCCAGTTAAAAGCGTAACTGCTGATACTGCTAAAATTAGGTAGAGGTTTCGCTTTTTTTTTTAATAACTCAACGCTGATGTTTTGAGCTTTATAAAAATTAAATTTTGCGACACGGTCGGACAATCCATTTGTACCGCCGTTTACTTTTTGCGTAATTGCTGTTATCTGATTCTTATCGGCTAAAGAATTTAAGTTTTTATAAACCGAAAAAAACCAAGCTGCTGCATCAATGGCTATATCATTTCTTAAAAGCAGATCAGGATTGTTTACAACATCATAACCGGAATATTTTTTATAAGCTTCATAATTTCCTTTACCAGTTAATTGTATATAGCCACGCCCTCTGTACTTCCAATCGTCACCACTTGCAGCGTTTCCGTTACCGTTAGAATTGGCATAACCAATGTTTGCAATCATCTTTTGATTAGCAGGATGTGAAGCGGTACGACCGTAAAGATTTCTTTGTGCAGCTGTTAAACGGGTATTAAAAGGGCTTGTACCTGCCAGTCCTTCAGGAGTGTAATTCAAATTTTCGATAACCCTTGTAAAATTTCCTGATTCGTGGGAAACCTGCGCTAAAAAATGCGGGATTCTCAGCGCATTATTGATGCCGTATTTTAAAAATGCTTTTAAAAATAAACTGCTGTTATCTAAAATAAAACTCATTATAGTATCACTTTTTTAGGTTCGTTTTTTGGCAATAACAATAAAATTGCAATAATTGCAATTGCCCCGATTTTCAATGTTGATGTAGTAGATTGTGTCATTTTAGTAGGCTTTGACCTGACTGCCATTTACAAAATAATAAGCACCGTCACGGATGATTAAATACTGATTTCCTGTTTTCAAACCGACATAGTTCCCAATGTGCTGTCCATAATCAAAACTGCTTTTTAAAAATGGTTTTGAACCTGAATTGAAATACGTTCCACTCGCTGTTTTTTCGGCATTGAAAATGCTTACATTGTCAGCATTTGCCATAATCTTCTGTCCTGCCTTTGGCAGTACCAAAGCTGTTGGGTTAGTTTTAATTGCAACTTTTGTTGCGGTTGTTATGTAGTTGTTTAAACTGATGGAAGAAACACCTTTTTTAGCCTGTAATGCTGCTAATGTTTTAGAGCCGAAATCACCATCAATGGCAACCCCCAAAACTCGCTGTAACTCTCTTACTTCCAAACCTTTGCTTCCTTTTGATAAAATTTTATTCTTATTTAAAACTGCTCCGACTGTCGGGGTATTTTCGGCAATTGGTGTTGCTAATATTGTCGGCGGTTCTGGAATGTCTGTAATTAATTCCTGCTGCTCCTTTTCTTTCTTTTTACTTCTCCAGTACAAGAACCCAATTGCTCCAACACCCAGTAAACCTGCTCCAATTAATACCTTATCTTCATTTTTCAATTTCATAATTCATTATTTTAAATTGTAGATTTTTTTTGTTCAGATCAGCTCCGGATCTTTTTCCAGGTTCGCAGAAAAATCTACTTTTAAGTTTATAAATACACTGGGAATCTTTTTCTAAGCAAATTGTAATCCTGCTCGTTAAGCTCTTCTTTTAACCAAGTTTTCAATGGCAGTTTTGTTCCGCCAATGGTGTTATAACCTAAGAGGCGGTTATAATTTTTCAGTCCCCAAGCTTTTTGAATTAACCCAAACTGCACTTGTGTAACACCTGTTAGTGTTTCAAAAATTAAATTCTCGTCAGTACCTGTGTAACGGTTCATCGCATCATACAGCAAGGCTACTTTTTGAGTGGGCGAAAATGCAGGAATAGTATTTACATCACCTTCATCTATGTATTTTTTACTGCCTCCTAAAATTGAACTTCCATTTTTATTGGTTTTAGTGAGAAAATAAACTCCTAATCCCAATATCAAAACCGATGTAGTTACTATGATTACTTTTTTCTGTGTTGTCATAATTAGAAAAATCCTTTAATTATAAATCTTAGCTTAACCATATCAGCTTCTCCGAATTGATCTTGAAGCCACTCAATTAAATTCATCTTAGAAAGTGTTGAGCTTCTGCGTTCACCAAATTCATTGTAAAGCCTTATAAATCCGTTGTGATTCAAGCCTATTAAATTATTCTCAACTGCGGTGTAATTTGCCCCGAATCCCAACAAAGCAGTATAAATGGCTTCTGCCCTTGCTTTTGCTTGTGTTACATTGATGTTACTGGGAGTGTATCTTGAGTCTTCGGGTATTTTAGAAAACCCTTTTATAAATTTGTAATACACTACAGTCAGAACTCCCGCCAACGCTAAAAACTTTAAAATTGTAAAGCCTGTATTGACTGCTTTTTCGGTTTTTTCCTGTGTCTTTTTTAATATTTCCTGCCCTTGTGGACTGGTTAAAACAGCTGCAGCAACTGCTGGATTTGATAGCCCTTTTTTCTTCATTATTATTGGTTTTTAGTTAGACAAAAAACCTTTAATCATTGGAAAATTGGTTTTTAACTGCTCAATGGCTTTTGGACTTTTTGATAATTCGGATAGTTTTGAAAGAACATCATTGTCAAGTCTTGCCAAATCTTTCAAAGCATTTGTTGCTGCTTTTATTTCAAACGGATTTCCCGCTTTTATATCAATTTCAATTTTTACGCCTCCCATAAATGGTATTTTTTTAATAATTCTGCTAATTCATTTGAAAACTCATTGTTTTGCAAGCCGTTGTTTATGCTTTCCAATACGTTAACCACGTTATCATCAAGATGGGTCAATATTGCTGCAAAATGTTGTTTAACTTCACTTGTATAAGATTCTGCGGGTGATGCAAGACCAACTGGCGCATTCCCTTTGAATGTTGCCATGAGCGCAGGCGCATTGTTGATTACTCCTTGTAACGCACCCCATAAACCGCTTTCTTTGTCAGCATTGTACTTTGATAATAATTGCTCCTCTCGAATGGTTTCGTATTTGTTTTTAAGTTCTTTGTTTTCGGCTTTTAAAACCTCACATTCCGTATGAAGTCTTGCTGCATCACTTTTTGAAACCATTAAATTCATAACATCAAGCGCACCTAGTCCGAAATTATTAGAAAAAACATCCTGCTTTTGCTGTAGTTGAGTTTGTGGCTGTACTCCAGAGACAGGAAATGTCTGCGGTTGATTGTTCTTAGAAAAATTAACATCAAAACTATTACCGTCAGCTTTGAAGTTATTCCCGTTTTTACGCTTCAAAGTCAGTCGTAAATTGTGGTTTCCCTGTTCAAAAAGATGCTCGAAGAAATCCTCTGCGGTTTCGAATTCCTGAACAATTTCAGAGTGTGTCTTATTACGAAAAAGAAATCGATTAGTATTTAAGTCAAAAACCGAAACAGCCGAATAAACATCGGTGTTTAATTTCTCCATTAAGTTTTCTAATTCTTGCATTTGATTAATTTTTTGTAAATGATGGTTAACTCTTTTTTGTTCCATGTAAATGCGCCGAAGCCGTCAACAGTATCTATTTCTGCAAATCTTACCGCCAAATCAATATTAGAAAGTGTATTGTCAGGATAAACTAATGTTATATTCTCACCGCTTTTGATTTCTAATTCATTGACAAACACACTCACAAAACCACTATTAACAACTTGCAGCGTTGTTACATTCTCGATAGAAATTTCTTTGTCTTCTTTTACTCTTAAAAAAACAACTCCAGTCTGTAATATTGTTAAGTCTTGTAGCATTTGTTTTTATTTAGCAGTCCTGATTAAGTTTGTACATTAAGATCAAATGGAAATAAGTCACTTTTGTCGCTGGTTCTTTAAGTCTTGCCTGAAATGTCATTGTTTTAGATTCAGTTGAGAACATTAACGGCTTATAGCTGTCATTAAAACCTGCACCCTCTCTGCGTTTCCAATGATCGATGTGTGATGGTTTTGAAAATGCTGCACCAGAATCATCGAAAATCCCATAATCTGCAAAATTGTCTATATCGTTATGATTAGTGTGCAGTTCCGCTCCTAAAACAAATCCTTTTTCAAGTGCTGTAGTTAATACCGCTTCTTTTTCTCCGAGTGGGATAGTTAAATTGATAACTTTTTCTTTTACTGCCATTTTATTGATTGTTTAAAAAAAGCCGTAACCCTTTACGTTTTACGGCTTTTTGATTTTATAAAAAATGCTTTATTTATTTTTTCGCTTGGTGCGCTCTAAATTCAAAACGAATGTTTTTATCAGTTGCAGCACTCACCGCAACACCTTTAGGATAAACAATTTTAATTGTAAATTCCAGATTTGAACGAATCAGCGGAGTAGTTGAAATCTCTCTGAATTTCTCATAACCACTACCGTCTGTCAGATCAGTCATTGGCATATTATCTACCAAAACATTACCGTCTTGTTCGATTACCAATTCTGCATTTTGAAAAGCTGCAGGGAAATTTTCAATATCTACTTTCTGCCAATTTGCTGAACCAAGCGTGGCACTGTTTGTACTATCCAGCAAAACCCTGATTCCATCAATCACATAATCACGCCCTGCATTTAATTTGTTTCCATCCAAATTGGTAACACCTACTTCTCTTTTGGTGTTGGCATCTACAACATCAATTGATCCTCCTTGTCCTTTAATATTAAGCGCTAGGTATAATGTTCTGTCTGTCAAGGCTACACCGTCTACTTTCGGGATACCTGCCTGTGCTTTTCCTTTTAGAGTTGCTACTGCTCCTAATAATTGGGTTTTTCTATTCATTTTAATTATTTTTTTAATTGGTGATTAATTTTTTTATTGATACAATTCTTCGTAAGTTCCGTGTAAACCGTCTTCTTCTTCCTCTCCGTATACATCGGACGCAGAACCATTTAAACCGTCATCTTCCATTTCGTAAACATTTCCTTCTGCATCTGTAAATTGACCATTTAATCCATTTTCAGCGATCTCAAAAACATTTCCTGCTTCGTCCATATACTGGCCGTTTAAGCCTTGTTCGTCAAATTCATAAATCTGACCGTCACCGCCCATAAACTGACCGTTTAAACCTTCATCATGAGGACAGGCTAATCCAACTGCTCCTTTTGCGAACAATGACGCTTTACCAGTACCTTGAAGTTTGGCACTCAAATGTGTACCAGAAACTTTTTTTACAGCTATAAAAGTCTGTACTAGGGCACTGCCTAGTAAAGCACCTCTCAACAAATTTGCTTTATTGGTTACACCGTTTACTTTTGTTGCTCCAAACAATGAAATTCCTGCTATTGCAACATTCATAAGCGGGCTGTCTGATTGAGGTAATAATGCACTCGCTCCATTTGACGCCATACCGCCAAGAACCCCACCTCCAAAAATTACTACTTCTTTATTCATACCTATTTTGTTTTTAATCCTTTTTTGTTGCTAAATAAATTCCTCCTCCAACGATTAAGCCACCTACAACCCACATCATTGTGTTGTTCTTTTTCTCTCCAACTACTGTTGTAATTGATGTTTTTGCTGTAGAAACTTCTTTCACGGGTGTTAATTCCCCTACTGGCTGAAATGTTTCACTTTCTGTAACTTGCTGTGTTTGGTAAGTATCAGTTGCAAAAGAAGCGGGCGTAAGCTGATTGACAGCTTGAACTGGTGCAGGTTTAGAAGGATTAATCACTTTTTTTGCCTGATTTGTAACCAGTTTTCCGACTTGTGTTTTGGAAACCTTTGTCACAGAATTGGCAACTCTACCCACTAGGTTTGCCGTTCCATTTTGATTAGTAAGTACTTTAGATACTAACCCCGAAGCAATTCCGCCCACAGCAGGAATAAAACTTGTTGCGATCGGTACAGCAACTTTAGCCACTTTTACTGCATTTTTAAGGCTTACATCTCTAAGTCTGATTTTCTTAAACGAAAAACCATTCAACCCCTCTGGGTCTGCATATAAATCATCGTACGTCATAATCGTTTTCTTTTTTTAAGTATTAGTGAATGCGGTGCCAATGCCGTTTTAGCCACCGTTTTTAACTGCTTATTTTTTAGAAGTGTGTGCGGTGCGAACGCCGCTTTAGCCACAAATTTTAATTGCTTCTTTTTTAGAAGCGAATGCGGTGCAACTGCTGCTTTTACAACATTTTTAAGCTTTAAGTTTTTAAGTCTGATTTTCTTAAGCGAAAAACCATTTAAACCGTCTCGGCTGTCGTATAAATCTTCTATCTGCATAAATCTATCGTGTTTAATTATTATTCGATTTTCCAAATAAAAACAACCCTGCAATAAATCCTGCGATTCCTAGATAAACTGGTTTGTTTGAATCTTTTGCAATATTTGTTGCAACTTTTGTTGCAGCTGCTTTACGCTTACCTTTTGCACTGGGAGCATTAAGCCCGTAATGAGGTAAATTTACTTCTGTGTCATGTGCCATAATGTGAATGGGTTCTCGGTTAGTACTTGTAGTTCCATCTATAATAAAATAGCCTTGTTTTATATCTCCAGTTTCCTGATTAAGCGGTACTATAACATATACATGAGTATATAAATCAGGTCTAAAACTTGGCTGTTTAATCTGTCTTATAAAATGCCTGATACCCATATTTGCGAGTAAACAGCTTGCGAAAATTGAGTAGGTCTTGCAATCTACTCCTTGAACTCTCTGCTTGAAGGCGCACGCTGGACTTCTCAGCATTTGTTCCTGACCGTCAGCCTTATACTGCAAATGATTATACAAAAACCAATAAATTTTATCACACGTTTCTTTCAATGAACTTTGCTGCAATAACATTGCAACTTTTGTTGTCTGATGATTGTACTTGACAACCATATCCTTAATCATTCTGACAGTATCAAAAGTATTGCCGTTGCCCAGTTTAGTCTTATCACAGCTAACTCGTGGAAACAACGGCTCGTACTCCTGACCGCCTAAGATTTTCCTCTGTAACAAGTTGTCAATATTCATTTTTCATTTCGTGTCTTGTGTTAGGTTGTTAGGCATTTAGATTACAAATATTGTATGCTTGTAAGGAAGTGTTTAAAGTTTGCTGATGTTTCAAAAGCATTTCTTAGCTTTCGCAATGTTTTCACAACTTTTATTGTGAAACCATTGCGAGAAGCTGTTAAATAAAAAAACCACGTCTTAGACGTGGTTTTTACTCTTTAATTTCGTTCAATTAGGTTACTACATAAAAAAAGGACGTCAAACTTTCATTTGACGTCCTTCTGATTTGAATAAAAAATATTGTACATCTTTAAGATGCGCGCTTATTTTTTCCCCACAAGAAGATAAGCAATACTTCCTATAATTGGAAATATGAGAATCAAAATACACCAGATAAGTTTCTTATCCGAAGACAATGAAGATTTACCTAATTTATAAAGTGTGTAGATAATAAATACAATAAGCAGTAGAATAAAAATCTGCCAGTAAACACTTGAATCCATTTTTTTTAAGATTTGAAAATTAAAATTAGCTGCCTAAAGCACAAATAAACTGCCCAACATTATTGTTATATTTATAAGGCGTAAAATACCCAAATATATCACATCTTCGAGTATAAACGGTTCCTACTCCCTCAAGAAAGATATTGTAATGTAGTTTTCCATTAATTCTCACATAGTTTGGCGCAGCTCCTCTTTTGTAAGTACAGTCAATCATTTCGTAGGAAACACCCAAAGTATAGCCAATAAGCCCAGCTTGAGCATTCTTAATCCCTTCATCGCTCGTTGTCTCCATGTACAACCTGTAATACCAAAATATAAAGTAAATATCAAATAATGTCCCACGTACAGGAATTTGCTGTTCAAATCTGGTAATTTCAGGATTATTATAATAATCCCAATAATCCCAACTTCCTGTACTACCGTCACCACTTGTTGTTTTAGAGGCATTTGGATTTAAAAATAAATTATTATTATTTTTCGCTTCTATTTTTAATTCACTACCTGAATTTTGATCTTCAGGAAATAATTTTTCAAGATCATTTATAGAATTAAGTACTATTTTATTACTGCTATTATTTAAACTGTCGGTAAAAGTCACATCTTTTGGATCAAGGCCCATTTCTTTAAACTTTTCAAGAATCTGCTGTCTTTTTATTTTTTGTGCACTAGCAGTTAATTTAACGCTTTCTTTATCATTATCCTCAACCGAGCAGGATGAAAAACAGAAAAAAACAACTAGACACAACAGGGGTCGAAATAAAAATTTCATATTAAATATTTAAAAGTTACAATTTTTTAATCGGTCTTAATGTTTTCCTGTAGCTATTAAATTACAATAAATAAAACCGGCTGCGAAAGTATAAAAAATATCCTAACAATAAATGGTCAAAAAATGGGTTTTTATAACATTTTATCAAGAATGCAAATAAACTCGCGCACATTATTATTATTTTATAAGATGTAAAATACCCAACTATATCACATCTTCTAGTGTAAACAGTTTCTAAACCTTGAAGGAAAATATTATTATATAATTTGCCATTTTTGCTAATTCTATATCTGAAAACAGTTAATGATATGTGTATGATGATTCTTAATAATATCTTTTTATCTTAGCTGAAACAATCTTCCTTTTTCAAATCAAATTGATCACGGAAATAAATAGAAGCATAAAATAATTAACTTAATAAGCTATTTTAAATAAAAAAAGGATGCAAATTATTGACGAATTAATTAGTAAAATTTCAGAGCAAGAAACTTCATTAACTGATATCCTTATTCGGACAAAAGTTTTGGCATTTCAACTTAAAAATGAAGAATTAAAAACTTGGATTAACCACGAATTAAATGGTTATGAAGACGTTATAACTTTACCATCTTACCGTACAATATCTTGCGAAATCACAGGAACAATTTCTAATGGCTACCAAAGAGCTACTAACTTCCCTATTCCTTTAGTGGGCTTAGATGAAGACCTGAGAACACAAATAAAAACTGTTAATCTCTATCAAAGCATATCAGCAATTGATTCGCTAGTTCAAGAAGGTAAAACGTCTAAAATGTCAATGAATATACCTGCAGATATTTACCAATATTTATCTCAAGATTTTGATAATGGCTATCAAATAGAATATGCTCGAAAAGAAATAAGTAGTACGCAAATTGTACAGGTATTGACTTCTGTTAAATCAAAACTATTAGATTTCTTATTAGAGTTAAATGAAGCTTTTGGAGAAGAGAGCATCAAAAAACTTTCAGAAGGAGACGAGAAAGATCAAGTTTCTTCATTATTTAATTCTGCTGTATTTGGAAATAATACAACGATAATTGTGGGTGATGGTAATTCTCAAAAAGTAACTATAAAAGATGTCCTCTTTAAGAATTTTGATGAACTTTCACGTTACTTTGAATCCAATCAAATGCCTAAAGAAAGTATTAACGAATTAGCTACAATAATTGATTCGGATAATCAAAATATTGAAACAAAAGAATTTGGGGATAAGGTCAAAGGCTGGGTAAGTAAAACTATTACAAAAGCGATGGACGGTTCTTGGACTGTTGGACTCGCCGCTGCGGGAAAGGTTTTGGCGGATGGTGTGAGCAGATATTATGGTTGGAAATAAATCTATAGTCATAATAAATGGAACTTCGATAAAGTTATTAATCACATTTATTATAAAATAACAAATGTCAAAAACAGATAGCAAAGCTTTAAAAATCATAGAAGCTATTACAATAGAAAAGGCTACAATTGAATCGATAAAAAATACAATATGTGACGATATAAATGACTGGAATAGATGTAGTGCTAAAGCATATAGTATAAATCTTGAAAATGCTAAAAAACAGAAAAAAAAAGCTCTATTGGCTGCTGGTACTAATTCTACATCGCTTGAAGAAATACAAGATATTTTAGATTCAAATGATATTCTCGCTAATTACGCTCTATTAATATCTATTTTTTCTACAAAGAGTGATTTGGACACAATAAAAGACATAATAAAAGACTTACCTTCATCAGAATCTGTGTTAGTTGCATATATGGGTCATTTTACAATGAATCCTAAAATGAGAATGCTTCAAAAAAAGGGTAGAATTGAAAAATTTGATCATTTTAAAGTATTTGCAAAAATGGTTGATGCTGCGCTTCTTTCTTACTACAGAGATAATTTTATTAGTTGCTATTTAACATTGTTGCCCTTAATAGAAGGTGTAATCATAAGATGGATGGGATATAAAGAAACAGATAAAAAACCCGAGTTTGATGAAATTAAAAAATTTTTTAAAAACTCATATATGCGACAGCCATGTCCAAATAATCCTTTGTTTTATGATGTTTTTACTAAAGGATGTGATAAAATCTTAAAAGAACAATTCTATAGGGATACGCAAAAAACTGGGGATTCGCATGAAAATTTTAACAGACATGTTGCCTCGCATTTACTTAATGATAAATCATTTGGGACTAAAGAAAATTGTATCAGATTATTTATATTACTTGATGCTATGACTGAAATTTATTTATATGAAACGAAGATTCCTGACCCTCGTTTTGAATTGATGAATGAAGATATATTAGATGATTATGGATTACTAAAAAAAATTCTATCTGAAAGATCAGAAGATAGTCCTGAAAATAAATTTTTGAATGCAGATAAAATCTAACTTTGTCATTTAAGAAAGTTATTGTCATTTTGTAGCTAGGTAGTGAGATACAAGTAAAAGAGCAAAATTAGATAGTCATCACCACTATCAGGATATGTAATATTTAAAATTTGTATCAAAAATCTCATCATAATTCATTAAGACTTTTGACAAAACTATTCGCATATCGTAAGTGGTGTGTTTTGATACATTGGTGTTAAAAGTTATTTTGACTGAAAATCGATTTTAAGCCTATTTCTTATCTTGAAAGTATATTTATCCAATCCATTATCTAATATCTTCTTAAAAAGCTTTATTTTAAGTTCTTCGTCGTTTAAGTAGTTCGAAAGCTTATTTGCAGAGGTTAATTTTGTCTTTTTGACATGGTTTTCTTTTGGGAATTCTAAAACACGGATAATAAAATTTCTATTTATTAATGCGTTTGTCGGGTTGTCTGATTTCTTTGCCATTCGTTTTAAAGTTGATTTTGAAGTTTTCTAATTTTAAATTCTTCTTCTCTGTGATCTTGAAGCATAATTTTTAATTCATCTGAAAGTAAATAGCCGTCGGGTTTTCCGTTTCTATCCATGAAAATAATTAGTTCTTTTGTGGAAATGTTTTTTGCGAAAAGCCTTGCTCCCTCAGTTGCATTTTTTCGGGTCTCTTTTAAAATTTCGTGTATTTCTTTTCGAATATAGTCGGCTGTAAATTGGCTAATAAATAAGTCTTGTAACTGTGCTTTATTTCTTATATAATTTAAAGTTTTGAGGTTCATAAAATATTAGGTTTTGAATAGTTGATAGATTTGATTTATTTCTCGTTTTTTGATTAATGATTTTTATTTCTTTTTTTTCAGGAATTCACTTAATTCATGTATTTTTTTTGAAGCCGATTTGAAAAAATCAATAATCGAATTAAGCCGAAATATTTCTTCGTTTTTGGTATTAATAGTTGTCTTCAATTTTTCGATTTCCTTTTTCTGCTCTAAGTATTTATCGACAGCAAAAAATAATATCTCAGGGGTAGTTTTAAAATTTTCTTTCTTCCCGATTTCTTCAAGCTGTTTTAATTGTTTTGCCGTAAAGCTTCTGATGTATGTACTTTTCTTAATCATCTTAATTATGTTTTTAATTGTAGATTTTTTTGCTCAGATCAGCTCCGGATCTTTTTCCAGGTTCTTCAAAAAATCTACTTTTTAGAGATTGGTTATTTGTTTATGAATTTCAGCTAGGTATTTTCTTGTTATGAATTTTTCGAGTGCATTACTTGGCTCATAGTCATTACAGCATTGAAGTAAAATAATTGCTTCATAAATTTTAAGTTTGAAATTTGAAAGTGATTTTTTTTGATTTTCAATTTTCGTTCTTAACTTAAAAAAGAGACTTGTAGTAACATCTATCTTTAAAACATCATTAAAATAAGCATCATCAACTTTACTATTCTGCAATTTATTTAATGCTTTTAACCGCAATTGAGCAACAACATTTTGAAGTATTAAAAAATCTTGCAACTCAATTTTTTTGAGTGTTATTGTTGTCATACTTTTTTTGTTGCTATTAGATTTCCATTCTCATAAAACTGAACGACATTAGTGATTTTGGATATTGCATGCTTTTCAAAACGTCTTAACATACTTGTTATCACAGATTCGCTGTTACGCTTATTTTGGTTGATTGGCGACCACCAAACCGCATTTTTTTCTTTTGTCTTGGTTAGGATCACCATTTTAATCTTTGATTTTTCAGGGGCAAATACTGGCATAATTAAAAATAGATTTGGTTAAAACTCAGATAAATTGTATTGTAAAAAATCATCATCAAAGGCTATTTTTTGACTCCTTTTTAATGACTTCTCTAAAATCATTTGCGGTAATTTTTCTAAAAATTCAGATGGTAAATTGTTCTCTACATAGTCATACAATTGGGGCATTGTAATTTTATCTTTAAAGAATCGATTGACTTCATTTTCGAACTTTTTAGCATGATTAATTGTCGTTTTTCTTCGGGCTGCATCAGCTTCACGCTTCTTTTTTAAAATCTCATATTTTGCCTTCGATTTTAAATGCTCGTTATATTTTGATTTAGTATATTCAAACCCTACTTCTTTTGATGTTTTTCGGGTCATATCAAAATAATCAGCAGGAAACAAAGGATTTACATTACTATTCTTAAAGAACCATTTCCTAGCCCATTCTATTCGCCATCGGAGTTCCTGAATATCATCTACAATTGATTGTTTATTAAAAGCATCACCTGTAAAGGCTATAAATTTATTTTGCATGTAAAAATTGATAGCTTTTTTCCAAGAACCTGCAAATGGTGTACTATTTCGATAAATTTTGGATATATTTTTAAAGAAGTCCTGAATTACAAGTTCCCTGAAATTCTCTTTTGGCATTGTTCCCGAATATGCTTCTTTAAATAAAATTCGAATATCAATCGGCTTGTAGTTGTTGTAATCGTGGTTAGAAAGATTAACAGCCAATTCCTGCGGGTGAATTATCAGGTTTTCAAGTTTTTCCGATAAAGTATTTAAAACTTTAACATTTTCCGCCCCGCCCCCAGTTAAATTTTCTTTATTGCAGGCTCGTGTTCTTGTAAAAAATAAATTAAAAGGCGTGACCGAAGGGAACTCCATATCTTGAGAAATGTTCTTAACATTCTCATTCATTTGATATTCATTTAAAATTGTTCCAGTATTCTCATTGTTATCAGGTAAAACTTTCTCGTTTTCAGAGGTAACGTGTTGATTTTCAAAAGTAACTAATTTTGAAGTTTTGAGGTCTAAAACCGTCAAAATTTCGCTGTTTATATGCACTTCAACAGGTCTATTTTGCCCCGAAAAATGATAATCAACAAATACCCCGCATTCTTCTAAACGTTGCCTGTGGTTACGTACAGTCTTTTTACAGAGGTCTAAACTGGTTACACCATTTCGCTGTAAGGCAGTTACTAAATATGAATTAATTTTAAATTCTTCAATAGGTCTAACCGCAGTAACTCTCAATCTCATATACTGTTCATTTCGCTTCATTAACTGCGAATTATACAGATGCAGAAGATTTTGAAAAACCAATTCTGTAGCATATTTAACTGTTTGAATTTTCTTTTTCTCTATAATCAAACCGTGATCTTTCATAAAAGCATCAGCTTGTTCGTTATATGCTCTTGGTTTAAGTAGTTTACTTTTAAGCAAAAAAACTTTTGAAAATTCTCTTTGTATATCGGTAAGGGTGTTTTCGCTTAAAAATTTTCTAACAAAAGCATTATGTTTTTCTATTAGTTCATTTTCTGCGTTAGTCTTAAAGTTGTAAGCAGAAATATATTTTCGGTAATTATCCATAGTGACACTAAATGCATCTAAACTGATTGCAGGATAAACAGCCATAATACGGTTTTCAGGCTGCAATGAAGTTGCAACGTTTGTTGCAATGTTATTTTCTGCTGTTTTCTTTTTGGTTGTATTACCAAAACCAAAAAGGTTAGATGCTAACGAAAAAACCTTGGAATCTACACTTTGTTTGCTCATAATTACTTTTTCTAACCTTTCAGCATCGGGCGTAAAACGCCCGAATGCGTCTAGGAATTTCAGCATTTGCTGGACGTATTTTTATGTTCTTTTTTTGTTGAATTGAGTTGCTAAAAGTTTTTCGGTAACACTTTCTAGTGTCCAGTTGTCTAATGCCGTTTGCTTTTTAGCTTTTTTAGGTAATGGTTTTCCAAATTCTTTATCAATACAAGCAGCAAGTTCTTTCAGTTCCTCAGGGGAAAGAAAAATCTTTGCATTGTTGAATATTGATAATACTTTTGGATTCATTGAAAATTATTTTTTTGAAAGTTTTCTACGTTTCAAAGCCATTGCTTTTTTGGCTTTAATTGTTTTGTTAACTAGCTGCATGATTGCTAATTCTACCTTTTCATTTTCACGAAAACCGTTTGTTATCATACGGATACTATCAACAGAGAAATCTTTATTCTTTTCATTTTTAATGCCTATCTTTTTTAAATAAGGCATCACTTTTGGAGTATATTGATGTCCTAATACTTCAATAATTAGTTTTTTTTTCTCTTTTAGAAATCATATCTCTAACTGTATTTGATAATTATAATTTTTCTGCAATTCTATAATGTCTTTATTTTGCAAATCATCATCGTATGGCACAAAAACAGTTTTTATATTGCAGTTGAATTTTACTCCGGCTTTTCTCAGTTTTTGATGCAAACGGTATCTTCTATTTTCTCTAACTGTCCTTATGGATTTCCGTAAAACTTGGCACTCGTTTTGCATTATTTTTGACTATTAAGATTCCTACAAAAATTTAAAAATTTCGCAATGTGTTTTTTACTATATTCGTGGTTATGTACTTTAAAAGCATTTGTAATACATCTGTTATGTTTTAACGATGTAAAAATAAACAAATTTCTTTATTATAAACAAAATTCTTTACTATGAATGGTAATTTTTTAAAAGAAAAATTACAACTTATTGATATTCAGTTAGTTGATTTATCTAAAATTTTAAAAATAACTCCCCAAAGTTTGAATAGCAGGTTCAAAACAAAGGATGTTACTATTAGTTTTTTAATTGAATTATGCGAAGCAGTAAAGAAAAGTCCTTATTACTTTCTTAAAGGAAGTGAATACGAAAAATATTTCGTTTTAGATGATAGTGTTTTAAAAAGTGATGTTCTAACTGAAAACAGTAATGTAATTGCTGAAAAAATACAATTATTGGAAGAACAGAATCAGTTATTAAAAGATAACAAGGAGCAATTGCAGGAAATTGTAAACCTTTATAAAGAAAAAATCAAGAGCTTAGAGAATATTATAGGTGGAAATTCAGACAGAAGCCATATCGCCTAGCAATTTGCAGGTAGTTTGGAAGAAAAATTTAAAAACTATCTAAAAAGTAGATTATTTCACAAACATAGAAAAGCTAAAAGTTCTGGCACACTTGTTCTGTTAATTCTTTAATTGTAATTACATGAGATATAAAAGCTTAATTTTTTTTGAAAATTTGATAGGTCACAAACGGAGATTTCTAGTAAATTATGTTTCGCCTAATTTTGAAGATATTTTTTATGCAGAGATAAAAGAAGTACATGAAAAACACATTATAGTAGAACAGAAGTATATAAAAACAGATGAAGAGTACAACGAAGAACAAATAACTCAGAAAAGAAAATTAGATAATGGATTATTTGAGCTTTTAGACATCAAATAAAAAGCCTTACTATAAATAAGAAGTAAGGCTCTATTTTTTTTATTCTAATTTACGCTCAAGGATAATACATAAAGCTCATTTGCTCTGCGTAATCTTTATTATCACCGAATTGCTTATATCTTAATCTATCCATACCAGAACCGGAGCTAGTATGCTTAGTAATAATATTGAAATCTATGTCTTTATAAATATAAGATTTCAGCAATGGTTTAATTTCTATGAAAATTTGAGGCTCCTTTTCTTTTAGAATTTCTTTAGATTGCTCTAGCGTCAATAAATCTCTTTTTGAGTGATTAAGTGTAATATTAAGTATACAACCTTCATCGAGCATTAACGTTTTCATTTCTTGCTCATCAACTACATATAGAATTGTGTACTTCCTTTCGTCAATTACTGTTTCGTAAACTTCCATAATTTTTTTATGTAAATTTATGGAATATAAACACTAGTCTTTCAGATGTCGTTTATATTTTATTTTTAAATGTCTAACTTATATAAGTGGTTTGTTAAAATCCGACAACTCTTCTTTTTTTGTCCTTTTTCAATCTCTTCGAACGTGGCATTTCGTGAACCTAATTTCAAAAATTAAATATTCAATACCACATTATGTTTTAAAAAAGAAACTAACAATTTCAAACTTTACAAATGTGTCCAGTATCTTAACAGTAATTTTTTATTTAGCATATTATTCGCAAAATTTGCTTCTAAATTAAACAACAAATAATAATCAACTGGAAGATAATTCAATAACCATATAAAAAAAGTAGATTATTTCGAGAAACTAAAAAAACTGCAGTAGCTACTCTAAGCAAAAAAAATCTACAATTCAGGAGCATTAAAAAAAAAACAAAATACTAGTTATCAATAAGTTAATACACGATCTAGTTTTAAATAGTTTTTGTACATTTGTAACCTGTAATACTTGTAATACTTGTAATACTTGTAATACTTGTAATACTTGTAATACTT
>NZ_JBMDIY010000054.1:0-27514 GCF_057808895.1 Flavobacterium sp. FG68
TAGAAGCACTGTAGTTTGATATTGTAAAACTTCCTGTTGCTGTTGAACATGTAGGCTGTGTTACAGCACTTAATGTCGGAACTGCTGGAGTTGCAGGCTGAGCGTTGATAACCGCAGCTGATGAAGCAGCCGAAGTACATCCGTTAGCCGTTGCGGTTACTGTATAACTTCCTGCCGGAGCAGTAATCGTGTTTCCTGACTGGGTAACACCTGTTGATGGGCTTACCGCATAAGTGTTAGAAGCACTGTAGTTTGATATTGTAAAACTTCCTGTTGCTGTTGAACATGTAGGTTGGGTTACAGCGCTTAATGTCGGAACTGCTGGTATAGCATTTACTGTTACTGTTGTAGTAGTTGAAGCAGGACTTTGACATCCTGAAGCATTCGCTATTCTTACAGTATAACTTCCCGAAGCAGAAACAGTAATAGATTGTGTTGTTGCTCCCGTTGACCATAAATAACTGTTTCCTCCGCTAGAAGTTAAAGTAACACTTCCACCAGAACAAAAAGTTGTTGGACCACCTGCTGTAATAGTTGGTGCAGATGGTGTTGGATTTACAGTTACTGAAACTAAAGTCCTGGCACTTTCACATCCAGTCAAAGTCTGACTTACATAATAATTTGCTGATGTTAATGTTTCTGTACCTGTATATAATGTTCCTCCTGTTGAAGCACTGTACCATTTTAAATTCGTTCCTGTTGCAACTAAATCGCTTACTTTTTTAGCATCAGCTACGCAGAAAGTTTGCGAAGAGGCTGTTGGTGCAGCTGTATTATTTACTGTAACTGCCACTAAAGTTCTTGTACTCTCACAACTGTTTAGAGTCTGGCTTACATAATAATTTCCTGATGTTAATGTTTCTGTACCTGTGTATAAAGTTCCACCTGTTGAAGCACTGTACCATTTTAAGCTAGTTCCAGTCGCTGCCAGATCGCTTACTTTTTTAGCATCAATTGCACAAAATGTTTGTGAAGATGCTGTAGGTGCAGCTGTATTATTTACTGTAACTGCCACTAACCTTCTTGCACTCTCTCCACAACTATTAGTAGTCTGACTTACATAGTAATTTCCTGTTGTTAATGTTTCAGTTCCATTATAAAGTGTACCTCCGCTATTTGCGCTATACCATTTTAAATTTGTTCCTGTTGCCACTAAATCACTAACTTTTTTAGCATCAGTTGCACAAAATGTTTGTGAAGATGCTGTTGGTGCAGATGGTGGAGTATCTATCGTTACCGCTACTAACGTTCTTGCACTTTCTCCACAACTATTAGCAGTTTGGCTTACATAATAATTTCCTGTAGCCAAAGTTTGATTTGTAGGAAGGGCAGTACCGCCTGAAGAAGCACTGTACCATTGTAAATTAGTTCCAGTAGCTACTAAATCGCTTACCTTTTTATTATCAGAAGAACAAAAAGTCTGAGAAGAAGCAACCGGAGCCGAAGATATCGTATTAATAGTTACAGCTACCTGAGTTCTTGTACTCTCACATCCGCTTACAGTCTGGCTTGCAAAATAATTTCCAGTTGCTAATGTCTGAGTTGTCGGAAGAGCTGTTCCGCCAGTGCTCGCACTATACCATTTCAAATTGGTACCTGTAGCCACTAAATCACTAACCTTTTTATTCTCAGAAGAGCAAAATGTCTGCGAAGAAGCTGTTGGTGCTGCAGGTACAAAAGTTACTATTGTTGCCGCAGAAATGTCACCAGGACAGCCTGCAGCATTTATTCTTCTAACAGTATAACTTCCATTTGTAGTAACTGTAATGCTTTTAGTTGTTTCTCCCGTTGACCATAAATAAGTACCTGAACCACCAGATGATGTTAATACAACACTTCCTGTTGCACATGTAGTAGAACCACTTGCTGTAATTGTAGCTGAATTTGCTTTCGCGTTAATTGTTACCACTACCGGCTTTATAAACTGACATCCATCAGCAGAAACTGCTTTTATGTAATAAGTTCCCGAAGCAGTAACAGCACTTGGTGTTGGATAAGCAGTAGATGCAGCTGAATCTGTCCAATATGAAAGTGTCATATTTGGAGTACTTCCTGCTGTAACTGCCGGAGCTGTTAAATCAACCGTAGCAGGTGCGCAAATTGCAGCAGGGTTAGTAATAATAAGATTAGATGTCTTTGGAGTTACTGCAGCACTAGCTGAATTGTTTGCCGTATTAGTATCTATTGATGCTGGTAACGAGGCAGTATTTGTATAATTACCTGTTGTATTTATTGTTGCAGTAATTTTTAAGGTTACAGATGTTTGAGCATCTACATCTCCAATACTCCAACTACCACTTGCCGAATCATAAACACCTACTGATGGTGTTGAACTTACATAAGTATAACCTGAAGGAAGCAAATCATTTACTGAAACTCCTGAAACATTATTACCTCCTAAATTGCTTACTTTAACGGTAAATTCTACAGTTGATCCTAAACACGGTGTCGCATTATCAACTGTTTTTGTAATTCCTAAATCAGTACATAAAGTAACACTAACAGGTTTTGACTGTGTTTGAGCTCCACAAGTTAAAGTTGAAGCTACAGAATATGCTCCTGTTTTTGTTGCTGTATAAGTTGAAGAATTAGCACCTGCTATCGCCGTACCATTATAATACCATTGATAAGGTGCAAAACCAGCTGGCGTTGTCAATTCTGCTTTATTATTAGTACATCCTCCACCAGAAATATAAGTCATGGTTGGATCTTCTGGCTGAACCGCAAAATTAGAGAAAAACCCTGCCATCGAGAATCCTCCTCCTTGCTGTACAATTGAAACCGTTAATTTTGCCGCACTTGAAATAGAAAGAACATTTGGACTTCCTATTTGAGTATCTTCAAAATTAATCAAATACCAGCCTGTAGTTCCTAATTGATGACGGGCTGTAATACCACTTATAGTCTCAATATTAGTTCCATTTACAGTTACGACATCTGTAGCACTTCTTAAAAGTATATATCCAAAATATGGTAACGATCCAGTACCATAATTTCTAAACTTTGCTGTTTCTATAAAGTTAGATCCCCCGCATTCTGATACTGGCGCAATTGTCGAAATATCAACCTCACAAGATTGTGCTGTACCTGAATACACAACAATTTTCTTATCTGCAAAAACACGCGATGCCGAAAAACTTGTATTCGACACACCATTTTGAAAAGTATAAAAACTCCCCGCTGTTGCCAAAGTAACGTTAGTTGTACCAACTAATGCTCCTGTTGTTGAATATGTATCTATTGTTAAAGCTGTATTGTCTTTTGTAGCAACTACAGTAGTTTGTTCTGCAGTATCATTTCCTTTTCCTCTTTCAATAAAGTACTCCGTTCCTAAAACTGATTCAGGCGGAATCTGATTAAAAGCCCCATCTCCACAGCCACCCGGCATATCTATCGCCGCTGAAGTATTCATCACAGCAGGACTTGAAGACTCAACCAATGTTCCTATAGCTGCTTTAAACAAATAACTTTGCCCTGCATTTAATGTAGCTGCAACAGCATTATTAATTTTTACAGTTGTATTATTAGCAGTTGCCATAATACTATAAATTGGACGTTGATCTCCTAACCCGCTAAAATTTCCTAATGTACCATCTCTATAATATCCTACTCTAAAACGTACCCCTACACCAGCATCACCAAAACTGGTCAATGCCGCATTTCCCTTTAGGTTTGCATCAACGTTTTCCCCATTAACATAGTCATCAGAAGCAACATTTCGCATGTTTACAGACGTTGGTCCATCACTTGTTATGATCAATCCCGCCCCTGAAATTACCGTATTTAGAGGATTCATTGGAAGATCTTTCGAATAAAGCTTAAATCTGTAGACCGCTGGAGCTCCTTTTACCGCGGTTAAAGTTGTTTCTAAAGTACCATCACTCTTACTTAGCGTAATATTTACAGTAGTTGTAGAATTTGTTGCAATAACAATTTCATTTGCTTTACTAAAATATTGCCAAGGTGCCGGCGCGATATAATGTTTCGTGTAAAATTGAGCAGAAACAGTATAGCTAAGTAGTAAAAAGAATAAAACAAGAAAATTTGGTTTGGAAAACTTAAACCAGTTAAAAGTAAAGTTACGCATAGACAAACTCAGTATTAATTTGTGTAATAGATAGTATAGAAACTGAAAACCAAAAATTGATTTTCAGATTATTTAGCAGATACGATAAATTGAAAGGATTGGTTTTTTGATTTTTGAAAAAATATTTTTCAAAATCATAAAAATAATTGGAAAGCGTTTGGACCATTATTGTTTCAGGTTCAAGACACATAGTCGTCTTTGGATTAAATAAGTATATTTGGTGCTGCGAAAGTATATAAACACCTCAATACTAGCTACATTACTCGACAAACTACCCAGAAAAACGTTGAAATACACATTTCATCGAGATAAATTAACTTTAACAAGTCAATAAACATAGTAATTTAACAATGAAACAACAGAAATTTCTTAATTTTTTAATGAAAAATTAATATTTTGTAATTTAAACGAAAAATACGCAACATTATCCTACAAAGGCAAAAAAATTAAATCGATTACAAAAAGATCAAAAATTTAATTATCAACTAGTTACAATTAATTCTGCAAAATAAAAAAACGGAGAAAATTGTATTGAAATATTCCTATTTAGACTTTACTCAAGAAATTTAATATTTCGCTTAAGTCCATCAAATTTTGTTCTCTTAATAGGTGAATTTTTAAAAACTTTTTGGAAAGTTTCTTCAGTTATTTCTGCCCAATCTTTTTTAGAGAAAGAAATTAAATCCGGGTTTGGATTAAAAAGAGGCTCAGAATGCGGCTTTGAAAATCGATTCCATGGACAAACATCCTGGCAGGTATCACAGCCAAACATCCAGTCATCAAATTTTCCCTGCATATCATTTGGGATATTTTCTTTTAGTTCAATAGTATAATAAGAAATGCACTTGCTTCCATCTACAATATAGGGTGCAAGAATTGCCTGCGTAGGACAAGCATCTATACACGCAGTACAAGAACCACAATGGTCTGTAACGGCATGGTCATATTCTAAATCAAGATCAAGGATAAGTTCTGCTATGAAGTAAAAAGAGCCTACTTTTTGAGTTATTAAATTACTGTTTTTTCCAATCCAGCCTAATCCGCTTTTTGCCGCCCAGGCCTTATCTAAAATCGGCGCAGAATCAACAAAAGCGCGACCGGAAACTTCACCTATATTCTCTTGAATTGAATAAAGAAGTTCCTTTAATTTTTCTTTTATAACGAAGTGATAATCCTGTCCATAGGCATATTTAGAAATCTTAAAACTATTATCATTTTGAGATTCCGATGGGAAATAATTCAACAATAGAGAAACCACACTTTTGCCATCATCAACCAATAAAGTTGGATCCAGGCGTTTATCAAAATGGTTCGCCATATAGGCCATTTGTCCATTATGATTATTATTCAGCCATTTCTCAAGCCGGGGCGCTTCTTGTTCCAAAAAGCCTGCTTTCGATATACCACAAGAAATAAACCCTAACCTTTTGGCTTCTTCTTTTATAAATTTTGAATATGTTTCTTTTGAATTGATACTCATCTTTTAGAAAATGAAACTTCGACGTTAACAGGTTTTAAAGTAATTAGCGGATTAAATTGAATGACATCATTATTCGATTTAATGACATAGTTTTTTACAATTTGAGATATCGTCAAACACATTTCGTAAATGGCGAACCCAGCTCCAATACACATTCTTGGTCCGGCACCAAATGGATAAAAATATTGCATGGATTCTTTTTTTTGCTCACCAAGAAATCTTTCCGGAATAAATTCATCGGGATTATTCCAATATTTAGGATTTCGATGCAATTCATAAAAAGAAACACCAATTAATGTACCCTTTTTAATATTGAATTGAGCCAGAGAATCATCCTCAATATTCTGTCTGTCTGTAATCCAGGCTGGCGGATATAATCGCATAGATTCGTTCAAAACGGCATTGGTATATGTCATTTTTTGAAGCTGTTCAATAACGTTTTCAGTTTGCGACTCAATCTCAATGATTTCATCAAATATTTTTTGCTGTACTTCTGGATTTCTGCCTAAAAGATGAAGCGTAAATGTTAAAGCATTTGCAGTTGTTTCATGTCCTGCAATAAACAAAACCTTAATTTCATCAACCAATTGCTCAATAGACATACTTTCACCCGTATCTTCATATCTGGTTTCCAAAAGCATGTTTAATAAATCATTTATTTCTTCTTTTGAAGCTTTTCTTTCTTCAATTATTTCCTGAATAATTTTATTATTCTCTTCAGCCAGCATGAGATGTTTCTTTACCTGACCACTTAATGAAAACCACCACGCTTTATGCGGAAGTCTAATTTCTTTTATTAGAAAATTTTGAACTTCTTCAATTATAAATTTGATTCGGTGAAATTTATTTTCGGCAGTTGAAAGTTGAAATAAAGATTTAGCAACGACATTAAATGCCAAATTACTCATTACAGGAAAAAGATCAATCGCTTTATCTTCTACTAAATTATCTAATTCTGCACTAATAGTTTTGTTCATATTATCTACCAGCTGATTCATCTTTTGTTTATGAAAAGCCGGTTGAATAAGACGTCTTTGTTTCAGCCAAAAATCGCCGTCGCTGGTTAAAAGCCCTTTTCCTAAATACTTAGAAAGATATACAGATTGAAATTTAGACTTATGATAGTTCTTCTGGTTTTTAACTAAAATATACTGTGCAATTTCATTATCTCTTGACAAGATTATATATTTTGAAGAACCAATTCTGATAGAAAAAGAATCACCGAATCTCTCAAAATATCTCTTATGAAAAGGAATCGGATTTCTACGAACACCTTCAGCATCTTTAAAAAATCTGAGTATCGATAATTTATTAGGGTAAATATATTTTATATTTTCAGACATTTTGAATAGAATTAAAATAATTTACCTTGAATATTGATCTTTATATTTTTTGATTATCAAATTTATTTATTGTGCTGTATAA
Organism: Flavobacterium sp. FG68; assembly: GCF_057808895.1. Taxonomy (NCBI): domain Bacteria; kingdom Pseudomonadati; phylum Bacteroidota; class Flavobacteriia; order Flavobacteriales; family Flavobacteriaceae; genus Flavobacterium; species Flavobacterium sp. FG68. The sequence continues at coordinate 6,993 of NZ_JBMDIY010000054.1, forward strand.
TCCATTCTGCAATATCATTTATATTCTGAATTTCAGTTTCAGGAGTATTCATTCCAACATCATGGCCTTTACCTTCTCTAATTATCAATTTCGTCTCTACACCTTTCCTTTTTAATTCATCATAAAGATTTTGAGATTGGCTGACATTAACCAAATTATCTGCATCACCATGAATCAGTAATGTTGGTATATTCGAAATATTATTAAAAGGACTTATTTTAATTAATGCAGGATTAGCGCCATTTTCAATTTTAGTTCCTGCCAGTTTTTCGATAATATCCAGATGACCATTCTTTCTCATAAATTCGACAGCTTCAGAAGAATCCAATCTCGATGGTGCACAAAGTGCTGTTATAGATTTCATATTTTTTTTAGTATAGCCATATAACAATGCCAAATGGGCACCAGCACTAATTCCAACAATATGATAGCCTTTCTTCACATAACCGTATTTATTAGAAAATTCTGAAACGTAAGCAACAGCTGCATCGATATCTGCTAGTAAATCTTTACCCGAAATATTGTCACTTACATAACGATAATCGACATTCGCAACAACAAATCCTTTATTACAAATATCCTGAGCATGTTTACTCGTATACTCAAGTCCGCCCATTGACCAGGCTCCTCCATGAAGAAGTATAACAACAGGTACATCTTTTAAATCCTCATTCGGGATGTATAGATCTAAAACTTGCTGCGACGATTTTCCATAAACAAGACGCGGAAAATATTTAGTCTGACCAAAAGAACTGCAATATGTAAATAATAAAAATAAAACGAGATGTTTCATGATATGTCTTTAAAATAATCCGCCTTGAATATTTGTGTTTACCTTTCCTAAATGTTTATAAGCTTTCTCTGTAACTTCACGACCTCGCGGAGTACGCATAATGAATCCTTCCTGAATTAAAAAAGGTTCGTAAACTTCCTCAATAGTTTCACTGCTTTCAGATACTGCGGTAGCCAAAGTCGAGAGTCCAACCGGACCTCCTTTAAATTTATTGATAATGGTTAATAATATCTTGTTGTCCATTTCGTCAAGTCCATGAGCATCTACATTCAGTGCTTTTAGTGCATATCTGGCAATTTCAAGATCAATAGTACCATTACCTTTTATCTGTGCAAAATCACGAACTCTGCGCAATAATGCATTTGCAATACGAGGAGTTCCGCGACTGCGGCCTGCTATTTCAATTGCTGCTTCGAGATCAATTGGCATTTTTAATATACCGGCACTTCTCTCCACAATAGTGGTTAAAAGTTCTGTAGAATAGTATTGTAAACGTGATGAAATCCCAAAACGAGCTCTCATAGGAGCTGTTAATAATCCAGAACGGGTAGTTGCACCAATTAATGTAAACGGATTTAAATTGATCTGAACTGTTCTTGCATTTGGACCAGATTCAATCATGATATCAATTTTGAAATCTTCCATTGCCGAATATAAATATTCTTCCACAATAGGACTCAAACGATGAATCTCATCAATAAACAAAACATCTCTTTCATCAAGATTAGTCAATAAGCCTGCTAAATCTCCAGGTTTATCCAGAACAGGTCCCGAAGTAATTTTGATACCTACTTCCAGCTCATTTGCAAGAATATTAGCCAAAGTCGTTTTACCAAGCCCAGGAGGTCCATGAAACAAAGCATGATCAAGTGCCTCACCACGCTGATTTGCAGCTGCGACAAAAACTTTTAAGTTCTCTAAAACTTGGTCCTGACCGGCAAAATCATCAAATGACAGTGGACGCAATCTTTTTTCAAGATCTAATTCTTCTGGGTTATATCCTTTTGTAGTTGGATCTAGGTTTTCATTCATTCTACAAAGATATAGAAACTAATCAGTTTGTAAAACAGTAAATCTGAACGATTAAAACTTTAACTAAAGAAAAAAGACCGTCATTTCTGACGGTCTTTTGATATTTTTAGTGGTGTAAAACTTCTTCACCTTCTTTCATCGGTACATTTTGAGGAACAAAATCTACATCGTGATTTGGGTTACTATAGTCATACGGCCAACGGTATACATGAGGAATTTCTCCTGGCCAGTTTCCGTGAATATGTTCAACTGGAGTTGTCCACTCTAAAGTTGTAGATTTCCATGGGTTTTGAACTGCTTTCTTACCGTAGAAAATACTGCTAAAGAAGTTGTATAAGAATACTAACTGGAACGCTCCACCTACAAGAGCAAATGTTGTAATTAAAACATTAACATTTTGTAAATCATCAAATAATGGGAAATTAGTATTTGTATAGTAACGTCTTGGTAAACCTGCTAATCCAATAAAGTGCATTGGGAAGAAAACTCCGTAAGCACAAACTGCTGTTACCCAAAAGTGAATATAACCTAAGTTTTTATTTAACATTCTTCCGTACATTTTAGGGAACCAGTGGTAAATACCGGCAAACATTCCGTAAAGTGCAGAGATACCCATTACTAAGTGAAAGTGAGCAATTACGAAATAAGTATCGTGAACGTTAATATCTAAAGTACTATCTCCTAAAATGATTCCAGTTAAACCTCCAGTGATGAAAGTAGAAACCATTCCGATAGAGAATAACATTGCAGGGTTAAACTGTAAGTTACCTTTCCATAGAGTTGTAATCCAGTTGAAAGCTTTTACAGCAGATGGAATTGCAATCAATAAAGTTGTAAAAGTAAATACAGATCCTAAGAAAGGATTCATACCAGAGATAAACATGTGGTGACCCCATACAATAGTTGATAAAAATGCAATTGCAAGAACTGACATAATCATCGCTCTGTATCCGAAGATTGGTTTACGAGAGTTCGTAGCCATAATTTCAGAAACAAGACCCATCGCTGGTAAGATTACGATATAAACCTCAGGGTGACCTAAGAACCAGAATAAGTGCTCAAACAATACCGGAGAACCTCCTTGGTAGTGTAAAACCTCTCCTGCAATATAGATATCAGATAAGAAGAATGAAGTACCAAAACTTCTATCGAAAATCAATAATAAAGCAGCTGATAATAATACTGGGAATGAAATAACACCAATAATAGCTGTTACGAAAAATGTCCAGATTGTAAGTGGAAGTCTAGTCATAGACATTCCTTTAGTTCTCAAGTTGATAACAGTTACAATGTAGTTTAATGATCCCATTAATGAAGATGCAATAAAGATAGCCATTGAAACTAACCATAAAGTCATACCTGCTCCAGATCCTGGAATAGCTTGTGGTAAAGCACTTAATGGAGGATAAATTGTCCAACCTGCAGAAGCTGGTCCAGCTTCAACAAATAAAGAACTTAACATTACTACAGCAGATATAAAAAACAACCAGTATGAAATCATATTCATAAATCCAGAAGCCATATCTCGCGCTCCAATTTGTAGTGGAATAAGTAAGTTACTAAAAGTTCCACTCAAACCAGCTGTCAGTACAAAGAATACCATGATGGTACCGTGAATTGTAACTAAAGCCAGATAAATATCATTTGCCATAACACCGTCAGGTGCAAATTTATCTCCTAATAAAACATTGAATATTTTAAAAGACTCTTCTGGCCACGCTAATTGCATTCTGAAAAGCAAGGACATTGCAATACCAATTACTCCCATAACAATACCAGTAATCAAGTATTGTTTAGCAATCATTTTGTGATCAATACTAAAAATATATTTAGTAATGAACGTGTCTTTATGATGATGTTCGTGCTCGTGATCGTGTCCGTGATCGTGACCGTGCGCTTCTGCTGACATATATGTGTACTTTAAATTTTCTTAATAATATTATTTCATAGCTACTTTAGCAACCGCAGCCTTAACAGTATCGATAACTGCTTTTACAGTATCTTTTACTTTAGCAGCAGTATCTACAGCAGTTCCTTCAACTCCTTCAGCTGGTTTTTCAGCAGCAGCTGCCGCTTTAATATCCTGAGCTAAAGTTGTTTTTTCACTTAACCATTTTTTATAATCTTCAGGAGTATCAACAACAACTTTCATTTGCATGTTATAGTGTGAAGCTCCACAGATTTTATTACACAATAATAAATAATCAAATGTATAAGGATCTAAAGCTGTTCCTCCTTTTGCAACTAACTCAACACTTTTTTCAGCTCTAAGTTTATTGATATTTGCTACTTTTTCAATCATAAATGGCAACTCTCTGTACTCTGCAGTAGTGTAAGTAGGAACAAAAGCAAATTCAGTAACCATTCCAGGTACACAGTTCATCTGCGCTCTAAAGTGAGGCATGTAAGCTGAGTGTAAAACGTCTTGAGAACGCATTTTGAAATGTACTTTTTTACCTTTAGGAATATGTAATTCAGTAACTACAATATCATCTTGAGAATTAGGATCTGACATATCAACTCCTAATGTGTTGATTCCTTCAATTAAACGTACGTTAGCTTTTCCTAAAACATTATCATTTCCTGCATATCTGGCAGTCCATTTAAATTGTTGAGCATATAATTCGATTTCAACTACATCTTCATCTTTGTCAACAAACATAATGTTATTCCAAGCGTATAATCCGTAAAGAATTAAACATGCTAAAACTACAGATGGAATAATACTCCAGATTGCCTCTAATTTATTACTATCTGCAAAAAATAATGCTTTTCTATCTTTATGTCCTCTATTTTTAAAAGAAAACCAATATAGTAAACCTTGTGTAATAACCTGTACTGTAAAGATCAAAACCCAAGTAATATTCATTAAACTATCTACTAAAATTCCATGCTCAGAAGCAGGAGTATGAAGTGCCAAATTACCCCATTTTAGTAAACCATAAATAGTAAATATATAAATGAATGCCAAAAAGCCAAACATAATATATCCCTGAATGTTATTATCATTATCTGATGCAACTTGAGAATCGTCCGAAGAAGATCCTACTTGAGTAAGATCAAATATCTTGGTCAATTGCCATAGCGCAACTGCTAATAAAACTAAAACTATAATTACCAACAAACTTGTCATCTGTTTACTTCTTTAAATATTAATAATGAAAATGTTTACTTTCTTCGATGAAAGGATTTCTTTTTGCAAGCAAAGGTGACTTAGTTAATGCAGTAAATACAACAAATATAAATAGACCTAAGAAGAAAAGAATAGACGCAATTTCAGGAACTCCAATAAACCATTTGTCTCCAACTGTACCAGGCATAATCATATTAAAGAAATCAACATAATGACCTAATAATATTACAACACCCGCCATAACAATAACCCAGCTAAGACGTTTAAAGTCAGTATTGATTAATATTAATAATGGGAAAACAAAATTCATAACAACTGCACCAAAGAAAGGCAGGTTATACAATTGAATTCTTGTTACAAAATAAGTTACCTCCTCTGGAATGTTAGCATACCAGATCAACATGAATTGAGAAAACCATAAGTAAGTCCAGAAAACACTAATACCAAACATAAATTTAGCTAAATCGTGAATGTGACTTGTATTTACGTATTCTAAATATCCTTTAGATTTTAAATATATTGTAACTAAAGCTATTGAAGTAATTCCGCTTACAAAGAAAGAAGCAAAAACATACCATCCAAACAAAGTACTGAACCAGTGAGGATCAAATGACATAATCCAGTCCCAAGACATAATTGACTCAGAAACAATAAAGAAAACTAAGAATCCTGCAGATAACTTAAAGTTCTTTTTGTAGTAAAGATCATCATTAGCTTCGTCTTGAGCTAAACAGTTTTTTCTAGAAAAATGACGGTATAAATTCCATCCTAGTAAAAAGATAAAAGCTCTAACAATCCAAAATGGAAAGTTTAAATATCCAGATTTACCCGCAATTATTTCATCATAATCAGCATGAGTAGGATCTGTAACATGCTCACCTAACCATACAAAAATATGATTGAAATGTAATCCGCATAAAACTAAGATTATAAAAAAGATGATAGAACCAGCAGGCAAATAAGCTGTAATACCTTGCATTACTCTAAATAAAACCGGAGACCAACCTGCCTGAGCAACTTGTTGAATAGCGTAAAAAGCTAAAACCCCCATAGAAAGCAGTAAAAAGAAAATACAAGCTACATATAATGCAGACCAAGGCTTGTTTTGCAATTGGTGCAATACGTGATTTAAATGTTCTGTGTGTTCATCAGCAGCGCCAACTTTTGCGTGCTCTCCACCTTTGTGTTCTTCGTGTGAAGCTTCAGCGGCAGCTTCATGATGTCCTGCTTCTTTATGAGAAACCTCTGCAGATTCCGCATGTGCAGCACCATGTTCTCCATGAGCCTCAGCAGCTAGTATTTTTTCAACTTCTTGAATATCTTTAGGCGCACTTAAAAAACCATACCCAATTCCTAATAGTCCAAGAACCATTAAGATGATAGAAAAAGTTTTTAATTTACTTGAAAATGTATACATATCTATTACGATCAGTTTGTTCAACAATTATAATTGGCTTTTTAGTTTTAGAACATAGTCAGCAACTAACCAACGTTCGTGGGCACTTAATTGATTTGCGTGTGAACCCATTGCATTTAAACCATAAGTTTCAACGTGAAATATACTTCCTTCAGTAATATCTCTGTCTTTATAGCTAGGTACTCCAAGAAATTTTTCTCTTTCAACCAATTTACCTTTACCGTTACCAGCAGCACCATGGCAGCTGATACAATAAATTTCGAAAAGTTCTTTACCTTTTCCAGAATTTCTTTCTTCTTCAGTCAAAGGAGATTTTAAATTAGCTTTTGCCAATTCATAACCTGCAGTCGAATTTTCATATTCATAAGGCTCAAAACCTCTATTAATAGTTCCTTCAACAGGAAGCTGTCCTTCTTTGTCTCCTTTAAATATTTTTGCCTCTGTATATGGCTCATATGCCACAGATTCATACATATTTGGGAAATACTGATAGTTTGGTGCCGAATTATTGTGGCAAGATGAAACTAAAATAGTTATACCAACTAAAAGTGTTATTTTATATATCCTTTTCATAGCTACAATTAATTCTTTTCAATTACTTTAACTTCAACAGCTCCTGTACCTTCGAAAAAAGAAACAAGTTCTGCTTCGTTATCGTTTACAGCAACTTCCATTAAGAAATGGTCATCTGTTGTTCTTACATCAGGATTCTCAGCTTGCTTAAATGGCCACAATCTACTTCTCATATAAAAAGTAATTACCATTAAGTGCGCAGCAAAAAATACAGTCATCTCAAACATAATTGGCACAAAAGAAGGCATATTTTGAATGAAACTAAAACTTGGTTTTCCACCAATATCCTGCGGCCAGTCATGAATCATAATATAACTCATCATTGTTGTTGCAACAGAAATACCAACACATCCATATAGGAAAGCACAAATTGCTAATCTTGTTGGTGCTAAACCCATGGCTTTATCCAATCCGTGAACTGGGAATGGAGTAAAAACCTCTTCAATATGATGATGAGCAGCTCTGGTTTTCTTTACTGCATCCATCAAAATATCATCGTCATTATAAATGGCGTATATTACTTTATTACTCATGATGTGAATCTTTATTTGCTCTTTCTCTAATGTAATTATCTCCTGTTCCTTTCAAAATTGTTTTTACCTCTGCCTGAGCAATTACAGGGAATGTTCTAGAGTATAATAAAAACAATACAAAGAAGAAACCAATTGTTCCAATGAAAATTCCAATATCAACAAATGTTGGTGAGAACATTGTCCAAGAAGATGGAAGGTAATCTCTATGTAAAGAAGTAACAATAATTACGAATCTTTCAAACCACATTCCGATGTTTACAACGATCGAAATAATAAATGAAAACATGATACTTGTTCTTAATTTTTTGAACCACATAAATTGTGGAGAGAAAACGTTACAAGTCATCATCGACCAATATGCCCACCAGTAAGGTCCGGTAGCTCTGTTTAAGAATGCATACTGCTCATATTCTACACCTGAATACCAAGCTACAAATAACTCAGTGATGTAAGCTACACCTACTATAGATCCAGTAATCATGATAATGATGTTCATTAACTCGATATGCTGTAATGTAATGTATGCTTCAAGGTTAGAAACTTTTCTCATAACGATCAACAATGTATTTACCATCGCAAATCCTGAGAATACCGCTCCAGCAACGAAGTATGGAGGGAAAATTGTTGTATGCCATCCTGGAATTACAGAAGTAGCAAAGTCCATAGATACAATCGTGTGTACAGAAAGTACAAGAGGAGTAGCTAAACCAGCTAATACTAAAGATACTTCTTCAAAACGCTGCCAGTCTTTTGCTCTTCCACTCCATCCAAAACTTAGGATAGAATAAACTCTTTTATTAAATGGAGTTATAGCTCTATCACGAAGCATTGCAAAGTCAGGTAATAAACCAGTCCACCAGAAAACCAATGATACTGAAAGATACGTTGAGATTGCAAATACGTCCCAAAGCAATGGTGAGTTAAAGTTTACCCATAAAGATCCAAATTGATTTGGAATAGGTAAAACCCAGTATGCTAACCATGGACGTCCCATGTGAATAATTGGAAATAAACCTGCTTGAACTACTGAGAAGATAGTCATTGCTTCTGCAGAACGGTTAATAGCCATTCTCCAACGTTGACGGAAAAGTAATAATACCGCAGAAATCAAAGTTCCAGCGTGACCAATACCAACCCACCAAACGAAGTTAGTAATATCCCAAGCCCAACCAACTGTTTTATTTAATCCCCATGTTCCAATTCCGGTAGATACGGTGTAAATTATACAGCCTAACCCCCAAAGGAAGGCTGTTAATGCGATTGAAAATACAATCCACCATTGTTTATTTGCAGGTCCTTCAACAGGCGCTGCCACATCTACAGTTACATCATGATATGATTTATCACCTATAACTAAAGGTTTTCTAATGGGTGCTTCGTAGTGAGACGACATAATCCTTTATATTGTTTCTTAATTAATAATTTTACTAAGTGTTTCTAACTTTTACGTGGTAGAAAACATTTGGTTTTGTACCAACATGCTCTAATAAATGATACATTCTTTCGCTTTCTGCTAATTTAGCAACTTCGCTTTCTTTATCATTTACATCTCCAAATACCATCGCACCAGAAGAACAAGCTGCAGAACATGCACAAGCATTGTTGAACTCGTCTTTAGCTACTACTCTACCTTGACGTTTAGCTTCAAGGATAACAGCTTGAGTACTTTGGATACAGAATGAACATTTTTCCATAACTCCACGAGAACGAACGTTTACGTCTGGGTTTAATACCATACGACCTAAATCATCATTCATGTGATAATCGAATTCACTGTTTTTGTTGTACAAGAACCAGTTGAAACGACGAACTTTATATGGACAGTTATTAGCACAGTAACGAGTACCAACACATCTGTTATATGCCATGTGGTTTTGACCTTGACGACCGTGAGAAGTTGCAGCAACCGGACAAACTGTTTCACATGGTGCGTGATTACAGTGTTGACACATTACAGGCTGGAATGCTACTTGTGGGTTATCTCCAGGTTTTTCCATTTCATTAAATGTAGATAATGAACTAGATAAACCAGCAATTTTTTCTTTTCTTTCGTTATCACCTTCAAAAGTACTTTCAGAAGAATAATATCTGTCAATACGCAACCAGTGCATATCACGGCTTCTTCTTACCTCTGCTTTACCAACAACTGGTACGTTGTTTTCTGCATGACAAGCAATAACACATGCTCCACATCCTGTACAAGCATTTAAGTCAATTGAAAGGTTAAAATGGTGTCCAGTAGAACGATCAAATGATTCCCATAAATCAACAGTAGTAGCTTTTACTTCCTGATGATCTAAAGATACCATTGGCTGTGGGTTCCAATGTTCAGCATTTTCTTTATTAAATACGTCTAGAGTAGTTTCTTTAATGATATCACCTCTACCCATTAATGTTTTCTGACCTTGAACACAAGCAAACTCATGCTCTCCATTTGCCTTAGCAATAGAAACAGACTGAACACTATTGAAATTTTTATATAAAGCGTAAGCATTTAAACCTACTTGCATTTCTTCTTTTAAAGCCGCTTTACGACCGTAACCTACAGCTAAACCAACTGTTCCAACAGCTTGTCCTGGCTGAACAATTACCGGAACATTTTCTAATTTAGAACCATCAGCTGTAGTAATAGTAGCATAACTACCATTTAAACCTCCGTTTGCAACAATTTCATTTGATAATCCTAATTTTTTAGCATCTGTATTTGAAACTGTAACGTAGTTATCCCAAGAAACTCTTGTAATTGGATCTGGGAACTCTTGTAACCAAGGGTTGTTTGCATGTTGTCCATCACCCATACCTGTTTTAGTATATAATACTAATTCAAAGTCTCCAGCAGATTTTGATTTTGAAAGTGCACTTGCAGCACCAGCGAAATCAAATGAACCACCAGCTAAAGCAGTAGAGCCAATTACAAAAACACCATCATGTAAAACTTTATTCCAAGAAGAACCAGTAATGATTGCTGCAGAATTAGCTTTTACATAATCATAGAAAGTTCCAGGTGTTCCATTTACTGATAATAAAACATCCTGAAATTGTTTTGTATCAAAGATTGGACGAATTGTAGGCTGAGTTAAACTGTAAGTTCCTTTTGTAATTACTACATCTCCCCAAGACTCTAAATAATGAGGTGCAGGAGCAGCAATTGTAGATATTGCAGCAGTTTCATCTTCTTTTAAAGAAAAAGCAACTGATGTTTTTACTTTTTTCAATCCAGACACGAAAGAAGCTGAATCAGCTAAAGTGTAAACCGGGTTAACACCACTCATAATTAAAGTATGAACACTTCCTGCATTCAAATCTTTAATTAACTGTGCTACAACAGCATTAGAACCTTTTCTAATTTGTCTAGTTCCAGCAGTATTAAAAGCTTCACTAGCCAATGCCTGATTGATAGCTAAAACTAATAATTGTGCATTTTTATCTTCAATGCCTGATACTAAAATTCCTTTTGTACCAGATGCTTTTAATTGCTGCGCAGCTTTTACAACTTCTGCTTTAAATTTTTCATCTAAAGTAACCGGAACAGAAGCACCAACAACAATATTATAAATTTGAACCAAAGCTTGTTTTTGATCAGCTGTACTCATTGGTAAACGCTTATCAGCAGCAGCTCCAGATAAAGTCATGTTTGATTCAAACTGAAAATGACGAGACATTTTTCCGTTTTGAGGAATACGTCCTTTTGCATATCCAGCATCGTATCCACCACCTTGCCAGTCTCCTAAGAAATCAGCACCAACAGATACAATTAATGAAGCTTTTGAAAAATCATAATCAACCAAAGCTCTCTCTCCATATACAGTTTCGAATGCATCTAATGCATCAGAAGAAGAAACCGCATCATAAACAACATGCTTTGCATTTGGGTTTTTAGCAATAAACTCACCTATTAATTTCTCAGTAGATGGACTTGCTAAAGTATTAGTTAATAATACTACCTGACCTCCTTTTGCTTTCGCATCTGCCAAACTTGATTTAATTTTTAAATCAACTGCTGACCAGCTACTAGCTTTTCCATCTAATTTAGGAGCTTTCAAACGCATACTATCATATAATCCTAAGATAGATGCATGAACTCTTGCATTAGCTGAAAACTTAGCTCCAGAAATAGTATTGTTTTCAATTTTAATTGGACGACCCTCACGAGTTTTCACCAAAAGGTTAGCAAAATCAAAACCATCAAAAACAGTAGTTGCATAGTAATCTGCAACACCAGGAATGATTTGCTCTGGTTGTAATACATAAGGGATAGACTTGTGCACAGGACCTTCACAAGCAGCAAGTGTAACTGCCGCAGTACTAAATCCTACGTACTTTAAAAAGTCACGACGTGAAGTTCCAGATGAAGCTAAAGCATCTGCATTTCCTAAGAATTCATCCGTAGGAATCTCTTCAACAAATTCGTTATTTCTAAGCGCCTCAACAATAGAACTATTTTCTAGTTCTTCAACACTTTTCCAGTATTTTTTGTTTGATGACATTGTATATAAATATTAAAATCTTAATAATTCGATTAATAGTGGCATTTACCGCATTCTAAACCTCCCATTTGCGCTGCAGTTAATTTCTCTACACCGTATTTTTTAGAAAGTTCAGCATGAATTTTATCATAATATGCATTTCCTTCCATCTTAACATCAGTTTTTCTATGGCAGTCAATACACCATCCCATTGTTAATTTAGAATATTGCTTCATGATTTCAAATTCCTGTACTGGACCGTGACAAGTTTGACATTCAACTCCTGCAACAGAAACGTGTTGTGAGTGGTTGAAGTAAACAAAATCAGGAAGATTATGAATACGAACCCATTTTACAGGTTGTGTTTTTCCGGTATAAGCTTGTTTAGTCTTATCCCATCCAACAGCATCATATAATTTTTGAATCTGAGCATCGTAAAATGCTTTGCTGTATTCAGCAGTAGCAGTAGTTTCTGCAACTTCAGAAATGTTTTTATGACAGTTCATACAAACATTTAAAGAAGGAATACCAGCCGTTTTACTTACACGTGCAGCAGAGTGACAATATTTACAATTGATCTCGTTATCACCAGCGTGAATTTTGTGTGAATAGTGAATTGGCTGAATTGGCTCATAATTCTGATCAACACCAACCTGCATCAAGTATCCGTACACAAAGTAACCACTAGCTAAAAGCAAGAATATAGAAGTAACTAATACTAAAAATTGGTTTTTAGCAAATGCTTTCCAAATTGGAGTTCTAGCTTCTTTAGGCCCAACTACGATTCCATTATTACTTGCAACTTTAGTTAATACTTTGTTTACCATGAACAACATAACAACTAAAATAGCCATTACTAAAGCAAGAGCTCCTAAAATAATATTATTAGAAATTCCACCGCCTTCAACTTTTTCCCCAGGAGGAACAGTGCCAGGAACTGCAGCCGGCTCAGCTTTTACTTCAGAAGTATAAGCGATAATATTATCAATATCAGCTTCAGATAACTGAGGAAAAGAAGTCATTACAGACTTGTTATTCTCTTCAAAAAGCTTTACAGCAACAGGGTCACCTGACTTAATTACTTCAGAGCTATTATGAACCCACTTGTAAATCCAAGCCATTTCATGTTTAGCAGCAACTCCTCTAAGAGCCGGACCAGTTGATTTAGCATCTAATTTGTGACATGCAGCGCAATTTGCATTAAAAAGTTCTTTCCCTTTTACCGGATCACCACCACCAGATGCAGCAGCAGGAGCTGCAGCAGCTTCAGTCGCCGCAGGAGCTGCAGCCGGATCTTGAGCAAATGAAGTTAGGGAGAAAATTAACGTTAGCGATAAACTAAGTAATAATTTTCTTGAGATCGAATTATGGTTACCCACCTTTTTCATATAGTATAATAATTATCTACTAATTTTTGGTATGATTTTTTCTGTAATAAATCAGACAAAAACTAATACCTTCTTTTAAAACTTGCACAAAAATACGACTTATGAACTATTCTCAAAACCTTAAAATAGTCTTAAATATCAATTTATATCAATTCTAAATAATATTAAAATTTTACATACAAACTTTAAATAGTATTTTTGCATAAAAACCATCACATTATGAGAATTTTAACCTCTTCAAAAAACGTTTTCTTAACATTCACAATGTTGTCATTAGCATATAATATTCATGCTCAAAGCCAAAATTTAACACTGAATCAAGACCCAAAATTTGAGCAATTATTGAACGACAAACGTAAATTTAACACATCAATAAGTACAAACGATTCTTATCGAATTCAAATTTTTAGCGGCAAAAGCGAAGATGCAAAAAAGACTTTGTCAGACTTCAAAAGAGAATATACAAATATTGACGGCACCATAATTTTTAACACTCCGAATTACAAGGTTATTGTTGGAAATTTTAAATTAAGAATAGAAGCCGAAAGAAATTTAATTGATATTAGAAAAAAATACAAAAGCGTCTTTTTACTTAAGCCAGGCAAATAAGTAAAAACTAAACAATAAACAAAAAGCGAGATAATTATCTCGCTTTTTGTTTATATAAATCTAAGTATCTTTTTAAACTCTTTAACCTTTGCAGATTCAGTTATAATATCAAATTCAAATTTGTAAATTTCAATTAGTTTACCACTTTTATCCCATCTGCTAAAAATCTAATTTCTTCTTTTGGCGCAGTAATAGCATCTATCTCAGCTTTTGTTTTTTTAGCATCTTTTGCATAATGCTTCAACTCGTCTACAGATGTAACTTTGCGCTCTGCGTTACCTTCTAAAACCACTTTTTTACCTTTTAGAGCTGTTGGAACAAAAATGCATAATCTTTCATTTTTACAAAGAAGGATGATCCATCTTCCGTCTTAAGAGTTATCCAGCATCCTCTTTTTTCACAAACATTAGTCACCTCACCTTTCACAGCAATCCCTTCTTCTTTTTTTGTATCCTTTAATTTGCTTTCAAGCTTTTCAACAGAAATTGCTTTGTCAATTGAAACGACAGAAACATCAGCACCATAGAAATCTCCAATTAGTGCATTACCCGCTGGCGGAGCAGGTTTTTCTACAGCTTCCTGACAAAAAGACAAAGTAGACAAAACATAAAAACAAAACGAATATATTATTGGTTTCATATTATATAGTACTAAATTGATTCTCCCAAAAATAATACTAAAATTTGAGTTGACTAAAATATTTAATAAATTATATCAAAGTAGACAAATATAAATTGAGCGCATAAAAAAAGTCCCAATTTTCATTGGGACTTTACATATAGATTTGAATATTATTTCAATTTCTTTTTAATTGCTACTTCATGGTAAGCTTCAATAACATCGCTTATTTCGATATCATTAAATCCTTTAATCTGGATACCACAATCGTAACCTTTACTTACTTCTTTAACGTCATCTTTGAATCGTTTTAAAGCAACAAGATCACCTGTATGAACTACAACTCCATCTCTAATAACTCTAATTTTAGAAGTTCTTAAGATTTTACCATCTGTTACCATACAACCAGCGATTGAACCAACCTTAGAAATTTTGAAAATCTCGCGAATCTCTGCAGTTCCTAAAATTTCTTCTTTCATTTCAGGAGCTAACATTCCTTCCATCGCATCTTTCAAGTCATCGATTGCTGCGTAGATAATAGAATAGTAACGGATATCGATTTCTTCTTTATCAGCAAGCTGTCTTGCATTTCCAGCAGGACGAACGTTAAATCCGATAATGATTGCATCTGATGCAGAAGCTAACATAACGTCAGTTTCTGTAATTGCACCAACTCCTTTATGTATGATATTAATTTGAATTTCTTCAGTAGAAAGTTTAGAGAACGAATCTGATAATGCTTCAACAGATCCATCAACGTCTCCTTTAAGGATTACGTTCAATTCTTTAAACTGACCAAGAGCGATACGACGTCCAATTTCATCAAGTGTAATATGACGCTGAGTACGTACAGATTGTTCACGCATTAATTGAGAACGTTTAGATGCAATTTGTTTTGCTTCTTTTTCGTCTTCAAATACATTAAACTTATCACCCGCTGTTGCAGCTCCATCTAAACCTAAAACAGATACCGGAGTCGAAGGACCAGCTTCTAAAACAATATGCCCTCTTTCATCATGCATCGCTTTAACTTTACCATGGTGTTTTCCTGCAAGCATATAATCTCCAACTTTTAAAGTTCCATGCTGAACTAAAATTGTTGACACATATCCTTTTCCTTTATCTAAGAAAGCTTCAACAACTGTTCCTTGAGCCGCTTTATTTGGATTAGATTTTAAATCTAAGATTTCTGCTTCTAATAAAACTTTCTCTAATAATTCTTTTACCCCTGTTCCAACTTTTGCAGAAATATCATGTGACTGAATTTTTCCACCCCAATCTTCAACAAGTAAATTCATACTAGCCAGACGCTCTTTGATTTTCTCAACATTAGCATTTGGTTTATCAATTTTATTGATTGCAAATATAATTGGTACTCCCGCAGCTTGTGCGTGAGAAATTGCTTCTTTTGTTTGTGGCATGATATCATCATCCGCCGCTACTACGATAATTGCAATATCGGTAACTTGAGCTCCACGTGCACGCATCGCGGTAAACGCCTCGTGACCCGGCGTATCTAAGAATGCGATTTTTTGGCCATTATCAAGAGTTACTCCGTAAGCCCCAATGTGCTGTGTAATACCTCCAGACTCACCAGCAATAACATTTTCTTTACGAATATAATCCAGTAAAGATGTTTTACCGTGATCGACGTGACCCATTACAGTAACGATAGGTGCTCTTGTAACTAAATCTTCTTCTTTATCTTCAACAACCTCGATTGCTTCTTCGATATCAACAGTAATAAACTCAACTTCGTAACCAAATTCATCAGCAACAATAGTTAATGTTTCAGCATCTAAACGCTGGTTCATCGTTACCATGATTCCAAGAGACATACAAGTTCCAATTACTTTAGTAATCGGCACATCCATCATGATTGCAATTTCACCTACTGTAACGAATTCTGTAACTTTAATCGTTTTACTTCCTTCGTCAAGAGCTCTTTGCTCATCATCAGATTTCTGACGGTGCGTTTCTCTTTTATCTCTTCTGTATTTAGCCGCTTTAGATTTACCGCCTTTACCTTGAAGTTTTTCAAGAGTTTCTCTAATTTGGTTTTTTACCTCTTCTTCAGTAGGCTCAACTTTTGCAACAATTGCAGGACGGTTTCCTTTTACAAAACCTGGTCTTGCACTTCTGTTAGCATTAAAGCCTCCGCCTCCTGTATTTGGAGTAATTTTATTAGGATTTGGTGTTCCCGGCGCATTTCCTGTTGCAGGTTTTGGTGCACCCGGTGTACCAGGTTTAGGAGCGATTCTTTTACGCTTATTTTTATTAGCGTTATTATTGTTTCCAGCTCCCGGAGCTCCAGGTTTATTTGGAGTAATTTTCGGTTCTTCCTTCTTTTTCTTAGGCTTGTTAAATTGAGACAAGTCAATTGTCTGCCCAGTAAGAGTAGTTCCTGATAATTTTTGATATTGAGTAGTGATCGTTTCTTCAGCAGTTGCAGGGTCAGTTGAAACAATTGGCTCCTGCGCTGTTTTAGAATTCTCAGCTTTTACTTCTTTTTTCTCTGTAATAATTGGTTTTTCCACCTTTTTCTCTTCAGATACTACAGGAGCAACAGGCTCTGATGGTGCAGTTTCTTTTTGAACAGGTTTTTCTGTTTGAGATGGAGTAACAGTTTTAGGCTCTTCAGCCTTAACTGGTTCTTCTGGAGCAACAGCAGTTTTTTTTGGATTTAAATCAATTTTACCAACTTGAACAGGTCCGGTAACAACAGCTCTCGCTTTGATGATTTCTTGTTGTTTCTGACGTTCTTCGTCTTGTCTGCGTTTGTCCTCAATTTCTTTCTCACGCTCAACACGTAATGCTTCTTTTTCTTTTCTTTTCTCTTCCCCTACTTCTTTAGAAGCTTCCTTATTCCCCTTATCGCCCGCAAATTGGCTTTGCAGGATATTAAATTCGCTGTCAGAAATTTTAGCATTTGGATTTGCATCAATAGCAATTCCCTTATCTTTTAGATAATCAACAGCTCTTTCTAACGAGATATTTAATTCCCTTAAAACCTTGTTTATTCTTATTACTCTCTCTTCAGACATATAACCTTTTTATTATTACCTTTTTCGTTGTGTTGTTAGAGCAGATAATTAGTTATCAAACTCTTCTTTTAGTATTTTCATAACGTCAAGAATTGTTTCCTCTTCTAAATCCGTTCTTCTTACTAAATCTTCTACTTCTTGTTTTAAGATACTTTTTGCAGTATCTAAACCTATTTTAGCAAATTCTTCAATTACCCAGTCTTCGATTTCATCTGAGAACTCTGTTAATTCAACATCGTCTTCATCAGCCGTTGCACCTGCAACATCTCCTTCACGAATAACATCTAATTCGTAACCTGTTAGCTGACCCGCTAATTTAATATTGTGACCTCCTCTACCAATTGCCTTAGAAACTTCTTCTAATTTCAAGAAAACTTCAGCTCTTTTGTTTTCTTCGTCAATTTTGATAGAAGAAACTTTTGCAGGGCTTAATGCTCTTGTAATAAACAATTGAATATTGCTTGTATAGTTGATTACGTCGATATTTTCGTTTCCTAATTCACGAACGATTCCGTGAATACGAGATCCTTTCATACCTACACACGCTCCAACAGGGTCAATTCTGTCATCATAAGAGTCTACAGCAACTTTTGCTTTTTCTCCCGGGATACGCACTACATTTTTAACTGTAATTAAACCGTCGAATACTTCAGGAATTTCTTGTTCAAATAATTTTTCTAAAAACTTCTCAGAAGTTCTAGACATAATAATTTGTGGTTTATTTCCTTTTAATTCCACGCTTTCAATAATTCCACGAACATTATCTCCTTTACGGAAAAAGTCAGATGGAATTTGTTTTTCTTTTGGAAGCACAATTTCGTTTCCTTCATCGTCAACTAAAATAACAACTCTTGGACGCACGTGATGCACTTCGGCAGTATAAATATCACCAATAATATCTTTAAATTGCTTGTAAAGATTTGTATTATCGTGTTCGTGAATTTTAGATATTAAGTTTTGGCGTAAAGCCAAAATAGCTCTTCTTCCTAAATCAATCAATTTTACCTCTTCAGAAACCTCTTCACCAATTTCAAAATCCGCTTCGATCATTCTTGCTTCAGTCAAAGTAATTTCTTCATTTTCAAAATCAAGATCTTCGTCAGCAACGATAACTCTTCTTCTCCATATCTCCATATCTCCTTTGTCAGGATTTATAATGATATCGAAATTATCATCAGAACCGTATTTTTTCTTCAATGCATTTCTAAACACGTCCTCTAAAATTGCCATAAGCGTTACACGATCAATAAGTTTATTATCTTTAAACTCTGAGAATGAATCGATTAATGCTAAATTTTCCATGCGAATTCTTTAATTAAAATGTTACTGTAACAACTGCCTCTTTAATTTCTGTATAAGGTATCTGTTGTTCTTTTTGAACTGTTTCTTTTCCTTTTCCTACTTTTTTCGGTTCTCTTGCCTCCCAAGACAAAATTATAAAAACATCGTTAGCTTCTACTAATTCTGCTTCAATTTTTTCATTATTTGTAGTAACAATCAACGTTCTACCAATATTTTTCTTGTATTGTCTTATTAATTTCAAAGGAGAACCTACTCCAACCGATGCAACTTCAAGCGAAAAATCCTGTTCTTCACGATCCAGATTATTCTCAATTGCACGACTAATGTCAATACAATCCTGAAGCGCCACTCCATTATCTCCGTCTAAACCTACACTAATTTTAAAAGAATCCGAAACCGCAAGATCAATCAAAAAGATCGATGGCTTTTCCAGAAGAGCTTCTGTAATTAATTCGTTTACTTTTTCCTTAAATGTCATAATTTTATAAAAAGAGGGGACAATTAGTCCCCTCATTATTTAGATTTTAATAAATAACGGTGCAAATATAGTGATTTTTTTATAAATCAAATAAATAGATTGCTCTAAAAATATTTCTTATCTTTATAGTAGCGTTCAAAAACATATTATTCTAATAATTTAACCCGAAAATTATGAAACGAATTTTAGTACCTACTGATTTTTCAGAACATGCCGAACACGCCTTAAAAATCGCCGCTCAAATCGCCAAAAAAAACGATTCTGAAATCATTATTTTACACATGCTCGAATTCCCGCATCAAACCAATGATGCAATATTTGGAGGTGTAAGCATTCCCGAAACTATGCTTTTTATGCAAAAAGCAAATGAGACTCTTGACGCAATCTCACAAAGCGCTTTTCTTGACGGAATTCAGGTCACGGAAGTTGTAAAAATGGACAAACCAATTCACGGTATTACTCAAGTAAGCAAAGACTATAATATTGATTTAATTATTATGGGTTCACATGGTTCATCAGGATTAGAAGAACTACTAATTGGCTCAAATACCGAAAAAGTGGTGAGAAATTCTGAAATTCCCGTTTTAGTCATCAAAAAAGATATTTCAGATTTTAACGTACAGAATATTGTTTTTGCTTCTGATTTTACAGAAGAAACCAAAAAACCGTTTGAAAAGCTTTTAAATTTCACTAGATCCTTTGACGCAAAATTACATCTGGTAACTATTTGCACTCCAAATAGTTTTAAACCAACACACATAATCGAACAAGCAATTAAGGATTTTACGAATCATTTCAATCTCACAAATTACGACACACATATTTACAATGACACTAATATCGAAAAAGGAATTATCAATTTTTCTAACAGTATAAATGCCGATATTATTGGAATGTGTACTCATGGAAGAACTGGTTTCGCACACTTTTTTAACGGAAGTATAAGTGAAGGCTTAGTAAACCATGCGGTAAAACCAGTTATCACCTTAAAAATTTAAATCAAAATTTCAATTAAGAAATAAATACTCTGAATTTTAAATTTATTCCATAAAAAAAGCCTCTCGATTGAGAGGCTTTTTATGTTGGTCTACTAGGACTCGAACCTAGAAAGACTGCACCAAAAACAGTTGTGTTAC